>FR892200.1:41858-43423 GCA_000433115.1 Ruminococcus sp. CAG:382
ATACCCCCCATAAAAGCCGTACCGTCGGTCTCAGAACCGAATCCAGCCGCCGTTTTGAAAAAGGTCTTCCTCCTTACAACGCAATGCTCGCCATCAACCGCGCCTGTGAACTTGTACGCGAACTTGACTGCGGCGAAATAGTTGACGGAATCATCGATATCTGCAATGTATCTGTCGAACCCACACGCGTCAGATTTGACCCGAAGAGAATCAATGAAATACTCGGAACAAGCATCAGCCGCGAAGAAATGTCTGAGCTTCTCAAGCGCATCGAAATGATCGTCGACGGTGATGAAATAATCGTCCCCGCATACAGAAACGACATTATCAATACCGCCGATGTTGCGGAAGAAATCGTCCGTCTTTACGGTGTTGACAAAATTCTGCCCACACAGTTCGAATGCCGCGCCGTCGAGGGCAAACTGACTAATTATCAGGCATTTCTCAAGAAAATCAATGACACCTGCGTCGGTCTTGGCTTTGATGAGATTTACACATACTCATTCATCTCACCCAAGATGTTCGACAAGATTCATATACCCGAAAACGATGTGAGACGCGATGTCATCCGCATCCGCAATCCTCTCGGCGACGATACCTCCGTTATGCGCACAACCGCACTTCCCTCAATCCTGGAAGCGCTCATGCACAACTACAACCACCGCAGCCCCGTCTGCCGTCTCTTTGAGTGCGCCACACTTTATCAGAAGAGCGAAAGCGATATGTCGTATGAATCGAAGAGCCTGGCAATTGCATTCTACGGCGAAGGCGATTTTTATGACATGAAGGGCTACATTGAAGCAATACTCAAGCATCTCGGTGTGAAGGGCTGGCGTATTCAGAGCGACGAGGAAAATCCGTCATATCATCCCGGCAGATGTGCCAAAGTCATCATCGGCGACAAGAAAGTCGGTTCATTCGGTCAGATCCATCCGTCCGTCGCATCCGAATTCGAGATCGGAACAGATGTTTATGCCGCTACCCTTGACGTCACAAAAATGTACGGCAGCGCCGACAGTGACAAACACTATGAACCGCTGCCCGTATTCCCCGGCATTGAGCGCGACCTCGCACTTGTCATGGATAAGGATATTGAAGCTCAGACTGTCATTGACAGCATCGTCAGATTCTCCGGAAAATCGCTTTGCAGCGTAAAGATATTTGACGTGTACACCGGAAAGGGTGTACCGGACGGCAAAAAGTCGGTTGCATTCCGTCTCACATTCCGTCTGCCCGACAAGACCATGAACGATGCGGAAGCCGAGCAGGCTGTTTCAAAAATCCTTAAGAAGCTCAAGGAAAACTGTGATATCGAAATCAGAAGCTGATTAGCTCGGCATATATGCAATAAAAACGGGAAGAGCCTGACCGACTCCTCCCGTTTTTTTTCGCTTACCCTTCAATGTATATTGTGTATTTTTATACATACGACAATCGACTTGACATATTGCAACAAATAATATATAATCATAGCAAAGGGAGTATAATTAATCCGACACGTTATCAGAGAAAAACAAATTACCGAAAGGAAGTACCACAATGAAAAAAGCATTATCATTCCTGCT
>FR892200.1:43446-46583 GCA_000433115.1 Ruminococcus sp. CAG:382
GTCGTCTTTGCTTATTGCGATATCCGTTTGCTGTTATTCCCCGATATTTGCAGGAGCGGAAACAGATCCAGCTTCGGATCTCGAATTCCGGTTGTATGATTTCAGTACACCGATTTATGTGGTTGCCGGCATCGCAGACGGCAAACCAAAAAAAGTGACAGTGCCTTCGATATACAAGGGCTGTCCCGTTGCGCGTATTTCAGATGGAGCATTTGCCGACTGCGATTTCATTGAGGAACTTGTTATTTCCGACGGAGTTACGGAAATCGCGCCCGATGCACTGAAAGGATGTACGGGGCTGAAGAAGCTGTCGGTTCCGGATTCGCTGTTTGAATACTCCATAAAGGATATACTTGCCTGCAAACAGCTTCAATACAATGAATACAACGGTGTGCTTTATCTCGGTAACGACAGCAACCCGTACACATTGCTTGTCGATGTAAAAGACCACACACTTGCCGAATACGAGATACACGAAAAAACTCATCTGATTGCCCCGGGTGCTTTCTGTGAATGCGAAAACATGACCTACGTCGATATACCGGAAAAGATCGTCAGAATCGGAAAAGGGGCGTTTGCAGGTACAGCGATAAAGGAATTCACACTTCCCGACAGTCTTCGTGCGCTTGAACAGGCGTTTCCGGCATGTACAGAAAAAATAGACCTCGGAAACGGTGTTAACGAAATATCAGAACGTGCGTTCTGCGGACTTGAAAACATATCCGAAATATATCTGCCTGACAGTATTGAACGCATAAGTGCATCTGCCTTCGAAGGGTGCATAAATCTGAAAAAGATACGTTTTCCGCAAGGCATTACCAAGATTGAAAACAAAGCCTTCGGTAACACCGCGATAGAAAGCATAACTATCCCCGAAGGCGTCGAATATATTTACGATTCGGTGTTCGCGGGCTGTCAAAACCTCAGATCGGTTTTTCTTCCCGATTCTTTGAATTATATCGGAGCAAATGTTTTTGACAATTGTCCCGAATTGACCTCGCTGGAAATTCCGACAAATGTACACACCATAAATCCTCTCGGCTCAAGCGGGCTGAAAAGTATTACCGTTGCCGAAGAAAATCCGACATACCGTTCACAAAACAATTGTATTATCCGCAAGGACGACAAAACGCTTGTACTTGGCATATCAGACTGTACGATCCCCGACGACGGAAGCGTTAAAGCTATCGAAAAAAATGCGTTCCTCGGCAACGACGACATCACTGCTATTACCGTGCCCTCGTCGGTCGAACGAATCGGTGATTCCGCATTCAGGGATTGCTCAAACCTGAAAAGCGTAATGCTTTCGGAAGGAATTAAATATGTTGGTTCAAACGCATTCAAGAACTGCGAGTTGCTTGCCGACATTTCCCTCCCCGACAGCATTTGTTCCGTCGGGAGCAGGGCGTTCGAGCGATGCAACAATCTTATTTACAACGAATTGGACGGAGCCTCATACCTCGGAAATCTCAACAATCCGCGCGTCATGTTGTTTACCGTAAATGACAAATCAATTACATCATTTGACGTCACATCACAAACCAAAGCCGTAGGCGCTTCAGCATTTACGGATTGCCCGAATCTCAGAAGCATCAGCTTTTCGAAAGAAACGACAAGTCTAAATACCGATATGAGCAATCCGTTGATATCGGGCTGTCCGGTTCTTGAAACCCTATACATCGAAGACGGAAATCCCGTATACAGTTCAGAAGGAAACTGCATTATTGATATATCAGCAAAATCACTTATCGCGGGCTGCATCGGAACCGTGATACCGGACGACGGGAGTGTTATAATAATCAGTCCGAAAGCTTTCTACGGTTCCGGCATCAAAAAAATCGTCATTCCTCAATATATTACCGAGATCGGCGAACAGGCTTTTGCAAACTGCCCGTTTATTGAAAGCATGAATGTCGATACGGATAATGAATCGTATTGCTCGATCGGCAATTGCATATTACAAAGAATCGGCAGTGAGTATTATGTTCTCACAGCGGGGTGTAAAAACAGTGTTATTCCGGAAATCGATAGTCTGTCAAGGATTCTCGGATATGCGTTCTATGGTTGTACCGGAATTGAGAGCATATATATTCCCGACAACATCAGATTGATCGAAAATACTTCATTCTCGCAGTGCGGGAAAGTAAAAGAACTTCATATCGGCGCAAATCTGTCCGCTATCTCAACACCGTGTTTTACAGGCACCTATCCGGACGTTATTACAGTAGACGAAAACAACGCCGAATACAGCTCAGAAGGCAATTGTCTGATACAAACAGAAGTCAAACGCCTGATAAAAGGAACACCGACAACCGTAATACCCGAGGATGGAAGCGTCGAAAAGCTGGACTACAACGCTTTTTCCGGCGTTGACATTGAAAGCATTTTCATACCGAAAAGCATTTATGAAATTGGGGAAAGGACATTTGTCGGCTGTGAAAAACTGAAAAGCATCACTGTTGATAAAGACAATTACGTTTATTACGCGGACAGTTACGGTCTTGTTGAAAGAATAACAAACAGACGTATCGCAACGATAGCCGTTCCGAAAGTTGTGCAGAAAACACCGTACATAATTATCTCAACAGCCGCAGTTTCCGTGCTCATTATCGCTTCATGTCTCATTGCACGCAAAAAAGTCGGCGCTTTGCTTCCTTCTCATAAGGATGAATAATGAGAAACAGAAGCAATCGGGCGGGAAGGACGAACAGCTTCGGCTGTTCGTCCTTTTCGTTTTGCGAAAGGCTATGTGGATCTGAATAACTTAACAGCCGATCAGACGGAATTGCGCCTTTCCTCGGATATAGTTTGACAGGAGTTCCATCTGCGTTTCCAGACTTTCGCTGTCCTTGCGATTTCTCGTTTCCATAACGGAAAGCCTTCCGTATAAGGCTGTATTCCATATCTTGATTGCTTCGGCGCTCTGCACCGGAGTAATTTTGTTTGTTCTTCTGCTTACGCGCGCCATTTTTACACTGCCTCCTTATAGTAATGCTCCTCCATTGATACCCCAAGGTCAGAAACGCAAAATGTTCCTGATAGCAGAAATTTTTTGAAAATATTTTTTTGCACAGAAAAAGCCACCCGACCTTTTTCGGTCGGGTGGCTGTGAAAACACCTGTTTGCGTTTCTTATTT
>FR892201.1:0-984 GCA_000433115.1 Ruminococcus sp. CAG:382
GACGGAGTCGTGATTCCCCTGCTCTGCGAGTTTTATTCACTTGAAGGAATCTCACAGCTGACACAAACGATAAGACACGTCAAAAGCCGCGTCAATCCTTCGCTGGAGCTTATCGGTGTGCTTGTCAATATGTACGACGGCAGACTGACGCTGACCGTTCAGGTCATGGAGGAAATCAAGCGTTATTTCGGCGCAAAGCTGTTTGCCCGTCCGGTGCCGCGCAATGTCAAGCTCAGTGAAGCACCGAGCTATGGCGTACCTATCGACATTTACGACAAATATTCCAAAGGCGCACGTGCCTATGAAGAGGTCACCGAAGAACTTATCAGGCGCTGCGGAGGAAAGGCATAATACATAATGGCAAAAAAAGGACTTGGCAGAGGGCTTGATGCTCTGCTTGCCGATAATGAAATAGAATCGTCTTCGGGCGGTGTGACGGTGCTTCGTCTCACCGAAATAGAGCCTAACCGCGGACAAGCCCGCAAGGTATTCGACCCGTCGGCGCTTGAAGAGCTTGCTTCGTCGATCACACAGCACGGTCTGATTCAGCCGCTCGTTGTCAGACGAAAGCCAAACGGCTTTTATGAGATCATCGCCGGCGAACGCCGCTGGCGCGCTTCGAAAATGGCCGGTCTCACAGAGGTGCCCGTCATAATCAAGGAAATCGACGACGAAACGGCGGCGTTGCTGTCGCTTATCGAAAACCTCCAACGTGAGGACCTCAATCCCGTTGAAGAGGCAAACGGATATAAAGAGCTGATGGATTCCTTCGGCTTCACTCAGGAGGAAGCTGCCCGCAAAGTCGGTAAATCCCGCACGGCGGTCGCCAACCTGCTGCGTATTCTCAATCTCCCGGACAGCATCCTTCAGCTTGTGACCGACGGTGCGCTGTCATACGGTCACTCCCGCACGCTGCTTCCGCTCCTTGAACACTACGATGAGGAAAAGCTGTTTGAACCCGCGAATAATGTCGCAGAATCGGGC
>FR892201.1:1140-10516 GCA_000433115.1 Ruminococcus sp. CAG:382
GCCGCAATCTCTCCCGATAAAAACGGAGGCGGCAAGCTGATTCTGCGTTATTCCTCGGGCGATGACCTTGAGGGACTCATAAAATCTCTCTGCGGCAACGATTTTTTCAAAGATGATAATGAATGAAAGGACATATTAACCCCCTATGATTGATATCAAGCTTATACGCGAAAACCCCGAAATGGTCAGGCAGAACATGAGAAACAAGTTCCAGGACAACAAGGTCGAGCTTGTTGACAAGGTTCTCGCTCTCGACTCGGAAAACCGCACAATAAAGACAGAGGTCGAAGCTCTCAGAGCAGAAAGAAACAAATCCTCCAAGCTTATCGGCGGTCTTATGGCGCAGGGCAAAAAGGATGAAGCCGAAGCCATGAAGATAAAGACGTCCGAACTGGGCGGCAAAATCGACGAGCTTTCCGCCCGTGAAAACGAGGTCGAGGAAGAAATCAAGACGATAATGATGCGCATACCGAACATTATCGACAAATCGGTCCCGATCGGCAAGGACGACAGCGAAAATGTCGAACGTGAACGCTTCGGCGACCCTGTGATCCCCGATTTTGAGGTTCCGTATCACACCGACATTATGGAACGACTCCATGGCATAGACCTTGATGCGGCGCGCAGAGTTGCCGGAAACGGCTTCTACTATCTCATGGGCGACATAGCAAGACTCCATTCGTCCATACTTTCCTACGCGCGTGATTTCATGATCGACCGCGGATTCACCTATTGCATCCCGCCCTTCATGATCCGCTCCGACGTCGTTACCGGCGTTATGTCTTTCGCCGAAATGGACGCAATGATGTATAAGATCGAAGGCGAGGATCTTTATCTTATCGGTACGAGCGAACACTCCATGATCGGCAAATACATCGACACAATAGTTGACGAAAAAACTCTTCCCCACACTCTGACAAGCTACTCTCCCTGCTTCCGCAAGGAAAAGGGCGCACACGGCATTGAAGAGCGCGGAGTTTACAGAATACATCAGTTCGAGAAGCAGGAAATGATCGTTGTCTGCAAGCCGGAGGACAGCATGATGTGGTTCGATAAGCTCTGGCAGAACACGGTCGACCTTTTCCGCTCCATGGACATCCCGGTACGAACCATCGAATGCTGCTCCGGCGACCTAGCCGACCTCAAGGTTAAATCCGTTGACGTCGAAGCATGGTCACCCCGTCAGAAGAAGTATTTCGAGGTCGGCTCCTGTTCCAACCTCGGCGACGCTCAGGCAAGACGCCTCCGTATCAGGGTCTCGGGCGAAAACGGCAAGTACTTCCCGCATACCCTCAACAATACGGTCGTTGCTCCTCCCAGAATGCTCATCGCATTCCTTGAAAACAACCTTCAGGCAGACGGAAGCATCCGCATTCCGGAAGTGCTGAGACCTTACATGCATAAGGATATAATCAAACCTTAAAAGTAAAATACCGCAGTGCGCATGCTGTGACCAAACGGTTGCGGCATGCGGTGCTGACGCTTTCCCGCACGTCACGTGCGGTGTGAACTACTGCTTATGATGCTGACACTGAAACAGATAGTATGGGCAATAGCTATTGGCATTGCCGCCGCTTCAATCTATACCTTTTACACAAAAAGGGTGCTTGGCTCTTTTGTGCGCCGTCTTTTCGAGCACGACGCATTTGACAAAGAAAGTGCTGTGCCGCTTGAAGCGCTCGGACTGAAGGGACTTCCATTCATAAAATATTCGCTCCGTGAAGGCACCTCCTTTTCCCGGACGGTACTCTGCCATGACGGTAAATACTATATTCCGGAGGAGCGCATAGATATGGCAGAACGCAAATACTGCGGAGAACGCATTCCGCTGTTGCTGCTTCCCATACTGTTGCTTGTACTTTGCTTCACCGCACTAATTTGCAACTATCTCTTCCCCGAGCTGTTTACCATGCTCGGCATAACCGCATAGAAATAATCAGGAAAGGACATCCGGTTTTATGGTCAAGCTGAAACGCGGAATGAATCCGCTGCTTTTCATTCTCATCGTCGCGGTGGTATGCGTCGCCGCAACCGCACTCGTCCTGTATGTAATGGGCTATCGTTATATTTCAAATAACGAGGGATACAAATTCATCGGCAAGACCGAAAACGGTCAGCCGGTTTCTGGTACTATCCGCTATCCTGACGGCGGCAAAGCCGACCTTGATTACATGAACAAAACAATACGCTATTCAAACGGCGATCTCTATGTCGGCGATATATATCAGGTGTACCGACACGGAAACGGAAAAATGTCTTATTACGCGACAAAGGATACCTATGAGGGCGAATTCCAGTATGACAAGCTGACGGGTACCGGTACTTACACGTTCAGAAACGGCGATGTATATACAGGTACGCTTATCGACGCCGTAAAACAGGGTCACGGGCTTTATACATGGGCGGACGGCTCGAAGTACGACGGCAACTTTGAAAACGGACTTGCCGACGGCTACGGTATTTTTGTGATGGGCAGCGACGGCTCGCGATATGAAGGCTATTTCAAAAACGGCGTCAAGGACGGCGAAGGCGAATTCTATTTTGCAAACGGTGACTATTACAAGGGCTCGTTTGTCGGCGACAAGCGCACGGGCACCGGTTTTTATCGCTGGGCGAACAAGGAGACCTACACAGGTACATTCTTTGACAATATGCTCGATACCCGCGTCAGGGACGCAAACGGCGAATTCATTATGAATTCCGACGGAACCTATAAGCACGGCGAAAAAGCCGTTTACACATGGCCCAGCGGAAGATCCTACACCGGATATTTCGAAGAGGGCAAAATCGTTACAGTTGAGGACTGATTACTATGGCAAACTTCATCCTTTCCGCTTTTGCGGATGAAATCGACCCGAATTTCGAAGAACAGCTCAAGGGGCTGAAAAAGCTGGATATTCCCTATGTTGAGCTCCGCGGTGTTAACGGCAAATCGTTCACCCTGCTCACCGACGACGAAGTTCTTGATGTGCGCGACCTGCTTGCGCGATACGGCATAAAAGTATGGTCTCTCGGCTCTCCCATCGGAAAAATACATACAAACGACGATTTTGAAGCACATAAGCACCTGCTGACCCGTATTATGGACATCGGCGATATGCTTGACGTCAAGCGCATACGTATGTTCAGCTTCTATCCGGAAGCCGGAATTTCACGTGAAGAATTCGAAAAAAAAGCTTTTTCCATGATCGGAGAGCTGCTTGACATGGCTGAAGCACGTGGTTTCGTTCTCTGCCATGAAAACGAAAAGGATATTTACGGTCAGAGCGCAGAAAGCGTGAAGAAGCTGTGCGACCACTTCGGCGGCAGGCTCCGCGCCGTTCTTGACAGCGGAAACCTTGCGTTCTCAAACGAAAATTCCGTCAATGTATATCCCCTGCTCAAGGATTATATCGAATATCTCCACATCAAGGACGCGGAGCAGAACGGTGCTATTGTCGTACCCGGCACGGGCGACGCTCATCTTGCCGAAACGCTCGCGCAGGTCAACGCAGACAGAACAGACGATGTTGTTCTTACCGTTGAACCGCATCTTACGGTATTCGGCGGCTTGTCATCCCTTTCAAATCTCGACGACATCAAGCATAAAAACGTATTTTCCACCGCATTCGAAGCCTTCGAAACGGCAACTGAGGCACTGCGCGGAATCATAAACAACCTATGAGCTGAATGCGCGGAACTCTGATTTCCGCGCTTCTTTTGTTATATTTATGAGATTTTTTTCGTTTTTCAAAAAGCATCACGCATTGTCATGCATTGCGGCGGGGCTCATATATTCGCTCGCATTTCTTCAGGAATGGTTGTTTGTCTTCGCGTATACAGGACTGTATCTGTTTTTGAATATACTCTTTGAAAGTGGGACGATAACGCATCCGTTCAGAAAAACGTTCGCGTTTTTCATGGGCTATATGCCTGTGCTGTATTCATGGTTTGCGGAGTTGTATCCGTTCGACGGATTTGACTTTTCGCCGGCACAGGGCATTCTTATCGTCATACTCGGAATACTCGGGATATCGCTTTATCATTCTGCCGTGACGGCGCTGATATTCATGCTGTCTTCTCTGATTCCGAAGAACAAGCCGCTCCTTTTGCCGCCATGTACAGCCGGGCTTTTCATAATCTCCGAATGGTTCCTTAACCTCGGACCTCTCAAGTTTTCATGGGGAACGGTCGCGCTGACACAGATCAAGGTGTTGCCGCTTCTTCAGAATGCATCGCTTTTCGGCTGCTATTTTATCACATTCATCGTTGTCACATTCTGCGGATACATGGCTTTGTTTGCACAGACGGGTGACCGTTTTGCACTCAGAGCCGGAACCGCTTCCCTTCTTGCGCCGGCAATTATCGGTATCGTGCTTTGCGTCATACCGATAAAAAACGATAAGGCAATCAAAACTGCCGCAATCCAGGGAAATGCTCTGTCAAACGAAAAATGGGACAGCGACAGGCGCCAGACTATAATAGATACTAATATCACACTTGCCGAAAAAGCAGCCGAAAACGGCGCCGCGCTTGTTGTGCTGTCGGAATCGGCTTTTCCCGTGTCCTTCACAAGCGGCGGTGAAATTCATACACGGCTTGCCGCGATTTGCGAAAAATACGGCTGTACCATCGTGACCGGAGCACTTATTCATGACACCGACGGCAAGCACAACGCGATGATTGCAATACGTCCCGACGGCACGCTCACGAACTATTACACAAAACGGAACCTCGTTCCGTTCGGTGAAACGCTGCCCTTCAAAAAGGTGATTGATTTTGTTCTCGGGCTTTTCGGTGCGACCTTTGACCGCGTCCCGTATGTCGAAGGCAACAGCGCCGATATCATTGATATTGACGGAGTGCGATACGGCGGAGTCATATGCTTCGATTCCATTTTCCCGTGGACTGTCGTTGACACCACCCGCTCGGGAGCAAACATCATAATAATCGTCACAAACGACAGCTGGTACAACGATGCGCCCGCGGTAAAGCAGCACGTCTGGCATGCGGCGCTCAGAGCCGTCGAAAACGGCAGATATATCGTCCGTGCCGCAAACACGGGAATTTCCTGCTTCATTACCCCGAAGGGCGAAATAAGAAGCGCTACAAAAGCGCTTGTCGAAACGGCGACATATGACACTGTATATACCGTCGAAACGCGCACGCTGTATTCATACGTCGGTGATGTGCCGCTCTATCTTTCACTTGCGGGCTATGCCCTGTTTGCAGTCATGAGAATAATCAAAGGATTCAGAAACCATGGAAAGAATCAAACTGTACGCTAAAAACATACATACCGGCTGTGACAAGGTCGTTATGGAATGTCATCTGCCGCCGAAAAATCCCGATAATCCGGAAACAGAAACTCCGGCTGTTATTATATTCCCGGGAGGAGGCTATGCTTTCTGCTCCGAACGCGAGGCAACGCCCGTCGCAAACGTCTTCCTCGCTCAGGGATATGCCGCATTTGTCGTCCGGTATACTCTTGCACCGGAATGCGAAGTGTATAACCCGCTGCTTGATGCCGCTATGGCGGTCCACACTGTACGCACGAACGCCGATGAATTCGGCGTGGATCCGAATAAGATCGCAGTCTGCGGATTTTCAGCCGGCGGTCATCTTGCGGCGCATATCTCGACTTCATGGAACAGTGATATCATATCCGACAGGCTTGACATCACGAACATTTCCGCACGCCCCAACGCCACAATCCTCGGATATCCGGTGATCTCCGGCGTCGACCACCCGAATATGTCTTCGTTTCAGAAGCTCACCGGAAGCGAGAGCCCTTCAATGGAGCTGCTTGAATCACTCTCGGCAGACAGACTTGTGGATGACCTCACCTGCCCCGCCTTTGTGTGGCATACCTCAACCGATACGCTTGTTCCGGTCAGGAATTCACTGCTTTACTGCAATGCGCTCGCTGAGCATGACATACTTTTTGAGCTTCACGTGTTCCCGTTCGGCGGTCACGGCTATGCTCTTGCCGATCGGCTCACCTGCCCGGGATATAACAGCCCATACATTACAAGATGGGTCGATTTATGCTGCAAATGGTGCGACAATCTGTTCTATAACGGCAATTTTCTGAAATAGCAACCGATAGTTGCGGATTTTCAAGCCGAAATATGTTGTTGAAACGGGCGATTTCCGCTATAATTACAAGTGCGACAGGAACCACGCGCGACACAGAAAGATAACGGCACCGCGCGTGAATCCGACTCTTACATAACAAACAGGAGGAAACACAAATGGATGTTTCTATTGGCAACAGGCTGTATCAATACCGCAGAAAAAGCGGCTTGTCACAGGAAGAGCTTGCCGCAAAGCTCGGCGTCAGCCGTCAGGCTGTTTCAAAATGGGAACGTGCCGAAGCAGCGCCGGATACGGACAACCTTATAAATCTTTCGAAAATTTACGGTGTGACCCTCGATGAGCTTATCAATACCGACCCTGCAGACAGCGCCGCCCGGTCAAGTGACAGCAGCGATGACGAAATCAATACTGACGATAATTCCGAAAAGAAAAATAAGGTGCATATCGGTTTTGACGGAATCCATGTTGACGACGGCAAGGACAAAGTCGATATTTCATGGCACGGCGGCGTCCATGTAAATGACGGCGACACCGAGGTTCATGTCGACAAGGACAATGTTCATATCGTCGAAAACGGCAAAGTGGTCAAAAATGAAATCACAAAAAAACTTATGGTTTCAAGGCTTCCGATCACGCTCATCACAGTGTTCATATATCTTGTGTTGGGATTTTTCTTCGATCTGTGGCATCCGGGATGGATCGTATTCATAATGATACCTGTTCTGATGTCGTTCATATCCGCTATCCAAAACAAAAACGCATTGCGCTTTTTCTACCCGGTGCTTGTCTGCGCCGTATATCTTGTTCTCGGCTGTGTATGGGGACTTTGGCATCCGTGGTGGATCCTTTTCCTCACTGTTCCGATATATTATGGCATTGTAAACGCATTCAGATAGGTCTCAATAACAGAACAACGCACACGTACCCGTATCATGCGGGACGTGCGCGTTTTCTTTCGTCAGTCTGTCGTGTTGCCGTTTATAAGATCGTAGTATTCTTCAAGGCAAAGACCGTGTTCATATATATAAGTTGCGGCTTTTCTGCCAACGAAGCGATAATGCCACGGTTCGAAGCTGATGCCCGTGATATCCTCTTTGTCCTTCGGGAAGCGGAGGATGAAGCCGAATTTGTGCGCATTAGCTTCAAGCCATGCATAAGCGGGGCTGTCTGCAAACGTCACTTCGGCAGAGGGAAGGTTATGCATATCAAGTGCAAGCCCCGTCTGATGCTCTGAGCAACCCTCACGGCAGGAGAAGGTCATGACATATTTTTCGCATTCCTCGCGGGTCTTGAACTTGTGCAGATACATTTCGACGTAAAAGTTGAAAAGCCATTTCTGATAGCTGAAGCTTCTGTATGCGCTCGTCACGGCTACGTCGGTCACGCCGTTTTCCTTTGCCTCCTTCAGAAAAGCATCGAGAGCCTTGGCGCAGTTTTTTCTGAGCTTTTCGCCCTTACGGTCTTTTCTCGTCCATTCGGACACCACAAGGTCGTCCGGCTCGTATGCATCCGTCAGACGATGGTCATAGTTGACGAGAAGCAGATATTCGCTGTCGTCCTCAGGGCAGATGTACTCAAGATACTGCTCGATGTCGATCGAATATTCGTATTCGCGTTCGGGTTCGCTTATTTCCTCCGAAGGCTCTTCCGTGACATCGCTCTGCTCCGACACAACAGTCGACGCCTCCTCCGAGGTAGCGGATTCGTCTGTCACCGAGACCTNNNCGTCTGTCCCCGACACCTCGCCGGACGGCTCAAGAACGATTTTCGAGCCTTCCTGCGACGCCTGCGAAGAGGATTCGCCAATCGGAATTTCCGCGCACGAAGTCAGAAGCAGTGCCGATATCAGCAACGGTAAAACTCTTCTTTTTATTTTAATCAACCTCTTTCCGTGTTCTGTATTAAATATATTGTACCACTTTCCGCGCCGATATGCAACCCCTAATCGGATAACTTTTTTCTTGACATTATGTCGCGTTTGTGGTATTATAACATAGTATAAAAAAGAACGGAGGTGCTTTCGTGAACAGAATAATGTTGCTTGCCGTTTCCGCAATTGTCGGCATAAGCGTGACTGTCATACCCGTCACCGTTGCAAAACATATTTTTTCATCCGGTTCATGCGGCACTCCCGAGTACGTCGAACCGATGCGACAGACGGCACTTTATGCGGAAGCATCGCATCTTTCAACAGAAACCCCAACGGAAGCAGAAGCCGTTACCCCATATTCCGACGATGTGGGATCTTTTTCCCTTTCTGTCGCGGCGGACAGGCTGACAGCTCCCCATACAGGTGCCAAGGTCTTTGCTTCAGCCGGAAACAGCGCGAACAACACGTTCATTTATTTCAGACAGAATTCCGCCGAATACAACAACGTAAAATACGGAAATCAGACAATCGGCAGTTACGGCTGCGGTCCGACCAATATGGCGGTCATCATTTCATCAATAACGGGCAAGCTCGTTTCTCCCGTTACGCTTGCACGAAAATCCGAAGAATGGGGCTGTTTTGTCAGCGGTGCAGGCACTGCGTTTGCGTTCTTCCCGAAGGCGGCGGCAGCATATGGGATCAACTGCTATCAGTTCAATTACAGCAAGCAAACTGTATTGAATTACCTTAAGCAAGGAAAAATGATAATCTGCACGATGGGTAAAGGATATTTCACGAACGGCAGTCACTTTGTGACGTTGCGCGGTATTACCGACGACGGAAACATACTGATCGCGGATACATATTCGGAGTCCAACACCTATAAGGAATGGACGCTTGACTATCTCGTGTCTCAGCTCAAGCACGGCATGATGTGGGCATTCTATAAATAGCTCATAAAAGCAATCAAAAACGAATATAATAGCAGCATAGAATATCATTCAGAAGGACGTGTTCATTTTGAAGAATTATATGCTGCTTTTTATTTCGCTTGCGGTTTTGTTCTGTTCCCTGCCGTTTGCAGTATCGCTCATGCCGCAGGACAGCCGCCAAGGCGCTCCGGACACATCGGAAAGCTCTCCGCACAGCACAGGTGAAAAATACATAAGCGTAAAAAAAGACGGAATTCTGTGCCGCATGACGCTTGAAGACTGGACCCTTTACGCACTTTGTCACGAGCTTCCCGACGACGCACCGCCAGAGCTTGCGAAGACGCTGGCAGTCGCGCTGCGAACATATGCGGCATACCACATCGGCTACGGTGACAAAAAAGCGGATCACCCTGACTGCGAACTCTGCTCCGACGCAAACCATTGCAAGAGTCTTGACAGCGAAAACATATCGGCAACGGCACGCGCAGCAGTCAAT
>FR892201.1:10558-17649 GCA_000433115.1 Ruminococcus sp. CAG:382
ATATACTACGACAGACAGCCGATAAACCCGATCATGCACACGTCTTCTGCGGCACTCACCGAATCGGTATATGAGGTGCTGGGCGTTGATGTGCCGTATCTGCAAAGCGTAGATACGCCTGATGAAAGCGGGCTTGACGGATTTTCCGCAGCGGTTGAATTCAGCAAAGGCCGCCTCACCGAACTGCTCGGCGCCAAGGGATACAGCGTATCCGGCGACTGCAACACATGGATAACCTATGTATCATATACGCCATCGGGCAGGGTAAGGAGTGTTTCGCTTTGCGGGCAGGATATAGACGGTCAGGAGCTTGCGAAGATGCTGGGACTTCAGTCGCTGAATTTTACAGTCAAAGCCACATCCGGAAAGATCATATTTGAAACGCAGGGGATCGGCAGCGGGGTCGGCATGAGCAAATACGGTGCATATCTCATGGCTCTGCGTGGCGACGGGTACGAAAAAATACTTATGCATTATTACAGCAATACATATATAGGGGCAGAATAAAGAAGCGAAAAAAGGCAATACTAACCACACAGAAGTGCGCAAAAAGCGTCCTTTAAGGAGGAGTATTGCATGAATCAGAAAAACAACAATAATCAGAACAACGGAGAAGGCGCTCCGTCCGCAAAACAGCCCGTGACTATGCGCTACGCGACATATATATATGCCGCGCTTGCGCTATGCGTGCTCACGGTGCTGGCAGTCAGCATAATTTCGGCGGCAAACCGTGTTCCCGACATTGAAATTTCGATGCCTGAGGTTTCTGTTCCATCAGTCATACGCGACACATCAAAGTTTCCTGCAGAGCGCGGTGAAAAGCCGGTCGACGGCGAGCAATCCGGCGTAACCGCCGATATATCCGAACCGCCGGTCATGGAAGATGTAAAATTTGTCGTGCCCTGCGAAGGCAAGATTCAGAAGGGACACAGCGTGACAAAGCTTGTGTTTTCCGAAACAATGCAGGATTATCGCACACACTCGGGAATCGACATTTCCGCAGATGTCGGCACAAAGGTTGTTGCATATTCCGACGGCAAGATTATTTCAGTGAGCGACGATCCGTTGATGGGTAAAACGATCACGATAAGTCACGAGGGCGGTCTGAAATCCGTTTACAAAAACCTTTCGAATACCCTGCCGGACGGTATCAAAGCCGGCACCGAGGTTAAAGCGGGTACGGTCATCGGTGCTGTCGGCGAAACGGCACGTATCGAAGCGGCAGACGCGCCTCATCTGCATTTTGAATTGTTCCTCGACGACAAGGCTATAAATGCGGAAAACGAAATCAAAGCGTTGCAATAAGTAAAGGCAACACCGCGCAATCCGAGCGGCGTTGCCTGAAAGAGCCGGGCTGCAAAAAGCAATCCGGTTCTTATTATTCTGATCGGTTATGCGATTGCCGCGCCCAGTTTTTTGCAGGCGTCTATCGCTTCATCATCGGGATCTTCGTTGCAGATCACGAAGTCACAGGGCAGATTTGCGCCATCGGCGATGCATGTCTCTTCCCAGTTTCTCATCCACTCACCGTCGCCCCAGCCATATGAACCGAAAAGCGCAAGTCTTTTGCCCTTCAGCTTGCTTTCACAGGATGAAAACATGGGTTCGAATTCACCCTCCTCAAGCTGTTCGGCTCCCATTGAGGGGCATCCGAATGCGATGGCATCATAATCATCAACCATCTCAGGCTTGAAATCGTGTGCGGTAAAAACGCTTACCTCCGCACCTGCGCCTTTTGCACCGTCGGCAACGGCGTCAGCCATGGCTTCGGTGTGTCCCGTTCCACTCCAATATACAACAGCAATTTTGCTCATTTTTCTTTTCTCCTTATTGTTTTTATTATGAATGGCTTGCTACGACCAATCTGTCAATTGAATTGTGCCTTGTATAGGCATCCTGATACAGCTTTGTGCATTTTCTGTATACATCAAAGCGTTTTTTCGCTTTCTCGGTATCGCCGTATATCTTCCACATTCCGCTGTACTTTGCTTTCCCGGGACCGAGGTGTATGAAGCCGTCAACGTCCTCCGGCTCATAACCCAGAAACAATCCGATCTCATGAGGAAAACCGCCCTGACTGCGGAAGCGTCTTACCAGTTCGGCAACGCATTTGTCGGCGTTGCCCGTCGGGTAACATTTTTCCCGCAGCAGTGCGTCTGCCTCGGCGTTTTCAAGGTCGCTTTTCAGCTTTTCCGGGCGATAAATATATATCAAAGCACGGTTCTCCATGTATTTCACGGGTACGATCCGCAGTCCCTTAGGTACAAGACGGGTATTAAGCTCACGTAATGTGTCATTCAGCTCTTTTCTGTTCTCGCATGGGCAGTTGAACAGATTGGCGGTTTTTATCCCCGCAAGTGTCGGGGAGCAGTGGTCAATTATCAGCTTTTCAGACATTACAGGCTCTCCCTTCGATATGTGTATCAAGGATGCTTCTGAGTGCCGTGACAGATGCGGTCGGGCTGTGCGCCACACGTATGTTTCGTTTTTTTGCCTGTTCCGCGGCACTGTACAGCATTTTATGCGACATTGTTCCGGTAAACAGCACAAGAAGATCGGGTGTGCCGAAGTTACGGATTCCGTTCACGGTTTTTGCAAAAACCTTCGCCTTGCAGGAATACTCCCGGCAAAGCTTTTCATAGCGCCCTACCATACATTCGTTTCCGCCGATTATCACTACGCTCATATTGAACCCTCCTTTTTGGTTAGCCGTTGCTAACTGATGTATATATGATACTGCAAAAGCGTCGCTTTCTCCACTCCGAAAAGAAAGAAAAAAGCTCCGAAAGGACACAAAACGCGCTCATTAAAAAGCGGAGAAAACAAAAGCAATGTTTCAGTCTGATAATACAAGCTGAAACACCGCTTTCAATATCCGAATCCGTCTTGCCGATTTTTCCATCGTGCATTGTGAAACGCCCGGAAGACAATCAGTGATATGTATTCCGGTATTCGATCGGATTGACGCCCATCGTTTCCCGGAATGCCTTTGCGAATTTTGATCCGTTTTCGTAGCCCACCGATCCCGCTATTTCAAGTACGCTCATAGTGCTGTCCTTAAGAAGCTTTGCCGCATAACGCATTTTCTGAGCGCGTATGAACGCATAGAGCGAAACGCCGTAGACCGCCTTGAAGCTGTTTTTTATGCTCGTTCCGGACATATGGAACTCCTTTGCGAGCATGTCGAGCGTAACACGCTCAGCCATGTTTTCCTCAAGGTATGAGCATACGCTTTTCGCAAGCTCGGACTGCTTGCGCGTTATGATTCTCTCCGCCGTTTCGTTTCCGACAAAATCAAGAGCGCTCAGGTAGAGGAACAGCTCAAGGATCTTGACCTTGAGATAGCCCTTCCTTATCGCCTCCGGAACCGAATACAGCTCCGAAAAAACGTGCTCTATCCCTGTATCGGAACGGGAGATGAAGCCCTTGTCGTCAGTGGTAAAACGCTCCATAAGGCTTTCCGGGCTGACCTTGACGTCGTCAAGAAAACACGAAAGGCATTTCGGGGCTTTTTTCGTATCGACAAGCACGGTGATGCCGTGATAGTGACCTGTCGGGTAATACACGCTGTCTCCCATATCGGCGCCGACCGACACGGAAAGATCGCCGGGTGCGAGGTAAAAGAACCCGCCTGCCAAGCCGTATTCGACACGTCCTTCACTGCAATGATTAATTTCGAAAACAGTATCGGTACGCGCATTGGTGATAACACGTCCCTGCATATGTACGTCATTATATATGAGGTCAATACCCGGAAAAACCGGATACGAGGTCATAACGGCAGCCCCTGTTTCGTTGCCGATACGATATACCGTGCAATCCTGCCTTTCCGACACGTCATCGGTGCGTTCTTCGTAAAGGCAGGACTTTCCCGCTTTTGCTGTCATGAGTGCTGTGACCGCAAACGGCGATTACTTTTTGAAAATGCCGAACAACCCGCCTTTTTCCTCGTGCGACTCGCTCTTCACATCAAGCACCTTGTATCCCGTTTCGGCAATTGCCTCCTTCAGCTTTTCGCTGTCAAGCGGAGCCTCGGAGATTATGACAGTCTCACCCTTAGAGTGAGAAGATGTCACTTTTTTCACATTAAACTTGCTTCTGATGCAGTCATTCACATGCGATTCGCACATGCCGCACATCATACCGTCGATTTTCAGAGTTGTTTTGATCATCGTTTTGTCCTCCCGATTTTTATTCAGCACCCTTGAGTGCTTCTACCATGTCGATTTTTTTGTTTTTACGCGCCACCATAAGGCTTACCGGCAGGGACATGCCGAAGGTGAGCATTACGCTTATAATATATGCCACGGCACTCACTGTAAGACTCATCTCATATTCACCCGCAAGCGCTTTCAGCAGATAGTCAAGCGTAAGTATGCCAAGCGGAATTCCGATGACGACGCCTGTCAGGCTGAGCCACATATTCTGATCGATGAGGAGTCTTCCTATCTTTTTATCCTTGAAGCCCACGACCTTCAGCGTTGCCATCTCACGGTATCTTTCAGTATAACTCATAATTCCGAAATTGTAAAGTACCACAGCACCGAGAAGTATCGCTCCGCCTACCATGAGTAACCACGAATTTGCCCTCATCCCGCTTCATACTGACATTGTCAAGCGCTTTGAGCTCATGGTCGCCGCTCTGATAAATGCGGCTGACATTTTTGAATTCTACAATAGCCATCGATATCTTTCTTCCGTTTCTTTTTTCGATAAAAAACGGGCAGGGAAACACAAGACCGTCTCTGCGTTTCCCTGCCCTGCGCTACGCGCTGTTATTTGCTGTTGTGGCAGGAACCGTGCATAGCACAGGATTCGCAGTTACAGCCACAGGAGGATCTACCCTTTTTCTTATCCTTTACGAGCTTCAAAATAATTGCGGTGACAATCGCCGCGAGAAAAAGGCATATTGCAATGGTAGCCAGATTATCTGCAATCCAAGTAAACATTATGAAAAGCTCCTTTCACATACTGATATTTTGATTTGAATTTTATGCTTTGACCTTTGCGGTGAGCTTTGTAGCTTCCTTGTAAGGGCGAACGAGCATATAGATGATGCCTGCGAGGCAAAGTGTTGCGAATATCAAACCGATTACATTGACATTGCCCGTGAAGAGTCCGCCGAACTGGTTGATCATGAGAGCGATCACATATGCGAAGCCGCACTGATAACCGATCGCAAACCATGTCCACTTGGCACTGTTCATCTCACGCTTGATTGCGCCGATTGCTGCGAAGCAGGGAGCGCAAAGAAGGTTGAATACGAGGAACGAATATGCGCTGACGCCGGTGAATACACTTGCGAGAGTGTCATAAACATTGCCGTCGCCGCCGTAAAGAATACCCTCCGCCGTAAAGAATACCCATTGTACCGACAATGTTTTCCTTTGCGACAAGACCGGTGATGGAAGCAACGGTTGCCTGCCATGTACCGAAGCCGAGAGGCTTGAATATCCATGCGATGGCGCTGCCGATGGTTGCGAGGATGGAGAGGTCGAGTTCGTCTTCACTCAGCATGCGGAAGCCGTCGTCGGTGAATCCGAAGTAGCTAGTGAACCATACAAAGATGGTGGACAGAAGGATGATCGTACCAGCCTTCTTGATGAAGGACCAGCCGCGCTCCCACATGGAACGGAGTACGTTGCCGACGGTGGGAAGGTGATATGCGGGGAGCTCCATTACGAAGGGAGCAGGATCGCCGGAGAACATCTTGGTTTTCTTAAGCATGATGCCACTGATGATGATTGCAGCCATGCCGATAAAGTATGCGGAAGTTGCAACCCATGCCGAGCCACCGAAGATCGCGCCTGCAATCATTGCGATAAAAGGTACTTTAGCGCCGCATGGGATGAAGGTCGTGGTCATGATGGTCATACGGCGGTCACGTTCATTTTCAATGGTACGGGATGCCATGATGCCGGGGATACCGCAGCCTGTACCGATAAGCATAGGAATGAAGGACTTACCGGAAAGGCCGAATTTGCGGAAGATACGGTCAAGGACGAATGCAATACGTGCCATATAACCGCACCCTTCAAGGAATGCGAGAAGCAGGAACAGAACGAGCATCTGAGGTACGAAGCCGAGAACAGCGCCGACACCTGCGACGATACCGTCAAGGATCAGACCGCTGAGCCATTCGGGGCATACCGGATTGTCGCTGTCAACACGGAGAGCGTCGCCGATGAGTACCGGGATACCGGGGACCCATACACCGTAGTCAGCGGGGTCGGGAGCGGCAAACTCGGCATTGCTTTCGGTGAAATACTTCACAGCGTCAAGATATGAGGTCTGGATAACGCTCTGATTTTTCCGTTCACTTTCGGGAACTGAGGAATAGTATACGGTGTAGTCATCCTGTGCGAGGGTCTCTTCATCCTCGATGGTGACTGTACCGGTTGCGTTTTCACTTTCGGGCTTAAATTCCTTGATCCGAGCAAGAGCTGCTTCGGGATCAAAGTCTTCGGCGTCGGGATCGATATCAACGAACGCCTGAATAGCATGGAGCGCATCACCGAATTCACCGTCAGCGTCTTCATAATCGGCGGAACCGATTCCAAGAAGATGCCATCCGTCGCCGAACAGACCGTCGTTAGCCCAGTCGGTTGCGGCAGAGCCCACCGTTACCATCGAAAGATAGTAAACAAGGAACATTATTGCGGCGAATATCGGAAGTCCGAGCCAGCGGTTTGTGACAACTTTATCGATCTTGTCGGAGGTTGAGAGCTTTGCGGTGCTCTTTTTCTTGTAGCATGATTTGATGACAGAGCCGATGTAGACGTATCTTTCATTGGTGATGATGGATTCCGCATCGTCATCAAGCTCTTTTTCGGCAGCCTTGATGTCGTTTTCGATATGTTCAAGAACAGTTTTGCCAAGGTTCAGCTGTGCAAGTACCTTGTCGTCGCGTTCGAAAATCTTGATCGCATACCATCTCTGCTGTTCTTCGGGAAGACCGTGTACCGCTGCTTCCTCGATATGTGCGATTGCGTGCTCGACAATACCGGAGAAGGTATGCTGGGGAACGGTTTTGCCGTTCTTTGCGGCATCAATTGCAGCCTCAGCCGCCTCCATGATACCTGTGCCCTTCA
>FR892201.1:17689-22998 GCA_000433115.1 Ruminococcus sp. CAG:382
CTTGCAGCCGAGCTGGCGTGCAAGCTCTGCAGTGTTGATCTTGTCGCCCGCCTTCTTGACAATATCCATCATGTTAATAGCAACAACGACGGGAATGCCAAGCTCGGTGAGCTGTGTGGTGAGGTACAGGTTTCTTTCGAGGTTTGTACCGTCGATTATGTTGAGGATGGCGTCGGGGCGTTCACCGATGAGGTAATTTCTCGCGACAACTTCCTCAAGTGTATACGGGGAAAGTGAATAAATACCGGGAAGGTCGGTTATAATTACGCCGTCGTGCTTTTTCAGCTTACCTTCCTTCTTCTCTACCGTGACACCCGGCCAGTTACCGACGAACTGGTTGGAGCCGGTCAGGGCGTTGAACAATGTGGTCTTACCACAGTTAGGGTTACCCGCAAGGGCAATACGTATACTCATGACTGATTCTTCTTTCTCTCTTTCTTACTTGAAATAATCCTGAAATACTTGTTTGAAATATTGACAGCTTATTCGACTTCAATCATTTCCGCATCGGCTTTTCTGAGTGAAAGCTCATAGCCGCGGACGGTAACTTCAATCGGATCGCCGAGAGGCGCCACCTTACGTATATAGACCTCAACGCCCTTCGTGATTCCCATGTCCATGATACGACGCTTTACCGCACCCTCGCCATGAAGCTTCACGACCTTTACGGTCTCGCCTATTTTTGCTTCTTTAAGGTTCTTCATTGCTTCTTTCCTCCTGATTTATTTTGCTCGTTTTTATATTTCAGGCGCAAGTTGCGCCATCATACCATTATCTTCTGCGCCATTTCCTCGCTTATCGCGACCCGCGCTTCCTTGACATTCACGATGACATTTCCGCCAAGCTTATTTACAATCATGACGTTTCCGCCCACCACAAAGCCAAGGTTCTCAAGATGCTTCTTGACCTCGGGGCTTCCGCCGATTTTCCTGATTGTATTCTCTTCTCCGACATTGCAAAAACAGAGCGGCATCATAAATCAAAACCTCGCTTTATACGACCTGCGGCATTGCATTCCGGTTTTCAGGACATCCCGTCCGTTCTCCGGCACCGTACGTTAGCAGACGCTAACCGGACGTCATAATAATTAGTTAGCTCCCGCTAACCGAGAAAATAATACACCCATCGAAGCGATATGTCAATAGTTTTTTTTGAAAAAATGCTCCATTCGGTCAATTTCAGCACCATGCCCAATCTGTTAGCCATAGCTAACTGCGCGGTTTGTTCAGTCTGACGGCAGCAGAAAGACAAAACTCGGTCACCTGTTTTGCAGGACGACCGAGTCGGACATTTTATCGTTTTTTATCAGAAAAGAGATGCCAACAAATTTACTATGATACAGCTCACAATCCCGAAAAGAGTCGGGAGCAATGCCGCAACCGCAGTCCATTTCAGGCTTTTCGTCTCTTTCCAGACAGTTATCAAAGTCGTTGAGCATGGAGAATGCATGAGCGAAAACAGCACCGCGCATATTGCGGTAACAATTGTCCAACCGTTGGATGCAAGCACGGCACGAAGCGCTTCGCCTCCCGTCACCTCAGTCAAAAATCCGCCGGACGAATAGCCCATTATCACAATCGGCAATACTATCTCGTTCGCGGGAATTCCGAGTATGAATGCCGCGAGAATCACTCCGTCAAGTCCCATAAACTGCCCGAACGGATCAAGAAACTTGCAGAATGCGGCAAGAGCACCCGTATTGGCAAGTACGTATATCAGCAGTCCGGCGGGCGCGGCAATAACAACGGCTCTGCCGAGCACATGCAACGTGCGGTCGATGAGTGAGCGTATCAGCGTTTTCACGATCTGAGGTCTCCGAAAAGGCGGTATTTCGAGCACAAACGCCGACGGCTGACCCTTCAGCAGTGTTTTTGAAAGCAGTGCTGACGCGGCAAGCGTCGTTCCGATGCCGACCAGAATAACAGCGACGAGCACAACCGGCGTCACTATGGCGCTCGCCGCAGACGCAAATGCCGCAGTAAGCGCAAGAATGAGCGGAAATCTGCCGTTGCACGGCACAAAGCTGTTCGTCAGTATTGCAATGAGCCGTTCGCGCGGTGAATCAATTATTCGACAGCCTGTCACGCCTACGGCATTACAGCCAAGTCCCATGCACATTGTAAGCGACTGCTTTCCGCAGGCATGGCAGGCACAGAACGCTCTGTCAAGATTGAACGCCACCCTCGGCAGATATCCGAGGTCTTCAAGAAGCGTGAACAGTGGGAAAAATATCGCCATCGGCGGCAGCATTACCGCCACGACCCATGCAACAGTGCGGTAAACGCCGAGTATCATAGCACCGGACAGCCATTCTGGGACAGCAAGCGCATCACTCCATCCCGAAAGCAGCTCCTCGAACGCGAAAAACAGCTTTGTAAGAAGTTCGGAGGGATAATTTGCTCCCTTTACGGTTATCCAAAATACGGATGCAAGCAATAATAACATGACGGGAAACGCTGTGACTTTACCCGTAAGAACCCTGTCGGCACGCGAAACGCCGCTTTTTCCGCTTCTGACGACACAGCTCCGCGCAATACGTTCAGCTGTTTCCGCCGCCGTTTTCGTAATTTCATCGCGTATTTTTTCGGGCGGAAGCGTTTTCCACACCGCTTCAAGCGCCGACTTTACCGCATCGCTTTCCCCGCCAAGTCCCTCTCTGCCGCTTTGAAGCAGACGCAGCGCGGCAAACCTCGGCGAGCGGCAGCCCGGCTCCGATTCCGCTATTGCCGACGACACAGCGGCGGCGGCATCCTCGAGTAAATCGGAATACGTCAGGCTTAACGCTTTTTTTCGTGCCGCTGCCGCCGTTGCCCCATCAAGCAATCTTTCAAGACCCTTTCCGTTTTTTGCGACTATGCCGACAACATCGATGCCAAGCTCTTCGGACAGCTTTTCGATATCAACAATAATATGTCGTTTTTTTGCTTCGTCAAGCAGGTTCACGGCAAGAACAACGCGCGGATTAACTTCAAGTGTCTGCAAAAGCAGTATCAGATTTCTCTCCAGGTTCGTTGCATCCGCAACAACAATTGTCGCGTCTGCATCTCCGAAAGCTATGTAGTCGCCTGCTATCTTCTCTTCCTCCGATGAGGCAAACAGCGAATAACAGCCCGGCAGATCAACGAGCAGCGCCGGAAAGCCGTATTTCCGGCATCGCCCCCATGCATTCGCAACGGTTTTCCCCGTCCAGTTTCCCGTATGTTGCTTGAGTCCGGTCAATGTGTTGAAAACAGTAGATTTGCCGACATTCGGGTTGCCGGCAAGCGCAAAGATTTTATAGCATCCTTTACATTTTACGCTATCACCCCTATTCATTGCATTGCACCGCAATATGAGCGGCATCGCGACGCCGTAATGCGATTACCGCTCCCCTTAGGTCGTAGGCACGCGGATCACCGAGCGGGCTGACCATTACCGGCACCACCGGCGTTCCCTCCACCATACCCATGTCCCGTAATCGCCGCACAATGCTTTGTTTGCCGCCAAGCGATTGAACGCAGGCTGTTTTCCCGATATCTATATCACATAATCTCATAATTATCACCGTATCGATTTTTGTTACTAACAATATATGACACGTTTCGCAGGCGCGACAATGCTGCTTACTATTTCTTTGCATTAATTTATAAATATATTTTTCGGGTTCTTATTGACATATCGCGAAATTTGGTATAGAATCATTACAGTAATCATACGTAAAGGAGCCTGTTTCCATGGAAAAAATCACTTACCCTTCAAACACGGTACGTCAGCACATACGAAACGCGCTTTCATCAAAGCTGTTTTGCGCCGTTGCGATCGTATCCGCAATATTTTCCGCTTCACTTGCGCTCAATCTCGTTACATCAATGCTCTATGCGGGACTGACACAGCACTATGAATTCTCGGGCAAATTTGTTTTTCCCATCCTTGCGATAATCGGCACGGTCGGACTTTTCACCGTACGCTCAGCTGCAAAATCAAACGATTCGGCACGCCTGATTTCGGGAATCAAAATGTCAAAATGCTATATTGCCATCAAGGTGATCTGCGTGATCCTGTTCTATATTGTATCGCTCTCGGCGATTGTGATAGGCTCCATGCTCGCGTTCTTCGACGCCGCTCTTGACGGGTTTGTTGTTTACGATAACATTTTCGATATCATCGACAGTTACCTTAAACAATTAAACCTCGATGGCACGCCCGTTGTGGTGTTCGGCGTTGCACTGATCCTTGTCGGTATGTTCCTGCTTGCAATCGCCATTCTCGGAGGTATATACCGCAAAGGTATTTCCAAAGCCGTAAAATGCGCTGTCAAAGCTGAAACATCCGACCGTACTGAAATACGTATTTCGTCATTTTCCATCGGATTTGGCTATGTTATCGGCGTACTTCTCATGCTCAACAGCCTTACATTCACCGGCACCGACCTGCTTAAACTGCCGTTTGCTTACGATCCCGATCACCGTGCTTTTGCAATTTACCTGATTTCTTTTGCGGTTTCAAAGCTTGCATATTTTGCATTCGGTCTTCAGATCTTCCTGTTCTCCCTCTTCCTTTCAAGAGCAAAGTTCCAGCTTTCAAAGGTTATTTCAGGCGCTGCGACAAACGGCATGACCGAAGGCGCACACTGCAATCACTGCGGTGCGGCGATACCGGTCGGTTCTGCCTTCTGCAATAGCTGTGGCTCAAGGGTCGGCTCTTCCGTGCAGGAAACGGCTGTTAAGCCGGAGCAACCCGCAGCCACGGAAACATTCAGCTCTGCTCCCGAGGACAAGCCCGAAGAACAGTCAAAGACAGAAGAAAAAAATCCGGAAGCTAAACCTGATTCTGCAGATACCGTATTCTGCACATCCTGCGGCATGCCCATGCCGGCAAATCAGCCTTTCTGCACCAACTGCGGTAACAAGCTGCACTGATTCAAAACGAAGCAGAAACGCTGACGGCGAAGAAAAGCTTCGCACCGGTCCATAAAAAACGGACAATGACAAAAGAGCCCTCCTATGGTGTAATAAAAAAGCCATAGGAGGGAATTTTTAATACCAAGAGGATAGGATACTATGACTACGTCAAAAGAATGCATACGCCTGTGAAAGACCTTGAGCTTGCCGAAAAAATCGGAGAATGTCAGGGTAAATGCGGTAAAACCTACGGATACCGCCGCGTACATATATGGCTAAAAAACGGGTTCTTCTTCAAATTATGTGTAAAGTTCAAAGTATGGTATAAAAAGCAAAGTGATGAATAGCGTGAAAGACGGGAATCGGCTTGCACGCCATATTTGCATAATAGCAGAAAGAGCAGTGCATGTCAAGGGCGGCTGCCGTGGC
>FR892201.1:23043-24519 GCA_000433115.1 Ruminococcus sp. CAG:382
CAATGGCTGTGAATTTCTGCTACTCCGGCGCACCGTCAGCCATTTTCTTTAGCATAACACAGGCAAAAAGAAAACGCGACCTGAAGGCCGCGTGTGAAGATATTCGATATTCGGCAAAGGCAAATAATAAAGGCTGCCGGCATAGGGAGACGGCAGCCAGTCAAAAACAACGACGAGGAGCAGTCATCCCGCCTCCGCCGCATCTTTATGATAGCACGAATCAGGATGAATGTCAATAACACAATGCCGTTTTACGCACAAAAAAACGCAAAAAACACAAAAACTTTCAAAAACCCCTTGGCGATAAGTCATACATATGATATAATGTATATGCAATCAGGAAGGGCTCCGGCAAGGTCGTTTTCAAATCCTTGACTCGGAGGTGGGGTATGGTATAATAAAAAAGCCATAGGAGGGGATTTTCAGATAAGGGTCTGTGTACATAATCCCTTCCTTCCTGTCCGGGATTATGTTCGCAGGCTCCTTACAACACCTCCGGCAGTCTTTTCTACTGCGGAAGTAACCCGCTGCTTATTGTCATAGATTGTGGTTGTTACACTTCCGTCGGGTTTGGTAACGCCTACAACACGGTTGTTTACACCGTAAGTATAGGAGGTTACGCGGTTTGCCCAGTCGGTGACTCGGATAAGATTGTGATTTGCGTCATAAGCATATGTGACAGCAGTGTTATCGGGGTAGATAGTCTTGGGAAGATTGCCCACTGCGTCATACTCATAGCGAATGACCTTGCCGTAGCCTTCGGGCGAAGTATAGCACGTGATTCTGCCCATGGAGTCATAGAAGATCCGACGAATCTGACCGCGTGCGTTGATGATCTTCTTGCGAACGTTCAGCTCGTTGTACTCGTAAGACTTTGTACCGCACGAAACGGTGGACTCGGATGTGAGTCTGCCCATATCGTCGTAGGTGTAATTGGTAGCACCGCCGAGAGGACCGGCAAGACGGGTTACGTTGCCAAGCAGATCGTAGGTCGCAGAGCTTACGTTGTTTGTTGCATCGCGAACCTCGGTACTGCTTCGAGCATAGACAGCAGGAATTCTTTTTAATTGGAGTCGTGCTGAAGCGCAAACGGAAACTTTTCATTAGAGTGAGCACTCTGTGAAATTTCCTTAGCCTCATCAAACAACTCCACAGGGGGCGCGAGGATAATATTTTCCTCGCTGGCGTTGATTTCAACGTCGTTGTTCAATAATTCATTGTTTTCGTTATTCATTTTTTAATCCTTTCTTTTAAATTTTTGTTATATTTTGCAGCTGCAAGTGTATTATAGAGGTTTGCCCTGACAATGAGTGTCATGGTTGTAATTTTGTATTGTATTTTGTGCTTGAATATGATATAATATATAAAAACAAGTAAGGAGCGAAGTTTTGATATGTCATTTGAAAAAATCGAAAAAGAAAATTTGACTAATGATTTAATACAACAAGATATCATCAATGGTTTCAAAAATGATTC
>FR892202.1 GCA_000433115.1 Ruminococcus sp. CAG:382
CTCATTGTGTCTTGTAATCAATTTGACGTTCTCCGTGCAAAAAATCTTATTTATCTTATTATATTATTTTTTGCGGCTAATGTCCACCCTTTTTGTGTTAAATTTTGTGACTATATACAATTGACATTAAAAGGATTTTGACTAAAATAAAACCAAAGGAGCGAATTAATGAAATACAACCAACCGGAATACTATAAGAACTTTTCCTGCAAGGGCGGCGACTGCCGTCATACCTGCTGTCACGGATGGGGAATCACCCTTTCCATGAATGAATACTACCGTCTGCTCGGTCTGGAATGCGAGCCGTCACTCCGCCGCAGACTTGACACTGCTTTCTATCCCCTTGATACGCCGAGCGAGGAACGCTTTGCCATGGTGAATCTGCGTTATGACGGCGATTGCCCGCTTCATGCCGAGGACGGGCTTTGCGAGTTGCACCGTCAGAAGGGCGAAGGAAAGATTCCGTCTGTGTGCCGTATGTATCCGCGTTCCGTCAGGGGAAACGGTTGCTGCTGTACCGACAGCTGTGAAGCGGTTATTGAAAGACTGTCCGAGCTTGGCGGCATACTTACCTTTGATGCTTCCGAAATGGAATATCCGGCAAACGGCGAGGATGATTCACAGGCAACGGTGGCGGCGTTCGAAGCGATCGAATACATAAGTGATACCGCTTTTCCGCTTCCGGTGCGTATATATAATTATGGTAAGGTGATCGGCGTTCCGGCTGCGGACTTCAAACTGCCGCCGTATGAGGCTATGAAGAGAATATCCGATACGCTTATTTCCGGCAGCGACGCGGTGGAGGAATACGTTTCTCCGTCGGTTTATGCCGTGTATGATGAATCGGGCGCGGAGAAGCGCTATCCCGAAGCTGTCGAAGCACTTGAAAATGAATTCCCCGACGTCGGACGGCTGCTTGCCAACATACTTATCAACCATATTTTCTATGATCGCTTTGAGTTGTATAAAATGACGCCCGAGAACAGGTTTGATGTGCTCTGCCTTCTGTACGCGCTTATGCGTATAACGGTTGCGGGATTTGTGCTGACTGCAAAAGGCAAAGAAGACAAAAACGGACTTGTTGACTGTATTGCGGGGCTTTTCAGGTATGTTGAGCATTCGAACTTCGACGAAAACGCACCGAGGCTTCTGAAAAAATATTCAGTGATTCCAAGCGATTTGCTTGCTTTTTGAAAAATTTACCGCCGTGGTATTGACAACGGCGGGGTTTTTTTTTTTTATTTTTTTTTTTTTTTTTGAACTTATAATTTTTTTTGATTTCGTGCAACCGACCGAAATAAATGTTGTTTATTATGTGTGAGAGGATCTCACGGAAAGGAGCGTCGCATGGATGACGTCAAAATCGTTTCGTTGTATCTGCAGCGTGACGAAAGTGCCATTGGTGAGACGGAGAAAAAGTACGGAGCATATCTCAGGAGGATATCGATGAATATTCTTGACAACGCTTCAGACAGCGAAGAGAATGTCAACGATACATATCTCAATACGTGGAACAGCATTCCGCCGCATCAGCCCGAACGGCTCGCGCCGTTTATCGGAAGGATTGCACGGAACCTTGCTCTGAACCGTTATAAGAGCAACCACGCACAGAAACGCTCCGGTGACAGCTTCGCGGTGTCGCTTGACGAACTTGACGAGTGTATTCCTTCGGTGGAACGTACCGAGGACACTGTGATGTCGGACGTCACGGGCAAACACATCAGCAATTTTCTCCGCAAAGAACCGCGCAATGCGCGCAGTGTCTTTGTATGCCGCTATTTCTACGGAGAAGCGGTGAAAAACATCGCCGAACGCTTCGGGTATTCCGATAGTAAGGTCAAGTCGATGCTTCAGCGTACACGAAACAGGCTGAGGGATTATCTTCAGAAGGAGGGAATTACCGTATGAAAAATGAAAAACTGGCAAGAGCTATTTCGGACATTGACGATGAGCTTATCGAAGAGGCTCACGGAGATATGCTGCGGCGGAGAATGCCGCTTGCAAAGAAGCTCACCGCGGTTGCCGCCTGCTTTATAGCGGTGCTGTTTACGGCTGTGGTTTGGCACAGGATCACTGCCGTTGGCATAGAATCACTGCCGTTGGAGTGTCGGTGTACGGTCTGGATATCGCAGAACGCGGTTCGGTAATGCTCGCCGGAGATCTGCCCGACAATCGGATGCTTATTTCAACGTATGCGCTCGATCTGAAAATACCGCTCACGGTGAGCACGGTCGGAAGTTGTAATATCGAGGTTTCTGACGGGACTATTATTTATTCCGACCCTGCTACGGGCGAGACGGTTGAAAACAGATCGGCGGATATTTCGCGCAATACCGATATAATCTGGAGCATTATGCGTTACCACGACGAGCCTTCCGAGAGATTTCAATTAAAAATTACCAAACACGGCAAGGAGCAGATTTTTTCACTTTCCTATGACAGCGAAAAGCTCGATTGGGTGCTCACCGTGGAGAAATGAAAGGAACTGACGATTATGAAAAAAACATTGGTACTTATTCTTGCGGGACTTATTGCCCTTTCGGCTGCTGCCTGCAACAATAATGACGACAACAACTCCAAATCTGAAAACAACAACTCTGCGATAAGCAGCGTTGAAAGCAAAGAAGAAAGCAAGGCAGACGAAAGCTCAGCCGAAGAAAGCAGGGAAGAGGAAAGCAGCGAGGTCGTTGCTGCGGAAAAGGTCTCCGATCCTTATGAAGTGCTGACAAAAACATGGAACAACTTTGCTGATGATGAGAAATTCGCCGCAGTCGGCGGTGATATGACCGAAGAACACCTTACTGACGGTGCTCCCGGAAAATACAACCTCGATGACGCTTCCACTGCCGAGTATGAGCTCAGCCTCCCCTCCGCACAGTTTGACAATGTAGACTCGGCTGCATCGCTTATGCATATGATGAATACAAATACCTTTACATGTGCTGCATTCCATGTCAAGGAAGGCGTTGACGTTGAAGAATTTACAAAAACTGTTCGTGATTTTATTCAGGCTAAGCGTTGGATGTGCGGTATGCCCGACAAGGTTGCTGTATATGTAGTCGGTGAATGCGTTGTTTCCTGCTACGGTCACGATGATATTATGGAGTCTTTCAAGAACCACCTTACAGAAGCTTATCCCGATGTTTCCGTTGTATACTACGAAGACATCAATTTCTGAAATATTCCCGGAAACGACAATAAAAACTGACTGAGAGGGCATTATGCTGTTTTCAAGTGTACCGTTCCTGTTTTATTTCCTGCCGGCGACACTGCTGCTTTATCTGATTGCTCCGCGCAAGCTGAAAAACAGTGTGCTGTTGCTGTCCAGCCTGGTATTTTACGGTTGGGGCGAGAGAAAATATCTTATTTTCATGCTTGCCGCAATATTGCAGGGTTACCTCTTCGGACTTCTGGTGGACAAGTTCCGCGGCACTAAGAAGTCGAAACTGTTCATGATAATCTCAGTGGTGCTGAGTCTCGGACTTCTGGGATACTGCAAGTACGCAGACTTCTTCATCACAAACTTCAACGCCGTAACAGGTCTTTCGATACCGCTTCTGAAAATAGCATTGCCTATCGGTATCAGCTTCTATACATTCCAGATACTCAGCTACACGGTTGACGTGTATCGCGGCGAGGTGCCTTCGCAGAAGAACATCATCAACTTTGCCGCTTATGTTACAATGTTCCCGCAGCTCATCGCGGGACCGATTGTCCGTTATTCGGATGTTGCCGCACAGCTTGAGAGCCGTACCCACACAATGGACAAGACGGCTCTCGGCGTGAGACGCTTTGCAATCGGTCTTTCAAAAAAGATACTCATTGCAAATGTGCTCGGAGAACTCGTCAGTGCGTTCAAATCCTCTGACGAAAAATCCGTGCTTTTCGCATGGATGTATGCGATTGCGTATACCCTGCATATCTACTTCGATTTCTCGGGATACAGCGATATGGCAATCGGACTCGGAAAGATCTTCGGCTTCGATTTCCTCGAAAACTTCAATTATCCCTACATCTCCTCCAGCATTACGGAGTTCTGGCGACGCTGGCATATGTCCCTCGGCTCATGGTTCAGGGATTACCTTTATATTCCGCTCGGCGGAAACCGCGTCCCGAAATGGAGATGGCTTCTCAACCTGTTTATCGTATGGATGGCAACCGGCTTCTGGCACGGCGCCGAATGGAATTTCATTGTGTGGGGTCTCATGTATGCCGTACTGCTCATATCCGAAAAGCTCTGGCTCAAGGGTATGCCAAAGGCGATCGGACATATATACACTCTGCTGTTCGTTATCCTCGGATTCGTCATATTCGATGCGTCGAGCCTTTCTGACGGTATCGGCAACATAGGTTCATTGTTCGGTGCAGGCGGTCTTCCCGCTGTGACAGACGAAACACTGTACTATCTGAGAAGCTATGGAGTCATACTTATCATTGCCGCTGTCGGTGCGACCCCGCTTCCGTCGAAGATTGTGGAGCGCATCAGAAAAGCGACTGTCGGCGACAAAGCCATGGCTGTTCTCGAACCCGTTGCACTCGTCGTCATGCTTGCGGTCTGCACAGCGTTCCTTGTCGATGGCTCGTTCAATCCGTTCCTTTATTTCAGGTTCTGAGGAGGTTATTTACGATGTCAAAGTTCAGAAATATAGCAACTGTCGGTCTTTCCGCGGCGTTCATATTCGGATTTTCGATATGGAGCATAGCAAAGCCCGCAACCGATATGTCACAGAGCGAAAGACGCAAGCTCACACAGTTTCCGGAGCTTACGCTGGAAACCGTCACGGACGGCAGCTTCATGACCGATTTCGAAAAATACACTCTCGACCAGTTTCCTCTTCGTGACAAGTTCAGAACACTCAAATCGGTGACTGCACTTTATGCCATGGGCAAGAAGGACAACAACGGTATTTATCTCTATGACGGTTATGCGTCAAAGCTCGAATATCCGTATAATCCGTCATCCATCAAATGGGCGGCAAGCAGAATGAATTTCGTTTATGAAAAATATCTGAAGCCGACCGGATCAAAGGTGTATCTGTCGGTAGTGCCGGATAAAAACTACTTTATCGCCGAAAAGGGCGGGTATCTTTACATGGATTATGAGTCCCTTTTCCGCGACCTCCGGGAGCAGACCGGTTTTGCAGAATATATCGACATAACCGGACAGCTCGGGATCACTGATTACTACAAAACCGACACACACTGGAGACAGGAAAAAATCAGCAGCGTGGCAAATTATATTGCTGCCGCGATGGGTACGACGATCAATCCGACGTACACACAGGTTGATGTCGGAGTACCGTTTTACGGTGTTTATTACGGTCAGTCAGCGCTCCCGCTTTCCGCCGAAAAAATCTATTATCTTACGAACGAAACGTTGAAGAACTGCAAAGTCTTCGATTATGAGAGCAATGCGTACATGGATATGTATGACATGGAAAAGGCGAACGGCAAGGATCCGTATGAACTGTTCCTCGGCGGCTCGAAATCGCTTATCACCATTGAAAACCCGAGTGCCGCAACCGATAAGGAGCTTATCGTGTTCCGCGATTCATTCGGAAGCAGTCTTTCTCCTCTGCTTGTCGAAGGCTACGCAAAGGTTACGGTGGTTGATATAAGATATATTTCGCCTGTTCTGCTTGGCAATTTCATTGAGTTCCACGGTCAGGACGTACTGTTTATATACAGCTCGCTTGTCCTGAATAACAGCTCGACCATCAAATAAAAACCGCCGCTTTCCGGCTTTGTTATTTCCGGAAAGCGGCGTATTGTTTTTTTATTGCTTTTCTGTCAGCGAATCGTAAAACGCAAGCACGTCGCGATATACTTCGCTGCGGTTTGTTTCGTTAAGCAGTTCATGCCGTGCGCCGGAATACAGCTTCAGGCGAACATTGCCGCCCCTTTCCGAGAGCAGGCGATAGACTTTGTACGGTCCCTTTCCGTAATCTCCGACAGGGTCGGCATCGCCGGAAATAATGAACGTCGGAAGAGATCGCGGGAACAGCTCGTACCATTCGGGAGCCGAAACGTACTGCAAAGCTCCCATGAGATTTTCAAAGCCGTTCAGAGTGAAGATAAAGGTGCATTTGCCGTCGTTTTCGTATTTCTCGACAATTCCGTCGTCACGTGATATCCATGCATAAGCACTTTTCGGGGCTGTTATATGCTTGTTGTATTTTCCGAATGCCAGCTTGTTTACCTTTTCGCTGCGATAGGTGTCGCCGTGTATTTTTTTCATTGTGCCGACTACGCTTATCAGCTTGTCTATTCCCGGCATTCCTCCGCCGGTTCCGCATATTATGACGCCGTCAAGCACTTCTCCGTGCATTACGCAGTAGGCGCGTGCCATAAAGCTGCCCATGCTGTGTCCGAAGAGATAGTAAGGGAGATCCGGATATGCCTTTTTCATGATTTCAGTCAGTGTGAACAGGTCTGAAACAACATTTTTCCAGCCGTTTTCCGGTGAAAAATAGCCGAGTTCGTCGTCACTTCTGACACTTTCACCGTGCCCGAGATGGTCGTTCCCGCAGACGATATAACCGTGAGAAGCCATGTATTTGCCGAAATCGTTGTATCTGCCGAAGTATTCGCACATACCATGCGATATCTGAACGATCCCTTTTGCATCTCCGTCAGGGAGAATCACCTCGTATGATATATCGTGAATGCCGTCGGCACTTTTGAAGCTGTTTTTCTGATGTACCATTTCGATACCTGCCTTTCGTTGTTTATTCTAACACAAAAAATTTCGCTTTTCAAGCGATAATATGTTTCGCAAATGATAATTTGTCTTGCGTTTCAAAAATTTTATGCTATACTTAAACTTGACGTTGTATATGGTAAGTCGAAGGGAGATATGTTTATATGAGACTGTTGCTTGCAGAGGATGAAAAAACACTTTCAAATGCACTTGTTACAATACTCAAGCACAACAACTATTCCGTCGATGCCGTATATAACGGTGAGGATGCAATCGATTATATTGAAACCGGCGTTTATGACGGTGCGATACTCGACATTATGATGCCTAAGGTTGACGGCATAACGGTTCTGAAAACGATACGTGCCGGCGGCAACAAGATGCCGGTGCTGCTCCTTACCGCAAAGAGCGATGTTGATGACAAGGTGCTCGGGCTTGATGCGGGAGCCGATGATTATCTGACAAAGCCGTTTGTTACAAAGGAGCTGCTTGCCCGTATTCGCGCGATGACGCGCCGTCAGGCAGAGCTTACGGACAATTCGCTTTCATTCGGCGATCTGAAGCTTGACAGGGTGTCGTTTGAGCTGTCGTCGCCAAGCGGCAAACTGCCGCTTACGGCAAAAGAATTTCAGATTATGGAATCGTTCATGAACCATCCGTCGCAGATTATTTCTGCGGAACGGCTGATGGAGAAAATATGGGGCTTTGACAGCGACTCAGAGATCAATGTTGTGTGGACGTATATTTCATACCTGCGCAAAAAGCTGAAGCTGCTTCAATCCGGCGTGACAATAAAAGCCGTGCGTAATATCGGCTATACTCTGGAGAACGAAAATGCTTAAAAAACTGCGCGTCAAATTCATTGCAGTCACACTGTCTGTGACGGCATTGGTACTGCTCACGATAATCGGATTTATAAACATCCATAACTACAACGATATTGTCGCAAATGCCGATTTGACGCTTCGTATGCTCCAAAGTAATGGCGGAAGGTTTCCGACGCGACAGCCTCAGGACAAACAGCTGCCCGAAGGGGAGACAAAGCCGCCGGAGGCCGAGAGTGAAATGAGCATGAAGCTTGATATTTGTCAGGACGACTTACGCCGTATGTCCCCGGAGGCGCCGTTTGAAACACGCTTTTTTTCCGTAACTATGGATGATTCCGGCAATATCATAAAAACGGATATTGACAAAATTGCCGCCGTCGATGACGAAAAGGCGGGCGAATATGCTCTGGCGATTTACGATAACGGGAATGAATGCGGGTTTTGTGATAATTACAGATATATAAAGGGAACTTCATCGGATGGAAACGGATTGTATATCTTTCTTGACTGCACAAAAAGTCTCAACCAGTTTCATGAATTTCTTCGTGCCAGCATCCTGATAAGCGTTTCGGGTCTTGCGGTCGTGTCGCTGCTCGTGATAATCTTTTCGGGCGTTGTTATGAAGCCGTTTGCCGAGCTCCATCAAAAGCAGAAACAGTTCATCACCGATGCCAACCATGAGCTGAAGACGCCGCTTACGGTGATAAACGCGAGCTGCGAGATACTCGAATACAACACCGGTGAAAACGAATGGACAGATGCGATCAAAGAACAGGTCGGTCATCTCACGGAGCTGACAAACAAACTGGTGCTCCTCTCGAGTATGGATGAGGATAACAAGAAATACATAATTACGGATTTTTCGCTTTCCGAGGTGGCTGAGGAGGCTGTCAGACCGTTTTACTCTGTTGCGAAAGCAGACGGCAAGTCACTTGAATGCAATATCGAGCCGAATCTTTCCTGCCATGGCGACATGGGTATGATAAAGGAGCTTTTCTCGCTGCTTCTGGATAATGCGATCAAGTATTCCGACGCGGAAGGCAATATAAAGCTTTCCGTCACAGCCAACGGTAAAACAGGAAAAATTGTTGTGTCCAACACGACGGACGGTGTCCCGAAAGGCAATCTTGATGTGCTTTTCGAACGCTTTTATCGTCTTGACAAATCAAGAAACAGCAACACCGGCGGTCACGGTGTGGGGCTTTCTGTCGCAAAATCAATTGTGACACTTCACAAAGGGAAGATAACCGCGTTTTCTCCCGACGGCATGAATATTGTGTTCACTGCAACGGTACAGAGGTGATATTTTATGAAAAAAATGAATTGCAGACTGCAGAAAGGAAAAACCGCTTTGCTTTCTGACGGTAAAACTGCGCTTGAACTGACTTTTTCGGACGATGAAGTTGCCGTTTGCGTATATACCGATTTCAAAGCGGAGCCGCTTGTTCTGCGCGCCGCCGCATCGGACGGTGATATGCTGACACTTGCACTTTATCCGTACAGGCTTGAGCTTTATATAAACGACGTGCTCTGCGACGAGGAATGGGAAGCCGGCAGCCTTATACTCGGAGATGAATATACACTTGAGGGCAATCATGCGATATCCGTTGCGCCTCTTGAAAACGAACTGCCGCGAAGGGAGCCGAGGAGTTGTATGACGATTTCAGGCTGTCGTGCCGGCGGTGTCAACGTCGGTGACTGTATGCCTTTTTCGGAAAATGCCGACGGGCTTTCCGGAAACGGCGACAGCGTATATCATTTGTTTTATCTTTATGATCGTCACCATCATTGCAGCAAATGGTGCCTAGGCGCGCACCAGTGGGCACATATTTCAACGGAGGATTTTGTTACATGGCGCGAGCATCCTATGGCAATACCGATAACGCATCCGTGGGAAGGTTCAATATGCACCGGTTCAATCGTCTTTGACGGTGAAAAGTATTGCGCGTGGTATGCGGTACGTATGTCAGACCGTTCTCCTGCACGGATCACCATGGCTGTATCTCATGACCTTGAGACTTTTTTCAAGACGGACGGGTATTTCACATTGCCGCCTGCATATGAGAGCAGGACTGCACGTGACCCGAAGGTCATTTTTATCGACGGCAGGCTTCATATGCTGGTTACGACTTCACGCGTGTCTGACGGTCGCGGCTGTCTTGCTCATCTCGT
>FR892203.1:0-3635 GCA_000433115.1 Ruminococcus sp. CAG:382
GCTGCAATAGACGGCGATCTCGGCGGTTATGCCGTTTGAGGTCTTTGCCGTTACCGTTGCCGTACCGGTACCGACGGCGCGGATCACGCCCGCAGCGGAAACCGTTACGACGGAGGTGTCGGAGCTTGTGTAGGTCACGGTCTTATCCTTGGCGCTTGACGGATAAACCGCCGCTTTCAGCGCGTGTGAGTCGCCGACTGCGAGGACGAGCGATTTCGTGTCAAGCACGAGGTCGGTCACGACATCGGAATCCACAAGCTCTACGTCGTATTTCGTCAGATTGTATTTTTCGATGGTCGAAATTATTGCGGTGGCGTAACTGCCGTCGTTGCAGTAATATTTGTTGAGAATATTACAGACGACTTTGTAATCGGTTTCGCCGGGGATGCCTTTGTAGTAATTTGAGGTGGCAAGCTGCTCGTTATGGTCGAACACGCTTTCCTCCATGCTGGCGTAAACGCGCCAGAAGCCGGGGACTCCGTTATCTCCGCCGCTTGCCCAGTAGTTGTACTTGGTGTTGCCGAGAATGGAGACCGCCTCGGCACGGCTGCTGTAAAAGCTGTCGTTTTTACTGCAGTAGATCGTACCCGTCCAGGTAGAGCCGACGGTGAAGCCGAAATAGTTATTTGTTTTTTTGGTCAGGGAGCTTTGACCCCAACCGCTTTCCCAGATTGCCTGAGCGATCGTGACCGACGCGAGGACGCGGCTTTTTTGCATTGCGCGCGATGCTATGTCGCCCATCTGTGCGAGGAATTGCTCCTGTGCCGCCGAAAGCCCGTTTGCCGCGCCCGTTTCAAGCGGCAGAGCCGCAAGCACGGGCAACATCAGTACAAGCGACAGCAATACGGCTGTTATTTTTTTGATTTGCGAATGTTTCATAATGCAGGAATGCGGCTTCATAATCAGAAGTCCGAATCAAAATCGTTATCGTCGATGCTGATCAGCCCGCGGATCACGGCGATTGTTTTGCCGAGTCTGTTCATGAGCGCAGCGTTGACTTCGTTGCTTGCGAGAACGTCCTCGACGGTTTCGGTGCCGACCTCGCTGTCGGCGGGAAGCACGGGCTTATCGTCGGTATACAACAGCTTGCAGGAAGCGGAGAGCTTCACGGAGAAGGCGGAGGGAATTGAAATTTCGGCGCTTACCGTGACATCAAAGCCCTCGCTGTCGCTCTTTGCGACGGTTACCGTCGTGGGGATATTTATGCTGACTGCGCCGGAGCCGACGGACAGGTCAAGAGTTGTGGTCTTGCCCGCGTCGGTCTTTTCGGTTTTGCCGGAAAGCTTCAGCTTTACGGGCTCGTCGCCTGCGTTGACGGTTGCTTCAAGAGCGAAAGCGCCGTCCTTGCTGCTTGAGCCGCTGCCTGTTACGGAAACGGTTTCGCCTTCTGCGGTGACTTTCGCTTCAAATGCGGCGTATGTGCCTTTATCGTCGGAAACGATGGTGTATTTCGCCGTTACGTTCACGTCGGCGAGCATGGCGTTAAGCTCACAGCCTGCGGGGGTATTTACGTCGAAGTAGCGTTTTATTGAGACGGATTCGTTGTCCTTGGGCTGATAATTTCTTATTTTATCGAATGCCGCGCCGATTTTGCCCTCGGTGTCGAAACGGGTGATGAGCATGGCAAGCTGTTCGTTTGACGCAAGCTCCTTTTCAAGTGCATCGGCAAACGAATGAACGATGGAGGCAAGTTCTTCGCCCTTGATGACGTATTCAAGGCATCTGACCTTGTTTGTCACTCCGTTTACGGTAAGCTCCGCCTGCGTTTCGGTGACCTTTGCGGGGTCGAGTGCGGGGAAGGGGGAGCTTGTTTCGGAATTTTCGGCGGAAACCTCGGCGGAGGATTCGGCTGCGGCAATGATTTCCGAAAGATCGACTTTTACGTACTTATCGGTTATGCCGTCGAGCTTCATAAGCGCGTTCTTTGCATCCAACGCATAAAGCAGGCTGACGGAGTCGGTGTCATAGCCGTAGCTCAGGCTGCCGGAAGCGGACTTCGATGCGCTGTCGTAAAGTGCGGTTGCGTTTATTGTGACCGGCGAAGCGAAAAGCCGGAATCCGCTGACGGACAGATTGTCAATCGACAGACCGTACTCCGCTTTAAGGCTTTTGCCGGACGCCGTTACGTCCGCGTTCGTGATGCTTTTATCCGAGGTATCGATGCCCATGGTTTCAATGATGCTCTGAGTGAAGCGGTCTGCGCCGCCTTCGTCAAAGAAGAGTTCACCCGCGTCCTTCGGCTGTGTGCTGTTGCAGGATGCAAGCAGGCAAAGGGAAACAAGCATGATGACGCTCAGAAAAGCTGAGATGATTTTTTTCATGATGTAATGCTCCTTTTATGTGATTTTCAGTAGTTCGGAAGCCTTGCGGTACAGGTTCAGCTTCCGACATTCCTTCCGTTTTCGATGGCTTCCCGCGCCGCGGCAAGCACCGAATCGGTGAGTGAGATGCCGCCCATTATGCGCGCCACCTCGTTGATTCTTCCCTCATTGTCAAGAACAGTGAGCTGTGTGTACGTGCGGTCCTCCGACTGCGTTTTCGACACTCTGAGGTGTGTGTCGGCAAGTGCGGCGATCTGCGCGGAGTGGGTTACGCAGATGACCTGAGAACCGTGCGACGCAAGCTGCTTCAGCTTGATGCCGATCTTTTCGCTCGTCTTTCCGGAAATACCAGTGTCGATCTCGTCAAAGACCGCACAGCCGGCGCCGCCCGATGCGGCAAGCGCGGATTTCACGGAAAGCATTATGCGAGAAAGCTCGCCGCCCGATGCGATTTTGCTCATCGGCTTCGGCTCCTCGCCTTTGTTCGGTGCGATGAGGAATTCAAGATCATCCGCTCCGTCGGCTGCAAACGGCTTTGCCGAAAAGCGCGGTTCAAACCGCACCGACGGCATATCAAGCTCTTCAAGCTGTCCCATGATGGTTTGCGAAAGCTCATTTGCCTTCGCTTTGCGTATATCCGAAAGCTCCTTTGCGGCGGCGGAGAGCAGCTTTTCCTTTTCGTCAAGCTCCTTTTTCGCTTCCGCGGCAAGCTCATCGGCTGATTCGATTCCCCGGCGCTCCTCTTTGAGTGAAGCGAGTTTCGGGGCAAGCTCATCGGCGGGAACGCGGTATTTGCGCTCCAGCCTTTTGAGCTCCGCAAGACGTCCTTCGACACGATCGAGTTTCACCGAAACATTTTCCCCGTCGGACGACGAGAAGGACGTCAGGGTTTCGGCGATATCGGCAATTTCAAGCGAACAGCTCTCCAGCCGTTTCGCAAGCTCCTCCGCTTCGGGGAGTACGGCGGACAGCCTTTTCAGACTGCTTTCCGCCTTTTTTATGAGTTCGTATGCCGAAGGGTTCGCATACAGCGCGTCGTGAGCGCGCTGCGTTCCTTCGGCGATTTTTTCAAAGTTACCCAGCCGCAGGCTTTCCGCTTCAAGCTCCGCATATTCGCCCGCTCTCGGTGAAACGGCTTCAAGCTCATTAATCTGGAAATCAAGCATATCGGCACGCTCCTCACTGTCACGGGAAGCGTTTTCAAGAGATTCAAGGCGCTTTTTCGCCGCGAGCCAGTCGCGGTAGCGGGTTTTGTATGAATCAAGCTCGGCTTCATCGGCTGCGTAGCCGTCAAGCAGGGGAAGATGTGTGTCC
>FR892203.1:3710-5547 GCA_000433115.1 Ruminococcus sp. CAG:382
AGGCAGGCTCCCACGCTTTTCAGCATTCCGGCCGTGACCGTTCTGCCGTTTACGCGGCATACGCTTCTGCCGTCCGACGAAATGCGCCTTGACAGCATGACAAGCCCGTCATCGTCCGGCTCGACGCCGAGAGCCGCAAGACTTTCTGCCTCTTTTGCCGAAAGGTTTCCGAAAACACCCTCGGCAAGCGCGTGGTCTTCGCCGGTACGGACGACATCACGGTCGCCGCGTGCGCCGCAGAGCAGCGACAGTGAGCCGACGATGATGGTCTTGCCCGCGCCGGTCTCGCCTGTCAGGACGGTAAGACCGCTGCCCGGTTCGATATTCAGTTTTTGTATGAGGGCGATGTTTTCTATGTAAAGGGACAGTAGCATACTATGCCTGCGTCAGAATTGATTTTTTGCGGCGGTCACTGAGCCTGAGCCATATCGTTTGTGAGTGTGTTATAAAGAACGGTCGCGTTTTCGACGCTTTCGGTTATGAGTATAAGTGTGTCATCGCCGGCTATGGAGCCGACGACCTCCGGCATTTCCATTGAATCGATGGCAACGGCGGCGGCTGAAGCCATGCCGGTATATGCGCGGATCACGACGATGTTCATTGCAAGGCGTATTTCTTTTACGGTTTCTCTCAGTATTGTTGCGAATTTTTCTTCGAGCGTCGGGTCGGTGACGAGCTTCTGTACATAGCGGTATCTGCCGCTGCGGGAAACGGTTTTCATGATGTTGAGCTGACGCATATCGCGCGAAATCGTAGCCTGCGTTCCGTTGAAGCCGCATTTGCGCAGTCTTTCGAGCAGCTCCTCCTGAGTTTCGATCTCATTGTTCTTAATAAGATCGATGATCTTTTCCTGTCTTCTTGTTTTCATTTATATTGTTACACTCCGGCTTTGAATTTTTTGTATAGGGTTTGGTAGAACGCATTGCTTTTCAGCTTTATGAACCTGACGGAGCGTTCCGAGCCCGTCACGGTTATAACGTCGTCGTAGTTCACGCTACGGGAGGCTTTGCCGTCCGCAGTGAGATATATATCGCCGTTATAAAGCGAAGAAACGGTGATTTCCAGCCCCGAATCGGGGGAAAACACCAACGGTCTTGCGCCCGCGAATGTGTGGGGGCATATCGGGCAGACCGAGATGAGCGACAGGGCGGGATCGATTATCGGTCCGCCTGCCGAAAGTGCGTACGCCGTGCTGCCCGTCGGTGTGGAGACGATGAGTCCGTCGGCGCGGTATGCCGCAACGTCTGTGCCGTTGCAGCGCAGTGCAAGCCGTATCATTTTCGAAACGGCTCCTCTGCATACGAGTATTTCGTTGAGTGCGCCATATTCCTCGGCTGTGCCGTCGCCGTGGAGAAGCTTTGCCGAAAGCATGAAGCGCTTTTCGATGCCGTAATTACCGTCGCAGAGATTTTCAAGCATGGAAATCTCGTTTGCTTCCAGTTCGGACATATAACCGAGGTGACCGAGGTTGATGCCGAGTATAGGAGTATCGCTTTCGGCGGCAGCCGACGCGACGGAGAGGATCGTACCGTCTCCTCCGAGGCAGATCGCGGCATCGGCACCGGCAGATATCAGTGCGGTTGCTTCGTCGGTATTGTCGGTCACGGTGCAGGCAAATCCCTTTTCGAGTATGGGCAGTATGGCGCTTGCAAGGCTTTTGCTTTCAGGTTTTTTCTTGTTGCGGAATATGATCAGCTTTTTCATTTTACTGTCCTGAACAATGCAAGATATTCGGTGTTTCCGTCGCCGCCCGTGACGGGCGACTTTATTGTGCCGCAAAGCTCCAGACCGGAAAGCAGTGCACTTTCGGCAAGAGTTTCACGCAGTGCGGGGAAGC
>FR892203.1:5613-7200 GCA_000433115.1 Ruminococcus sp. CAG:382
CCTGCCGCCCGAGTTCGAACTGCGGCTTTATCAACGATATGAACACGCCTGTCGGCGAGATCAGCCTGCCGACGGCGGGATATACGAGCGTTTGCGATATGAAGGAAACATCCATTACGATGATATCCATAAGTGTGCCGAAAAAATCACTTTCAAGGTTCCGTGCGTTGATTTTTTCATAGCTTTTCACGCGGCTGTCGGAAAGCAGGGAGCTGTCGATCTGTCCGGTGCCGACATCGACGGCAAAAACCTTTTTTGCGCCCTCTTGGAGAAGACAGTCGGTGAAGCCGCCGGTCGAGGCGCCGATATCAAGTGCGACAAGACCGGAGACATCGACGGAGAAGCCGTCAAGCGCCGCTTTGAGCTTGAGTCCGCCGCGCGAAACATACGGACAGCCGCCGTCGGAGACGGTTATCATGCTGTCTTCATCAACGGATTCTGAGGGCTTTGAAACGGTTTTTCCGTTTACGCTGACAAGTCCGCTTTTTATGAGTGATGCCGCTTGGGTCCTGCTTTTGGCGTATCCGAGGGCGGCGAGAAGAACGTCGGCACGTTCAGGCATTTTTCAGCACCTCCGCGAGCTTTTTTGCGGAAAGTCCGACTGTGTCAAGCACATCGGCGTTCGTACCGTGCGGAGCGAAGCCGTCTATGGCGGCAACATCGGCGTTTATGCCCCGTTTACGGAGAGATGCGGTCAGCTTTTCGCCGACACCTCCGTTTCTGATGCCCTCCTCGGCAAAGAGTACATACTTCATATCTTTTGAGAGGGAATAAACCGTATCGGTATCGGGCGGAAGAATGCGAAGCAGGCGTATGACGCGGACGCCTCTGCCGCAAAGCCTTGCGGCTTTATCGCATTCGGCGGTGAGCCTGCCGTAGGTTATTATGCATACCTCGGGAGTGCCGTAATCGGCATAGTAGACGCCGTTTTTTTCGGAGTAGGAGGCTTTGTCGTACTGCCATTCGCCGCCGCGAGGATATCTGAGAGCGGAAACTCCTTTGTGTGCAATGCATTTTTCAAGGCAGGGCTTCAGTTCGTCAATAAAGGCGGGAGAAAAAACGAGTGCGTCCGGTATTCCGGAAAGAAGTGATACGTCGAAAACTCCGTGATGTGTCGGTCCGTCGTCACCGACGAGTCCCGCACGGTCGATACCGAGTACGATGCTCTGTCCCTGAAGTGCGACATCCATGAGAAGCTGGTCAAAGCAACGTTGCATGAACGTCGAATACACGGCGAAAACGGGAAGCATACCGCCGGACGAAAGCCCGCCGCAGAAGGTCGCGGCGTGTTCTTCGGCTATCCCGACATCAAAGAAGCGGTCGGGGTACATTGTTCTGAAGCGGTCGAGCCCCGTACCCTCCGCCATTGCGGCGGTTACGGCGCACAGTTTTTCGTTTTCTTCGGCAAGTCCGGCGAGGGCTTTGCCGAAATTATATGAGAATGTTTTTTCTTTTCCGCCTGTCGCCGCGCCCTTTGCAATATCAAAGCTGCCAACCGAATGATAAACATCGGGGTTTTGCTCCGCGGGAGGGTAGCCGAGCCCTTTTTTCGTCTTGATATGGACAACGGCAATGCCATGACGGTGG
>FR892203.1:7254-8585 GCA_000433115.1 Ruminococcus sp. CAG:382
AAAGACGGTCTCAAGCTGTTTTTCGTTGTTTCCGTCCAGCGGGCCGTAATATTCAAGGTCGAACAGCTCAAACAGGTTTTCCTTGAGAACCAGACGCTTCAGGCGGTTTTTTGCTGCACGGAGCGTTTTATATACGGCGTTGCCGGGCAGACGCTCGGTCATACTGACAAAGCGGTTTTTCAGGCTGAAATAGGAGCTGCTTGCGCGGAAGCGGGAGAAATAGTTGTCGATTGCGCCGACGTTATGAGAAATGGACATTTCGTTGTCGTTCAGCACTATCACGAGACGCAGCTTTTTGTCCACGCAGTTGTTCAGCGCCTCATACACCATACCGCCCGTAAAGGCGCCGTCACCGATGACCGCAACGGTCATTGTATCGGAGCCCGAAAGCTTTGCGGCGGTCGCCATTCCGATCGCGACGGAAACGGAGTTTGAGGAATGAGCCGAGCCGAAGAAGTCATGCTCCGATTCGACGGCTCTCGGGAAGCCGGAAATGCCGTTTGTGCGGCGAAGCGTTTCGAATTCGTTATATCTGCCGGTCAGGAGTTTATGAGTATAGCACTGATGCCCGACATCAAAAATTATTCTGTCTTTCGGTGAATCAAGCACGCGGTGGAGAGCAAGCGTCAGCTCCACGACGCCGAGATTCGACGCGAGGTGACCTCCGTTTTGTGAAACGACGGAGATGATTCGCGCGCGTATTTCGTCAGCAAGCTCGGTAAGTCGGCTCTCATCAAGTGACTTCAGGTCAGCCGGCGAGGATATATTTTCAAGGATCAAATCAGACCTCTTAGTATCATCAGAAATCGGTTCGGTGGATACACATACCTATTATACATTATATTTGTCGTATATTCAATAGGCTGAGCATAAAATTAACAATTTTACGCGGATACGAATGTCAGTTTACCCTGTCCATAAGGCTTTTTGCGTAGTCGGCGAGCATTTGCGCGCCCTCTTCGCAGGGGAAGCGCTTCGCTGCGGCGATCGCCTTGTCGGTAAGCTGACGCAGAGCGTATTTTGAACGGTCCGTGCCGTAAACCGAGGGATAGGTCACCTTATGGATGACGCTGTCCTTGCCGACGGCTTTTCCCATGTTTTCGGCGCTGCCTTCGATATCGAGCAGGTCGTCCTTTATCTGGAAAGCGAGACCGAGGCTTTTGCCGTATTCTTCGGCGGCGGCGACAAGCGTGTCGTCGGCGTTTGCGGCAATGCATCCGAGCATACAGGCACAGCTTATAAGGCAGGCGGTTTTCAGCTCCTGAAGTTCGGTCAGCGTTTCGCCCGTGACGTTTTTCATGCCTTCGCACCGGATATTGATCTGCTGACCG
>FR892204.1:0-2111 GCA_000433115.1 Ruminococcus sp. CAG:382
GCCGCCGATTATACCGATAGATGCAGCTTCGGGAACGGTGAATCCGAGAAGGATTGCGCCGATGAATGCTGCAAATACGCCGAACTGCGCGGCAGCACCGAGGAGAAGACTCTTCGGATTTGCAATAAGAGAGGTAAAGTCGGTCATTGCACCGATTCCGAGGAAGATAAGCGGCGGATAAATACCGAGCTTAACGCCGAGATAGAGAAGGTCGAGAAGACCGCCTTCGTGAAGTACCTTTTCGCCGTCAATAACAGCGCCGGTTTCCTGAACAAAGAAGTTCATATGGAAAATGTTTGCGCCGGGGATGTTGGCGAGAAGCATACCGAACGCGATAGGAATAAGGAGCAGCGGCTCAAACTTTTTGACTATCGCAAGATAGAACAGGACAGCGACAATAACGTACATTACGATGGTCTGCCATGTCATATCGTGATGATTGAAACTTGACGTCTCAAAAATCTTTGCTATATTAGAGAAGAATTCCAAAACAATACCACCTTTACGCTAAATTAAATTTGAGGAAGGAAATTACGCGAGTTCGAAAAGAACGTCGCCGGTGTTGACGGAAGTACCTTCCTTAGCGTAAACGGCGGTAACGGTGCCGTCAGCGGGAGCAAGAATTTCGTTTTCCATCTTCATTGCTTCAAGGACGCAAAGAAGATCGCCCTTCTTGACAGCGCTACCCTGAGTAGCCTTAACTTTGAGGATATTACCGGGAAGCGGAGCGTTGACAGCAGTAGCTCCGGCAGATGCAGCCTTGGGAGCGGCAGCCTTGGGTGCAGCAGCGGGTGCGGCAGGAGCGGCTTTAGGAGTTTCCGCCTTGGTGAATTTTGCGTTGATGTCAGCTTCTTCAACGACGACTTCGTACTTTGCGCCGTTTACAGTGATTACATACTTTTTCATAATTTACCCCTTTTTACTGAATCTTGTTGATTGAAATAACTTTGAATGCGCAGTCCGACTCGCCGCGGTAAGCAGCAATTGCGGCAGTTGCAACCGCAACAAGCTCTTCCTCACTGTCACCGGCAGGTGCCTCTGCAGCTTTGGGAGCGGGCGCTGTCGTTGCCGTAGCCTTCTTCTTTGAGCCAAAGACACTGAACAGCTTGAAGAGATACAGCACTGCCATGATGATGATCAGAACCATGAATACAGTCATCAGACCAATGGCAGCGTATTTCAGAGCGTATGCCAATTTCTCACCGAAGGAAGCATCTGCCGCAAGATTCTCTATTCCCGATTTCGGAAACACGTCTGCGACGGCAGACACGGTCGTACTCGTCACTGCTTCGCCAGCATTTTCAAGTAGAAACATAGTAGCCTCCTTATGCCGTTACGGAGCAATGCCCCATACCGACCCATTATATTAACGTGCCTATTCTACTACAAAAAATCGAAAAAATCAATAGCTTCTACAAAATTTATTTTTATATCTTGATTATCCGACGTTATTGTGATAGAATCATTTTATTATATTATGCATTCAGGAGTTTTATATGGGAAATCTCGAACACAACATTGATCACATTCTTCTCAGCGAGGATGATATAAAAGGTATTGTTGACCGCCTTGCGGCACAGATAACCAAGGATTACGAAAACAAACAGCTTCTCATGGTCGGCATTCTCAAAGGCTCGATGGTCTTTATGGCAGACCTCATGAGAAAAGTCAAGATAAACACCAAAATTGATTTTATGAGCGTCTCTTCATACGGCTCAGGCACAACATCATCCGGCGAAGTACGCATCATCATGGATCTGAAGTCGCCGGTTGAAACCTACGACGTCCTCCTCGTTGAGGATATCCTTGACAGCGGCGCAACGCTTCATTATCTCAAACAGCTTCTTTTACAGCGCAACCCAAAGAGTATCAAAATCGCGACGCTTTTCGACAAGCCCGAAAGACGCAAGGCTGATATACGCGCCGACTACATCGGTGCCGTCGTCCCGGACGAATTCATAGTCGGCTACGGTCTTGACTTTGCCGAAGACTATCGCAACCTGCCATACATCGGCGTGCTCAAACCCGAAGCATACAAAAGCATCTGAAATAAATATGGAAGGCTTTTTTCAGATCACGGAAAACCGTCTTGTCATCGACGGAGTAAACGG
>FR892204.1:2218-8023 GCA_000433115.1 Ruminococcus sp. CAG:382
CGGATAAGGCAGCAAAGCAGGAAAAGGCATGGGATGATGTGAAGCGCGGCTTTGCCCATCATTTCGGCGAACCGTTCAATCCGGAGCATGACATTCCTTCAACCGAAGCATTTTGCAAACTGATGGAATACGCAAAAACGCAAAAGCCGGAAAAGCTTTTACTCTCAGGTGACGTCATTGACTATATTTCACCTGCGGCTATACGCTTTCTTGCAAAAAAACTCAATGAGTACGGTTCGGAATACATTTTTGTACCAGGTAACCACGAAGGAAGGCTTGATAAACATCCTGAGCTTATTCCCTTTTCACACGGCGACTCCGTGCAAATATATAACGGCGACGGCTTCATTATCGCAGGTGTCGACAACAGCGAAAAAACCGTTTCGGACAAACAACTCGGAGAACTTGAAAAGTTACTGATGGGAAAAACCCCGGTCGTTCTTCTCATGCACATTCCCATTGCGACGGAAATGAACAGCTCTGAAATGAAAAAGTTTGACGATTACTATGTAATTTCGGACAAGCTTACCGACAAAAATGCTCTGAAGTTTCTAAGCCTCGTGCGCCGCCCCGATTCAGCCGTAAAAGCCATTTTGTGCGGTCACGTTCACGGTTACCATTTTTCGTATTTTGCCGAAGGAAAACCACAGATCTGCGCTTCAAGCGGAATGGTGGGATTCGTACACAAATTCACAATATCAGGAACATAAAACAGTTCAGGAGCGCGAAAAACCGCGCTCCTTCATCTTTTTATATGCTGTATTTCTCCGCGTATTGATTGTAAAGCGAAGCAAAGTCTTTGTTTTCCATTGACTTAACGGAGTTGAGATAATTGTGGGCATCGAAGCTGTTCATCGCAACTTCAAGCTGCGCGACGGCGATATTGGAACAATGGTCGGAAACGCGTTCAATATTCGTCAGTATATCGGAGAACACAAATCCCTGCTTAATTGTACACTCATTGTTCTGCAAACGTGTGATATGACGCGATTTTGCTTCGAAAACAAGTGTATCGATAACCTGCTCAAGCGGTTCAACACGCTCTGCGGCGGCAACATCATCGTTTTCAAAAGCGGATGTTGTAAGCTCGACAATTTCGCTAAGTGCGGCGTTTATGACATTAAGCTCACGCATTGCATCGGGTGAAAAAGAAAGATTTTTATCTTTAAGTTCCTCAACCGATTTTACAATATTGAGCGAATGGTCGCCTATGCGTTCGAAGTCGCCGATCGTATGCAGATAGCTTGCAATGGTTTTGCTGTCATTTTCGGAAACTGTATGGTTTGAAAGCTCCACAAGGAATGAGCCGAGCTTGTCCTCATAATCGTCAAGCTCCTGCTCGGTTTTATATATTTTTTCAATAATTTTGGCATCATACCCGTCAGTGAGACGGATGGCTTCGTGAATAGAATCTTTCGATATTTCCGCCATCTTAACCATGCGCTTTGTACATTCCGAAATTGCAAGTGCAGGTGTATTGAGGAGGCGTGAGTCAAGAAAAGCAAATTCATCATCGTTACCCTTATCCGGAACAACAATTTCGGCAAGTCTCACGAGAAGGTTGCGGAACGGGAGGAGCATAATTGTCGTGACAATGTTGAAAACACTGTGTACGAACGCGACACCGACCGGATCAATTGCAGCATCCATAAATGCAAAGTCGACAAACGCACCAATCGAATAGAAAAGTATGAAAAAAGCAACCGTGCCGATAACATTGAAAAGTATATGAATAGCAGCAACACGTTTTGCGTTTTTGTTGACACCGATGCTTGAAAGCAAAGATGTCACGCAGGTGCCTATATTCTGCCCGAGCACTATCGGTATCGCCATACGATAGCTGATAAGTCCTGCGAGAGACAGCGATTGCAAAATACCGACCGATGCGGCAGAGCTTTGAATAATACCGGTGAAAAGAGCGCCGACAAGAACACCGAGGAAAGGATTTTCGAAAGCGGTGAGCAGATTTGCGAATTCAGGTACATCACGAAGCGGCGAGACAGAGTCGCTCATCAGCGTCATACCGTACATCAGCACTGCAAAGCCGAGCAGAATCGTTCCGATATCCTTACGTTTTTTCTTAGGCTTTGTCATTATCAGCAGAATGCCGATAAGTGCGACGATCGGTGAAAACGATTCGGGGTTCAGAAGCCTGACAAATACATTGTTGCTTTCTATTCCCGCAAGGCTCAGTAGCCATGCGGTAAGAGTGGTACCTACATTCGAGCCCATAATAACCGAAACGGTCTGCGAGAGCTGCATAATGCCGGAGTTAACAAGTCCGACAAGCATGACGGTCATGGCGGATGAAGACTGAATGGCAATGGTTATAAGTGCACCGAGTGCAAAACCCTTGAACGGATTTGAAGTTATTGAGTCAAGAGTTCGTTCAAGCTTACCGCCAGACACCTTTTCCAGCCCTGTCGACATTATGTTCATGCCGAACAGGAAGAAAGAAAGTCCGCCTATGAGCGTTAATAAGGAAAAAATGTCCATGTAAATCCTCTTTTATATCAATCCGCTGTCAGCAGACAGCTTGTATTCAACCGATTCGCAAAGCGCATTCCAGCTTGCCTCAATTATATCCGGAGAAACGCCTGTCGTCCGCCACGAGCGATGGCTGTCATGCGACTCAATGTTAACAATTACCCTTGCGGCGGTTGCCGAACGTGAATCTATGACACGCACACGATAGTCGGAAAGCCTCATTTCCGAAAGAGACGGATAAAACTCACCGAGTCCCTTGCGGAGAGCATTATCTATTGCGTTAACGGGACCGATCCCCTCGTCGGCAACAAGACTGCTCTTACCGTCAACAGATATTTTAAGCAAAACCGAGCTGGGACATTCTTTTTTTATCGGATTACCGAGTACTATTTTGAAATCAAGAAGGTCAAAAAACTTTTTACGCTTTCCGAGCGCTTCAAGTGCAAGCAGCGTCACTGTTCCGTCAGCATTTTCAAGCTGATAGCCATCAGATTCACGTTTTTTTATAAGTTCGAGGAGTTTCGACACCGCATCCGAGTTTTTGGCGACATTAATTCCGAGCCGACTGAATTTTTCAACGACCGCAGATCTGCCGCTCTGATTTGAGACGAGATACTCCGTGTGATTGCCGACAAGCTCCGGATCGATATGCTGAAACGCTTCCGGATATTTTATTTCCGCGTCAATATGAGTTCCCGCCTTATGCGAAAACGCATATCTCCCGACGTATGGGTCTCGCTCCGAAAAAGGTGTATTTGTTATGTCGGCAATACGGCGCGCGGCGCGTGTCAGTTCTGCAAGCTTTTCGGGCGCGATGACGTCATAGCCGAGTTTGAGCTGCAAATCGGGAATAACTGTACATAGATTTGTGTTGCCGCAGCGTTCGCCGAGTCCGCAGAACGTGCCGTGAACATCCACCGCACCGGCACGGCAAGCTGCCATCGTATTCGCGACGGCAAGTCCGGCATCATTATGGCAATGAATTCCTATCGGGACTTTAATATGTTCGGCAGTAAGCAGGACTGCTTCCTCAACCTGCTCCGGAAGCATTCCGCCGTTTGTATCACAAAGAACCACACGTTTCGCGCCGGCATCTATTGCCGCTTTCAGTGAAGCGATTGCATACTCACGACTTTTACGCCAACCATCAAAATAATGTTCTGCTTCAAAAATAACATTATTTCCGCGGGCACCGAAAAAAGTTACCGAACGGCTGATCATGTCGAGATTTTCCTCAGGTGTCATCGCAAGCACATTTTTAACCTGCAGCACATCGGCTTTGCCAAACAGCGAAACATATTCAAACGCATATTGTGCCGTTTTTTCAAGTATAGCCTCGCCCTTTGCATTGCGCGCTGTCGGTGCGAATGCAACAATATTCACATTATCGGGGCGGCATTGTGCAAGACGCAAAAAAAGCTCCGCATCAACCGGAGAGATACCCGGTGACCCAGCCTCTATGAATTTAAATCCCAGACCACTCAGGACGTTTATTACCTTCAGCTTATCTGACACCGAAAAATTGACCTGTGCGCTTTGCGCACCGTCGCGCAGAGTAGTATCAAGAACAGAGAGCTTTTTATTCATAAGCCACAAAACACTACATACATGAATTTACCGCACTCCGGCGGAGTTTCCACCGCCGGAGTCCGGCATAAAAATCGAATATTGGTTAGTTATCAGCCTCTTGATTCGTACTGATCAATCAAAGTTTCAATCTCCGAATTGATGGAATCTTTGAGACTGTCGAGCTTGGAAACGATGTTTGAATCACCGCTCTGAACCATTCCGTAAAGAACAGACTTGATCTTTCCGAAATCATAAACTTCACCGATATCGTATTTGATATTGTTGAAAATGATTTCAAGCATTTCAAGATCTTCGTCGTTCTTTGCGTCTTTGCTCTTGAGGTTTACCTCCATATAAGCGGGAGTGAGGTAGTTCTTGGATTCGCAGGAAATAGCCTCAACCATATATGCAGAGAACTCGGGATCGCTGCAGTTATAAGGAATAGCAAAACCGACGGTTTCACCGGTACCGCAGTATGCATAGTACTGATCCTGATTGGTGTCTTTCTTAGGCATAGGAAGAATACCGAAGTTAGTGCCCGCAATACGGAGCTTTGTCGTTGCGGAGAATGCAGAGGGACGGAACAGGACTCTTCCCTGCTTGAACGCTTCAAGCGATGTTACCCAAATCGGCTGTTCAAAGTCCTGTGCATAGCAACACCACGTACCTTTGGAAGCCATATCGGTAAGAATATTCTGGAGAGTGGTGGTTGCATCAGAGTCGGTGATAGTAAGATAAGGAAGATCGTTGGAATCCTTTGAGCAGATATTGTATCCGAAGCATCCGTAGAACGAGAGCGCATCTGCATATGTGGTGAGTACGCCCCAGTTATCCTCGCCGGTCATTCCGGATTCTCCGTCGGTATCGGCAGTGGCAAGCTTTGCAAATTCCATCATTTTGTCGTATGTCCATTCGCCGGACTTGACGAGATCATAGAGATTGGGGAGCTGAAGCTGGGTTGCGTAGTCGATATTGAAAAGGAGCGAAATCGTATTTACCTTGTTGAGGATGGTTATATCACCGGTTGTGAAATACAGACGATTTGCTACCGAATATGCATCATTTGCATACTGGCTGTACCACGGAGCATCAAGGTGCATATTTTCAAGTTCGGTAAGGTCACACAGCAAACCTTCCCTTGCCCAGTTTGCAAGCTGAGGAAGGACAGGCATGATTATGTCGTAAAGCTGTGTGCCGCTGTTGAGGTCAAGAAGAACGCTTGAATTGATGTTGTCATCCTTGATAATGTTAAGGGTGACACCGTATTCCTCCTCAACAACTTCATTCTTTTTTTCGACTGCATTGATGAGGTTATCGCCGTAGTACTCGGTGTTGCCGACAATGAAGTCGTCAGACTGATAAATAGCGGAAGCTTCGCCTCTGACAATAATATTGATGGTTTTTCCCTCATACTTTGTCTTGTCAAAGTCGGTGACATAAATTCCGTTGCCGTTTGTGTACGGTTCATCGGGCTCTGTCGAGGTGACGGCACTTTCACCTTCAGTCGAAACAGACGAAGGCTGTGAAGCGACAGAATTGTCGCCGTTTGATGTTTCATTACCGTTATTGTTGCATGCAGTGAACGTTGCAGCCGCAAGCAGTAATGCCATCAGGAGACTTGCAATTTTTCTCATTGAAAAATTCCTTTCATGTTTTTTATTGTTCGCATATATTGATGTCAGCACGGTTTATGGCATTAATATATGCTTTTATACTGGATTCAATTATATCGGTGGAAATTCCCTTTCC
>FR892204.1:8084-22353 GCA_000433115.1 Ruminococcus sp. CAG:382
CACACCCCCCTCGCCGAGCCCGTCCGTACCGCCGGTCACGGCTTTGATATTATAAAACACGAGCTTATAATCGCGTGAAAGCATCTTGTTAATCGCATTGAACGATGCGTCGATAGGACCCTCGCCGGTTGCCGCTTCAACGAGTTGTTTGCCGTTTTTCGAAAGCGTCACCATAGACATTGCCTTGATTTTATTACCGCTCTGCGTCTGGTAGCTTTCAAGCTCATAACCGTCTGTGATATGAGAATCAATTACCGCTTCCTCAACAAGAGCGCGTATATCATCATCAGAGACATCCTTTTTGCGGCATGAAAGATTCTTGAACGATTTGAAGGCGGATTTTTCAATCTCATCGTCAACCCTGATTCCAAGCTCCTCAAGCTTTTCCTCAAAAGCATGATGTCCTGACAGCTTGCCGAGAAGTATCGTACTTTCTCTGAATCCGACCGACTGAGGTGTCATTATCTCGTACGTCGCAGGATTTGCGAGTATGCCGTGCTGGTGAATGCCGGACTGATGCGCAAAAGCGTTTTTACCGACTATCGCCTTGTTTGGCGGGATATAAACACCCGTAACAGAGGAAACCAGATGGCTCGTTTTATAAAGTAATGTCGTATTCAGCGATGTTATCGCATCAAAAGCATCCTTGCGCGTTGCAAGCGCCATCACAACTTCTTCGAGAGATGCATTTCCGGCACGTTCTCCGATGCCGTTTACGGTGCAGTCAAACCAGTCGGCGCCGTTCATAATTGCCGCAAGCGTATTGGAAACGGCAAGCCCGAGGTCGTTGTGGCAATGCACCGACAGCATAACGTTGCGATTACAGATAACTTCATGTCTGATATCGCGTATCAACTCGCCGAATTCATTCGGTGAGGCATATCCCACCGTGTCCGGTATATTAATAAGTGATGCCCCGGATTCAACTGCGGTTCTGAGCGCCGTGAACAGAAATGTTCTGTCACTGCGTGTTGCGTCTTCGGGAGAAAACTCAACTTCTATTCCCTTCGACACACCGTATGAAACGCATTCACGTATGATATCAAGAGCCCGTTCACGGGTTATGCACAGCTTTTGCGAAAGGTGCAGATCGCTTGTTGCGATAAATATGTGAAGCCTTTTTCTTGCGGCATTTTCAAGTGCGGCAACGGCAGCGTCAATATCGTCCTTATCAGCCCTCGCGAGTGCGACGATAACGCTGTTTCTGACTTGTGCGGAAATCTGACATACAGCCGTGAAATCGCTCTTAGATGCGGCCGGAAAACCGGCTTCAATTGCGTCAACACCAAGCTTTTCAAGTGCAAGCGCGACACGGAGCTTATCACTGACATTCAGATTCACACCGGGCATCTGCTCACCGTCGCGAAGCGTCGTATCAAGGACGCGTATTGTTCTGAGTGCCATGACTATACGCCGGAATATGCGGCAAATCCGCCGTCAACGGGGATAACGGTACCGTTGACAAATCCGCTTGCGTTGTTATCGCAGAGATAAAGCAGTGTGCCGACAAGCTCTTCAGGCTTACCGAAGCGTCCCATCGGGGTATGTGCAAGAATTTTATCGGTACGCGGTGTAGGATTACCGTTATCGTCAAAAAGCAGTTTCTCATTCTGCTTAGTGACAAAGAATCCCGGTGCAATTGCATTGACGCGTATATTTACCTTTGAAAGGTGGACTGCGAGCCACATCGTCAGGTTTGAAACCGCAGCCTTCGCGGCAGAATAAGCAGGGATCTTCGTAAGCGGGCGATATGCGTTCATTGACGAAATGTTTATAATGATCCCGCCGTGAACCGCCATATTCCTTGCAAATACCTGAGTCGGAAGCAATGTGCCGAGGCAATTCAGATTGAACACAAACTGAATACCCTCGGGTGTGAGGTCAAAGAAACTCTTGCCGTCCGCTTCACCCGTAAGATCTTCGGGGAAAAGATACTCTCTGTCTGTCGTGGCACGCGGATTATTGCCTCCGGCACCGTTTATTAGAATATCAATATTTCCGAAAGCGGCAATGACAGCATTGCCGGCAGCCAAAATACTTTCTTTTTCAAGTACATTGCATGCGAATGCCTGCGCTGTTCCGCCGTTTGCACAAATTCGCTTTGCAACCGCATCGGCAGCATCAAGCGAAAGGTCAAGCACTGCGACCTTTGCACCGCATTCGCCGAGAGCCTCTGCAAAGCAGGAGCAAAGAACTCCGCCGCCGCCGGTTACAACGGCAATCTTGCCCGAAAGGTCAACTCTGAAAGGAACGGACATTATTTTTCAACCCCGATTCCGAGTTTGTCAAGCTTTTCATTGAGGAAATCAACAGCCATTTTTATGTCTGCAGCAGGATTATCGCCGACCTCACGTTCAATTGTGAGATAACCCTTGTAGCCGATCTCATTGAGTGCCGCAAGATATTTATCAAAGTCAACACCGCCCTTGCCGAGAGGAACTTCAAGGAAGGAAGCGTCGGGATTTCTCACGCCGTCCTTCGCATGAGTGTGAACGATGTAATCCTTGAGAAGATGAACGCCCTGAACAGGGTCGTCGTCAGCACACATAACAAGGTTTGCAGGGTCAAAATTGACGCCGAATCCTTTGTGATTTACGGAATCAAGGAACTTTCTGAGCACAGCAGCGGTCTCCGTGCCGGTCTCGGCAGCAAACCATGAGCCGAGGCTGTCGGCAAAACAGGCGAGCTCATAAACACCCTTGCGATATTCTTCCATTCTGGGGGTATCTTCATCGGTAAGATGTCCGATATGTGTTGTAACGATGCTGCAGCCGAGTTCTTTCGCCTTTTCAATGATGAGCTTTGAGCGGTCAATAGATTCACGCTGTGTGAAATCGGGACCGAAATCGCCGCAAATCGCTGAGAAAACAAGTCCGTTTGAGTTCATGATGTCTTTGACCTCGGCGATTTTTGCGGAAGTCAGATTTTCAGCCTGAAGCTCACCGAAGGTGAGATATTTCTGGACGCCGGAAGCACCGAGAGAAGCTGCCTTTTTGATGCTGTCTGCAAAATCGAGACGGAGTGAGTCGGAAATAATACCTATTTTCATGTTTTTTACCTCGTGGATATATATGAGAGTTTTATTGTTTGTTTTGCAATTCGTCGAGTGTCAATGAGAAAGCATCAATGCAATGCTTCATAAAATAAGCCAGCTCCTCACACTCTGCGCTTTCAATTGATTTTGCCGTACTTTCAAGCACCGTACGGAATTCCTTGTTTCCGGAATCAAGCTCATCAAGGCATTTTATATATGCGCAAAGCTTATCCGCAGCTTTGATGATTCTTTTTTCATCGGGTGTGTATTGAAACAGCGTTTCATAATAAGGACGCATCTCGCCGGGCAGCAATTCCATAAAACGCTGTACCGTCTCATCCTCCACCGCTTTATACGAAGCCTTGGTTGTGTCGTTATAATACTTAACGGGGGTAGGCATATCACCGGTCACAATTTCCGGTGCATCGTGAAACGCCGCCTTAAGAGTTATACATTCTGTGTTATAGCTTTTGCCAAAATACACATTGCCGATCGTCGCAAGCGCATAGGCAAGTATACAACATTCAAGCGAATGCTCGGAAAGACTTTCGTGCCGATTGAGTCGCATCAGTCCCCAGCGGTCGATATATTTCATTCTGAACATCAGGGCAAAAAAATTTCCGTTCATGCGATTCTTCTCACTGTATACCATTCTGAGTGTAGTATATCACACATTCGACAATTAGTCAACCGAAAATATCTATTGCAATAAAAAACTTTTATGATATAATAAATGCATAAGCGCACGGCTGTCAGACGTCGAACAAAGCCGACATTCCGTGCATAATACTGATATATGAGGCACGCAATGAAATTCACCAAGATGCAGGCATACTGCAACGATTATGTATATGTCATCACTTTCGACCAGGAGGTAAAAAATCCTGCTGCCGCCGCACGTTTTGTTTCCGACAGACACAAAGGTGTCGGCAGTGACGGCATGATCTTGATATGTCCGTCGGCAATTGCCGATTTCAGAATGAGAGTTTTCAATCCCGACGGAAGCGAAGCCGAGATGTGCGGAAACGCTCTGAGAAGCACCGGCAAGCTGGTTTATGTGAAGGGGCTTACCTCCAAAACCGATTTCACTGTCGAAACACTCGGCGGAATCAAGAAAATTCATCTGACAGTCGAAAACGGCGATGTTGTGAATATCACCGCAAACATCGGCAGACCGATTTTCGACGCCGACCGCATCCCCGTCACGGTCACAAACGAAAACAACGCACTTATCGGCTATGACTATACCATCCTTGACCGCATCTTCAACATCACTGCCCTTTCGCTTGGGAATCCGCACTGTGCAGTGTTGTGTGATGATATATACAGCATTGATATCACAAAATACGGTCACGCTCTTGAGTGCTCGCCTATTTTCCCAAATAAAGCAAACATACATTTTTATGATGTGACCAATCGCGAAAATATCCGCATGATAGCATGGGAGAGAAACTGCGGCGAAACTCTCGCCTGCGCCACGGGATGCTGCACATGTGTCACGGCTGCAAATCTCGCGGGACTCTGCGACAGTCATGTTAGCGTGCATCAGAAAGGCGGCATTATTGTAATTGACTATGACAAGGCAAGCGGAGATCTTGTCATGACTGGTAAAAGCGAGATCGTATTCGACGGCGAAATCGACGACAGACTTCTTACCGGAGGCAACCTATGAAATTATCTGAACTGTTGGAAAACGCAAAAGCTCAATTTGACATATCCCGCGGTAATGATGAGATAACGGAAATCATATATGATTCAAGAACGGAATCCCCCGACAAATCCGGTCTTTTCATCTGCATAAAAGGCTTTGCATTTGACAGCCACGACCATGCGATGAAGATGTACAGTCGCGGCGTTCGCCATTTTGTAGCAGAGCACACACTTGACTTGCCTTCCGATGCCGTTGTGGCGGTCTGTGAAAGCACACGACGCGCGCTCGCGGTCATAAGCGCCGCATTTTTCGGATATCCCGCAAAAAAGCTATGTACCGTCGCATTGACCGGAACCAAAGGAAAAACCAGCACTTCCTTTATGATAAAAAACATTCTTGAGGAATCCGGTCGAAAGGTCGGCGTGATCGGCACTACCGGTATTTATTACGGCAAAAAAACGATTGACTCCGAAAACTCAACACCGGAAAGCTATCTGATACACAAATATATGCACGATATGCAGAACGAGGGCTGTGACACCGTAGTCATGGAAGCATCATCACAGGGCTTCAAGCTCGACCGCACCTACGGCATCATGTTCGACATCGGCGTTTTCACAAATATCTCACCAGACCACATTGGCGAAAACGAGCACAAGGATTTCGACGAATATCTCGGATGCAAAAAGATACTGTTTTCGCAGTGCAAAACAGGAATTTTCAACGCCGATGACCCCGAAACGGATCGAATCTCATCAGGCTGCACCTGCAAAAAGCTTACCTTCGGATACAAAAGCGATGCCGATTTCAGGGCAGCCTCTCCGTATTTCGGAAGCCGCGACGGCAAACTTGTCACCGAATACGACATAACACTGAACGGAAATACGCACCGTTTGGTCATTCCGCTTCTCGGTGAAATCTCGGTATATAATTCTCTTTGCGCCGCTTCGGTTGCTGCCGTCCTCGGATGCACATACGATCAGATTGAAAAAGGGCTTTGCAAAACCGTTGTACGCGGCAGGAATGAATCCGTTGACGTCGGAAAGGACTTTTCCGTCATTCTCGACTATGCACATAACGAAGTAAGCATCGAATCGATTTTCCGAACACTGTCACATTATCGCAAAGGCAGGATCATCACCGTTTTCGGATGCGGCGGCAACCGTTCAAAGCTTCGCCGTTTCGCCATGGGCGACATAATAAGCAGAAACAGCAATCTGACGATCGTGACCTCGGACAACCCGCGCTTTGAAAAGCTTGATGATATAATTTCGGACATCATGTCGGGTATAAAAGAGCCGAAGGGCGAGGTCACAATAATAAAAGACCGACGACAGGCAATATACCATGCTCTTTCGCTGGCGAAAAAGGATGATATCGTACTTATCGTCGGAAAAGGAAACCAGGATTACGAAGAGATAGAAGGAGTAAAATACCCGTTCGACGAACGCGAAGTCGTCAGAGACTATTTCAGAAACGCCTCAAGATAATTGATCGAAAAACCCTTGGCTGAAAAATTACGTTCATATTCGGTTTCAATATTTTCGGCATTGAGCGGCGACGCGTGCAGATCATTCGTTATGTTCTCGAGAGTATACCCGCATTCTCCGAACGTCTCAAGCGAATACTCAAAAAGTCCGATATTGTCGGTCTTGAAGTATATACGCGCGCCCGGTTTGAGAACCGTTTTGTATTTTTCAAGGAAAATCGGGCTTGTCAGCCGCCTTTTTGCATTGCGTTTTTTGGGCCACGGATCGCTGAAGTTAAGATACAATGCATCAACGCTGTGAGACGGAAGATATGTATCTATATTCATTGCGTCGACATTGTCAAAGCGTATGTTTGCGCATTCCTCTCTGCTTGCTTTTTCCATTGCCATCATCATAACATCAGGAACCTTTTCAAGGGCAATGATACGTGCATCGGGCTGTTTTTTTGAAAGACCGACGGCAAATGATCCCTTGCCGCAACCTATCTCAACAAGCAATCTGCCGTTTTCGTTCTCAAATGACGCAGGCAAATCTATGCTGTCTCCGTTCTTCACCGTGTATAGGTACGACACTCTCTCAAGTCTGATGTCTCTGTTCTTTTTGGGTCGCATTCTCATAATAGCATTACCTCCGGATTGTTATTTTACAATTTTTTGTTCCGAAAGTCAATGAATATTTTTTTCGTCACGGCGCAAAATAATGCCGGAAGGAGAAATCGTTCATGCAAGTTTTTGATAAAATCGCGCTTGCGCTCGTAATCATCGGTGCGATCAACTGGGGTCTTGTCGGTCTGTTCAGCTTCGACTTTGTCGGCTGGCTGTTCGGCGGTCAGGGTGAAATCGTTTCGAGAATAATCTTCACTGTTGTCGGTCTCTGCGGTCTGTGGTGCATCAGTCTCCTTTTCCGCGACAACCGCGAAATGATTGAAGAGCGCTGAAAGCAATTAAATTGATATAATGAAGCACCGTCGGAGCTTTGATTTCCGGCGGTGCTTCATTTTTGGAACAAGGAAATAAGGAGTAAATGAAAACGTTTACTTTACGCTTGCAGTCTTATAAATGAACCTGACCTGTCCTTCCATATCGTCTGCAAGACCGCTGAATGAAGTATAATCGTCAGAAACATCGGCAACTGCGCGGAGTCTTGTGACAAGTCCTGCTATATCACCGTCAACCGCATCAACGAGTTTCCGAATGCCTTCCTCATTGAATCTGCCGATACCGTCGGAAAGCTGCATTGCGCCGTCCTTTAACTGTGTAACGCCTTCAACAAGCGCGGGGACATTATCCTTGAGCTGAAGAATGCCCGCAAGAAGCTGTGCCGCCCCCTCACTGAGCCGTGCACTGCCGTCTGTAAGCTGAGCCGCGCCGTTTGCAAGTGTTTTAGCGCCGGAAGCGGCAGAAGAGACACCCGCGGTATATTGTGCGAGTCCGGTATAGAACATGTTGTAGCTGTCAAGCTGTTGCTTGAGCGCAGTAATACTTGCAGCACCCGCCTTTGCGGTGGCAACGCCTTCCTCGATCTGTTTTCTGACATCATCGGAAGCCATATTCTGTTTTATAAGCAGCTGTACCTGTTCTTCCGTTTTGCTTTCGATAAGCTCTGCCTGATTCGCCATCTGTGTGGCAACATTCTGTTCAATCAGCGCTTTGACGTTGTCGCTCTGCATCTGCATTTCGATCGTGCCGTCGATCTGCTTCTGCTGCTCCTCACTGATGAGTCCTGCTTTAATGCCCTGTTCGTATGTATTCGCATCGAGGCTCAGCGTCGCAAGGACCTGCGCTCTGACAGACTCTCTCACCTTGGCTTCGACAGCGGGTCTGACCTGCGATTCGACGGCCTCGCTAACCTTTGCTTTTATGACGTCTCTCTGCGCATTGACGGCGGAAGTAACTTTTTCAAGAGCAATCCGCTCCGCTTTTTCACGCACAACACTTTCGTCAAGAGATTTCAAAACGCTTTCAAGTACGGTCGGATAATTATCGATCGTAAGAGCGGGTATCTCAATACCTGCAGCGGTAATCTGACTGCTTGCAATGCCGAGCAAAGACTCATAAACCTGCTTTGCACCCGCATTCAGTTCGCTGTTCTTACCGGCAAGCTGACCGAGACCGGCATTCAGTGCCGATGCACCGGCAGAGAGCTGCTTTGATCCGTCAGACAATGAGCCGGCACCGTCATTCAGCTGTTTCGCGCCGTCCGCAAGCTGATCAATACCCTTGACAAGCTCATCGCTCTTTTCAAGAAGTGTGCAAAGACCGTCATAAAGCGCCGAGGAGCCGTCAGTAAGCTGTTTCATTGCATCCTCAAGCTGCGTAAGTCTGTCCTCAATCTTATCAACATCACCAAGCTTTGATGTATCGATTTTGTTGAACAGACTGTTTGCCGCGATTGTCATGGTTGAAGTCATTTCAAATGCTGTTACATCCGCGCTGACTTCGACGTAATCCGGGAATTCAAATTTGTCTTTGGAAATTCCCAGGCTCTCCTGCATACCGGGAAGTGCCACACCGATAACTGCCACACGACTACCGTCATTGATCACCTTGCCGTTCGTGACCTTGATATTCGAGAAATTATCTCCGTCAAGAAGCATACCGGTAAGCATTGCGAAAGGCACAAATATTCTCTGCTTTTCGCCGTCGATTTCGACAGTCTCATAAATATTGTTGGTGTATTCATATCTGATCACGACATGACCGCCCTTGCCCTTTATTTCATCGGGAGATACAGTCTTCCCATCAAGAGAATATGTCACCTTAATATCAACGGGCAGCGCTTCGTCGGACGTACCCTGGCAATAGATGTCCTTGCCGTTTGCGCTCCAGACTCTTGCGTTGCTGCCGTCGAGAGTGAAGCTTTCGTCGCCTTTGACATTATATACATCCTTGAGATTTGACTTGTCGGTCAGCGTACTGCTTCCTTCGTGGTTTTTGATCCAGTCGCTGACAATGATTTTGCTGACACTGCCGTCGGCATTCGCAATAACGTAAACCGTTTCGTCCTTTACATTTTTATCGTCGTTGTCTTTTATAACGGAAATGATTTTTTCGGGTTCGGATGAGGTACCGGATTCGTTATTTGCACCTGCGAATACCGTCGCGCCGACAGTGCCGGCGGTAAGTAATGCGCAAAGGCATAATGCAATGATCTTCTTTGATGATTTTTTCATGATATATTACCTCGCTTAATTGTTTCTTACTGATCTTTTCATCTTCCATGTGGTTGCGCATATGAGCTTATCGCAAAGCATCAAAAGCGCCGGCAGGAAGAGAATTACGCAGAACATACTGATTACGGCGCCACGTGCCATGAGCATACACATGGAGCTGATAATGTCGATATCGGAGTAAACCGCAACACCGAAAGTTGCTGCAAAAAGTCCGAGACCGCTGACAATGATGGAAGGTATCGAAGTCGAAAGAGCAATCGTAACGGCTTCCCTCTTTGCCTTACCTGCAATACGTTCGGCTTTGTAGCGTGTTGTCATCAGAATTGCATAGTCAACAGTTGCACCGAGCTGGATCGTGCTGATACAAATAGGCGCGATGAACGGCAGTGACTGACCGAGATAATGCGGCAGACCGAGGTTTATGAATATTGCAAGCTCAATGACCGCAATAAGAATGAACGGGAGAGTGAAGCTCTTTTCGACAAGAGCAATGATGATGAATATTGCGATAATCGAAACGGCGTTGACAACCTGGAAGTCGTGGTTTGTCGTTTCTATCATATCCTTCATGCAGGGAGCTTCACCGATAAGCATACCTGTGCTGTCATACTTTTTGAGTATCGTGTTGAGCTTGGTGACCTGATTGTTTACGTTGTCGCTTGCGACCTTGTATGACGAATTGATGAGAAGCAGCTCCCATTTGTCACTTTCAAGAATACTGCAAATGCTTTCGGGAATCATTTCCTCCGGTACTCCGGCGCCGAGGACAGACTCAATACCGAGAACATACTTGACACCGTCGACCTTCTCCATTTCTTTTATCATGGAGCGGACGTCCTTTGAAGGAAGTTTTGAATCGATAAGCAACATATGCGTTGATCCGATATCAAATTCTTCAGACAGTTTTGAGTTTGCTATAACGTACTCAATGTCCTCCGGCAGACATTGTCCCATATCGTAGTATACTTCATCGTTTGTTTTATCGTATCCGTAATATGCGGGAGCGATGAGCAATGCGAAAATAACAAGGAAAACGGGGAACACTTTTGTGATTTTCTTCGAAAGCTTATCCATGTTCGGTATAATCGAACGATGCTTTGTCTTCTGAAGCGGCTTGTCAAGAACAAGAATCAATGCCGGAAGCACGGTAACACAACCGAGTACGCCAAGAATTACGCCTTTAGCCATAACGATACCGAGGTCAAGACCAAGCGTGAAGCTCATGAAGCAAAGAGCGGCAAAGCCGGCAACCGTCGTAATTGAAGACCCGATTACGGATGTCAGCGTGTTACTGATGGCGACAGCCATCGCTTTGGGGCCACCACCCATCGCTTCCTTATTGTCCTGATACTTTTCTCTTTCTTCATTATAGCTGTGCCATAGGAATATCGAATAGTCCATGGTAACAGCAAGCTGAAGAACGGCGGCAAGTGCCTTTGTTATGTACGAGATCTCACCGAAGAAGTAGTTCGAGCCGAGGTTGATGAGAATCATCAGGCCTATACTGACAAGGAACACGAACGGAACGAGCCAGCCGTCAAGGAAAATCATCATTGCAAGGCAAGCGCATATAACTGCTATTGCAACATAAACGGGTTCTTCCTTTTCACAAAGATCTTTCAGATCGGTAACAAGTGCCGACATACCCGAAACAAAGCACTGTTTGCCGGCAATGGAGCGTATTTCACGGATCGCGTCCATTGTAACATCGGCAGAAGTGGCACTGTCAAAGAACACCGCCATCATAGTGGCGTTGCCGGAATTGAATTCATTATAAATTTCATCCGGAAGTATTTCCATGGGAATCGAAATGTCGAAAATTGAATCATACCACAAAACCGTTTCAACATGGTCAACTTTTTCGATTTTCTCCTTCATTGCCGATATATCCTTCGGCTGCATGTCCTCTACAATAATGAGCGAAAACGCACCCTTGCCGAAATCATTCAGCAGTTCGTTCTGTCCGATGACCGTATCCATGTCTTCCGGCAAATAATCAAGCATATCGTAGTTTATACGCGTCGCGACCATTCCGAAGAACGCAGGCACACATAATGCCAGTGCAAGAATCAGAATAAGTACGCGATGCTTAACCACCGCTTTTGAAAATTTCATAGTCTCTCTTCAATCCTCTTTCTCTGTATATTCGTGTATTTCAATGTAATCGGGTTGCTGATTGCGTACGATCTTGACTGCCGTAATGACTGTACTGAAATTCAGGATACCCTCCGCAAGGAGCGAAATACCCATCAATACGATTATCACGCGTATGCTTTCACTTGGTCTTACGAGAAGCAATATACCGCAAACGCAGGCGATAAATGCCACCGCAAGAATCAGCCACCATTTGCTGATCCCGAAGCGCTTTGAGTCAAGCGCGATCTGAATTTTCAGAAGTCCGTCGGCAAGAACGGCAACGCCGAGCACGACGCAAATAAAATTCATTATATTGTCGGGATTCAGCAGAATAATGATACCGAGCGCCAGCGTCAGTATACCGAACGCGAGATCATACTGAAAGGCAAGCCGGTAAAGATCCTTTGAAAAATATCCGACCAGCTTGAAAGCGCCGAAAACGATAAGCATGATGCCGCACAGCGTTCCGATAAGCGACGCGGAAAAGTCGGGTACGACTATCATGACGACACCAAGAACGCAAAGCAACAGCGATACGATTACATATCCGATCTTTGCAGTCTGCATGGGTTTTGTTGAACGTGTCATATTTCATTCCTCCTCAAATCACGTGAGTGATTATATCCCATTGAACGAAAAAATAAAACAGACAGCCTCATGTCCATGTCCTAAAAGCATACACATTGGAATATCTGTATCGTTTTCAGACAAAATGGGCTGTCTGCACAAAAAACACCGTCCGGTCATATGAAGTGACCGGACGGCTGCCATTTAAAATATAAAGTTATCTGTTTGATTCGACGCTGCGTTTCACCAATTCTTCGATCATACCCTTGCGAAGCTCAAACAGGCGGTGCGACTGGCGCTGTATGTCGGCTTTCATGCCGCCGCTGATCCAGTTGATAATCTGACCGAAGCATTCACAGGAATAGAAGGTGATGATTATCTCCTTGTCATAGGGAGCAAACGGAAGCTCACCGAACGTTGTGTTGATGTATTTATCAACAAACGAATGGCACATATCAAGAAGATAATGCTCATACTTTCCGCGGTTTACGGAATTGAAGATATGGTAAACAGCCTTTTTGTTTTTGAGTGCAAAGGAAATTATAGAATCCATGCACATCTCCATCGAATCGATGGAAGGATACTCATTGATAATATTATCCGCCTGTTCCATTATCACCTCTTCAAGAAGCGCGGGAAGATCGGCAAAATGATAGTAAAACGAATTGCGGTTGATACCGCAATCCTCAACGATATCCTTGACCGTGATCTGGTTCAGCGGTCTTTCGTTCAGCAGTTTGATAAATGACGCCTTGATTGCCTGTTTCGTGAAATTCGGCATTGCACACCTCGCTGTTGTTACTGCGTTAAGGCATTACCGGACAATACAAGGACACAATCACACAATCGATTTTTCGTCAGTAAGCCAATAAATTCACAGAATGCAATCAATTGCCGTGAAGTACGTCTGAAAAACGAAAGCGGATGCACCAATCCCATATTGTTCGATGATGCTTTTAGTATATCAAACCGATATCGCTTTGTCAACCAAGCAAACATTAAAAATGATTTAAGCTTTCTTGAATAACCTTACCACCGCGAGGTAATGCGTCCTATGCCCGAAACAACACCTTCGATACCGAGTAGCAGAAGGTAAAACGCAACAATGTAACACATTGTCTGCATTGTCATGAAGCTCAGGGACGGGCTTGCTATCATCATGAATCCGAGAACTATACCGATAATATTTGTGATAAGCGAGAAATAATAATAAAAGTATCTGCCCGCAATACGTGCCATGCCTATCCGGGCAAGCTGTGACACACAATGCGCAATGAACCACATCGGGAACAATATCGAAAGCGCCCACTTTCCCGCATCCGGATACGCGAGTATCATAATACCGCTCATGACACTGAGAATTCCGGTGATGAGCGACAGCATCGGACCAAAGCCTATAAACCTTGAAACACGAGCATATATCAATATGTCCTCAATGCCGGTGAAGATCGCAAAAATTCCGTATATGACAACAACGCCGGTCAACAATCCTTCAGGTCTGGCGAATGTGGAAACACCGAGTGCGATGAGCAAAACACCGATTATTAACTCAAACAAACCAAAGCCGGAGCGTCGTCTCATGCCGGTGCCTTCTTTCCCTCAAGAATCTCCATGAATTCCGTACCTGTGATCGTTTCCTTTTCGTAAAGATACGACGCAAGCTCGTCAAGCCTTGCACGGTTGTCGCGAAGCAGCTTTCTTGCCTTTTCGTGCTGCGCCTTGATAATCTCGACGACTTTTTTGTCTATGTCCTTCTGGGTCTCGGCGGAACATGAAATTGATGTATCGCCGCCGAGATATTGATTTGTAACTGTTTCCATTGCCACCATATCGAATTCTTCACTCATACCGTAGCGGGTTATCATCGCCCGTGCAAGTCTCGTTGCCTGTTCGATATCATTGGAAGCGCCGGTCGTTATTTCGCCGAAAGCGATTTCTTCTGCGGCACGTCCGCCCGTGAGAGTCGCAATCTTATTTTCGATCTCACGCTTTGTCATAAGGACCTTGTCATTTTCCTCAACCTGCATGGTATATCCGAGTGCACCGGAGGTGCGGGGAATTATCGTGATTTTCTGCACAGGTGCAGAATGAGACTGCAAAGCCGCAACAAGAGCATGACCGATCTCATGATACGAAACAGTCTTCTTTTCGCTGTCGGTCATAATTGCATTTTTCTTCTGATAGCCTGCGATGACGACCTCAATGCTTTCCTCGAGGTT
>FR892204.1:22364-23094 GCA_000433115.1 Ruminococcus sp. CAG:382
GTGGTCTGACTGTTCACCACCCGTGCGACCGCTTCGCGCCGCACGGAGCGCCGCTTCATTTATGATGTTGGCAAGCTCTGCACCGGAGGTACCGACCGCCATACGGGCAATGGTATGGAAATCAATATTATCCGCGACCTTGATTTTCTTCGCGTGTACTTTCAAAATGGCTTCTCTGCCTATCAGATCGGGAAGCTCAACGGGAACGCGGCGGTCAAAACGGCCGGGACGTGTGAGCGCGGGGTCAAGCGATTCGGGGCGATTTGTCGCCGCAAGGATAATGACCCCGTTATTGCCCTCAAATCCGTCCATTTCGGTAAGCAGCTGATTCAGAGTCTGTTCTCTTTCATCGTTTCCGCCTATCTGACCGTCACGCTTTTTGCCGATTGCATCGATCTCATCAATAAATACAATGCATGGTGCCTTTTCCTTCGCCTGCCTGAACAGGTCACGGACCTTTGACGCACCCATGCCGACAAACATTTCAACGAATTCCGATCCGGACATTGAAAAGAACGGAACTCCCGCCTCGCCTGCAACTGCCTTGGCAAGCATCGTTTTACCGGTACCGGGAGGACCGACAAGCAATATGCCTTTCGGCATTGAAGCACCGATATCGGTGTATTTCTTCGGATTATGAAGATAATCAACGATCTCCTTCAAACTCTCCTTTGCCTCTTCTTCTCCGGCAACATCGTCAAAATGGATCCCTTCCGTAGACGGAACGTAT
>FR892204.1:23158-31936 GCA_000433115.1 Ruminococcus sp. CAG:382
CCTGCCGCCCATTTGGGACATCATTTTCTTGCTCAGATACTGTCCGAGTCCGAAGAAAATCAGAATCGGAAGACCATATGTCAGGAGCAGGCTGACGATCGGAGACATCTTTTCTTCAATATTCTTGGCAAACGTGGCGCCCGATTCATAAAGGCGCTCCGTCAGAGTCGGGTCATTCATAAGACCTGTCTTATATATCGCCTTTTCGTCTTTATCCGTAAAGATAATCTGCGTATCCTCGACCTCTACCTTGCCGATTTCCTTGTCCTCTATCATCTTCATGAATTTTCCGTAATCCACTTCCGTGACGCGTTTCTGCATCATCAGGGGACTGACGACAAAATTAAACAGGAAGATAATAAGGAGCGCGATACCGTAATAATAAATCAACGGCTTTTTTGGTGATTTGACTTCCTTCATTGCAAAGCTCCTTTATATAATTTTATTTTACCGGAGAAGCAACCTTATCCTTCAGGATGACGTCATGTGCGCCGCCCTCGATTATACTCGTGCCGGAGACAACGGTGATCTTCGCCTTGTCCTGAAGCTCGCGGATCGTAAGTGCTCCGCAGTTGCACATCGTATGCTTGACCTTGCTGAGCGTCAGTCCGACATTGTCCTTGAGGCTTCCCGCATACGGAACATATGAGTCAACGCCTTCTTCAAATGACAGCTTCTTGTCGCCGCCAAGGTCATATCTCTGCCAGTTACGCGCACGTGCGGAACCCTCGCCCCAGTACTCCTTCATATAGCTGCCGTTGATGACGACTTTGCTTGTGGGTGATTCGTCAAAACGTGCAAAGTATCTTCCGAGCATGATGAAGTCTGCACCCATGGCAAGTGCAAGCGTTATATGATAGTCGTAAACAATGCCGCCGTCGGAGCATATCGGAATATAAATTCCGGTTTCCTCGAAATACTTGTTGCGCTCCTCTGCAACCTCTATAACTGCGGTAGCCTGACCTCTGCCGATACCCTTCTGCTCACGCGTAATGCAGATTGAACCGCCTCCGATACCGATCTTGATAAAGTCCGCTCCTGCCTCTGCAAGGAAGCGGAAGCCTTCGCGGTCAACTACATTTCCCGCCCCCACCTTTACGGTATCGCCATACTTTTTACGTATGAATGCAATGGTACGTGCCTGCCATTCGGAATACCCCTCGGATGAGTCAATGCAGAGTATATCTGCGCCAGCATCGACAAGAGCCGGTACACGCGTTTCATAATCACGTGTATTGATACCCGCACCGACAACATAGCGCTTCGAACTGTCAAGCAGCTCGTTCGGGTTTTCCTTATGTGAATCATAGTCCTTACGGAACACGAAATACAGGAGTCTGCCGTTTTTATCAAGTATGGGGAGCGAGTTGAGCTTATGATCCCAGATTATATCATTGGCTTCCTTGAGCGTCGTCCCTTGCTCGGCGTAGATAAGCTTTTCGAAAGGCGTCATGAAGGTGCAGACCTTTGTTGACGCATCAAGGCGTGAAACACGATAATCACGGCTGGTGACAATGCCGAGCAGCTTCCCGTTTCCGGTACCGTCATCGGTAACGGCGACAGTCGAATGCCCTGTTTTTTCTTTGAGTTCAAGAATATCCGCAAGCGTTGCATCGGGTTTGATATTTGAATCGGAGTAAACAAAACCGGCTTTGTAATTCTTGACACGGCGGATCATCTCGGCTTCCGCCTCAACGCTCTGAGAACCGTAAATGAAGGAAATTCCGCCCTCGCGCGCAAGTGCAATCGCCATCGTATCGTTTGAAACAGACTGCATGATTGCCGAAACAAGCGGAATATTTATTGAAATGGCAGGTTTCTCACCCTTGCGGAATTTTGTCACGGGCGTTTTCAGGCTGACGCTTTCGGGAACGCATTCGGAAGATGAATAGCCCGGCACAAGAAGATATTCCGAAAATGTTCTTGCCGGTTCTTGATAGTAGTATGCCATGATTGTACTCCTGTTAGTTAGTTTTTCTCAGGGCAACACCTCACAACCAACGATGAGAAATCACGTTAATCGTGCACTGCCACCTTTATTTTTTCAATTATACCACAGCAAATTGCATTTTTCAACCCCGAAAAAGCGAAAAAAGAATAATCCGGGCGAATCGTTTCGTCCGGATTACCCCTCAAAATGCCTCTATATCCCTATTTGTTTTTAACGAGCGTGATAGTTGTGCCGTTTTGGGTGAGTGAAAGATTATCACCGTCAACCTTATAGGTATATGTGCCCTCATAGCCGCTGAGATTTCCTTTTACTGTGAGCTGATCACCTTCAACCTCATAATTGAAATTCAGGCTCACTCCGCCTATGATCGTAATGCTTCCGGTATTGTCTTCGTTAAATGTATACGTCGCTTTTGCGGAAACAGCGCCGATCTTGGTTTCATAGCTCCAGCTTCCGACAAGCTTGTTCGAAGAGCAGGAGACGAGTGCCATTGCGGTAATAACGAGCACGAGAATAAATGCGAATGTCTTTTTCATAGTTGCCTTTCATTTATGAATATGCATCGGGCTTATTCCCGATGCATATTCAGCGATTGGAGTAATTACAAATCTCAGTCGAGCGTACCGAGACCGAGAATAAATTTTCTGACTGCAACGTAGTCCATTACGCCGACAGCCTTGTCGGAAGCGGTCTTGATATGAGCGGCTTGTTCAAACACGCCGTCAAGAGTGCCGATCTTGAGGATGTACTTTCTGATCGCGATATAGTCTGAAGTGTCGATCTTACCGTCGCCGGTAGTATCTCCCTTGAGAACGACAGTATATGTCTTGCCGAAATATGTTACAGTGCAACCTGTGCCGACAAAGCCGGACTTCTTGACGCCGTCGACAGTAACATCGCCCTTGAAGTGTGCTTTGAATTCCTCAACGGTAACCTTGGGAGCGAGACCGGTAATAATATCACCGTTTACGGTGAGGCCGGTAATTTCGGGTTTGGGTTCGTCGGGATCTTCGTCGGTTGTGGGAATATCATATGAGACATTACCCATAACGCCGTTGTAGTTCTTATCGAATTCGTTTGCGGAAACGATCTTGTAGAAGCTACCGGGAACGGTTATCTGCTTGTCGATATATATGCCGTGGAATTCGACATAATCACCGACCTTTGCAGCCATAAGGTAAGCACGGTTCGCCGCGCTGCCGTCCGTATCGCCGGCGATCTCGCTGTTATGAACTGCAATCGCGATCTGACCTTCCTTAAGAGTACCTTCGTCCTTACCGTTGGGACTCTTGAAGGATATGATCTTATATCCCTGCTTTGCTGCGTCCCATTCAAGGAATGCGGTGTGAGTCCATCTGATATTGCAGTCGCCTTCAGCGAAATCGGTGACGAAATCGGGTGTGAAAACCGATGCCATACCGCTGAGTATCTTTGTGTTGAAGTTGGTGACAAAGCCCGCCTTTTCAACGGTGAGTTCGCCTTCATAAGCGGCGATTTCGGAAACCATTATGAAGCGTGTATTGACACTGCCTTCATTGGAGTAGTGATATCTGATATAACGAGCCTGACCCTTTGCTTCGGGAATGGATACGGTGACGTGACCCTTATCATAGCCGAGACGATCCTTGTCGTTAACCTCTGCGACCTTCTTGAAAGTCTTGCCGTCGGTGGAGAACTCAATAGTGATCTTGGAAATTGCCGCAATAGCAGAAGTACTGTCGTGGTTGTTGATGGAAGTGGAAACGCCGTTAATGTTCATGATCTCGCCGAGATCAAGGGTCACAAAGCCCTTTTCGGCGGGATTGTTGACGCCGTTCCAGATCTTTCCGTCATATTCGCCGCCTTCGACAACACCGTCGGTAAGGTTGCCCGAATAACCGCCCTGCTTGACGTCGTCGGTATAGCTCTTTCCGAGTGCGACGTTGTTCTTAACGAGCGAAATTGCAGCGTTGAGTTCTTCAGCCGCCTTCATAACGACCTCGGAGGTTGCATTTTTGGTCGATCTGACCGCTTTTGCGAAATTGTATGCAGCATAGATCTTTGCAAGCTGTGCCGCGGAATAATCGGTATAAGTAATTCTGTCGGCGGCATTGATTGCCTTGTCAAGCTCTATTGTAGAGCTGCCGACCTGTGCGAGTCTGGTGAGAGCCTGTGCGGCTTCGCCGTATGTGGGACGACCTTCGCCATAAGCCTTCACAGCGTATTCATAAGCGGATTTGAGCTGCTCATTTGCGGAATCGTTCTTGAGTGTTTCTGCCGCTGCGTCGATTGCTTCCTTGAGACGTGCGGTTTCTGCTTCGTTTTCGAGAGAAGATTTCTTCACGAGAAGAACGCAGTCAGAAACAGATCTTGAGCTGGAAACGAGGAAACCTGCTTCGCCCTTACCGTTATTATTGACATACAAAGCGGATGAGCCGCCGCCGTCAAAGCGAATAACATTCGTGTAACCGAGCTCAAGCATATTCTTGGCAACATCGCGCATGGAGATACCGGAGACACCGTCTGCGTTATCGGTTGCAAACATGGCGACCGTACCGTCTTCCTTGATGCCGAGAGCGGTCCATCTTGTACAGAGAGTGACGGAATGAGTACCGATGGTCTTGTCACCCTGAGTCTGGTCAACACCGTCCTTGACGAGCCAGCCGATGTTTGCGATCGCGGAGCTTGCTTTTTCCATTATTTCGCGTGATTCCTCAACAGTTTCGGAAATAGCGATTTCGATGGAAGCACCTGCCTCGATATCGGCATATTTCTGGAGAGAGGAGCCGTTCTTGACAAAGAGGGCGAAATACTCGCCGGAATTATCAAGAGCAAATTTATTGCCTTTGGAATCCTTCTTGACCTCGACAACCTCAGCAAGCATTGTACCGCCGACAACGAGATCCGTTCCGGCAAGCTTCTTACAGATAAGCTCGGTACCGTTCACATCGCATTGCGCGCTGTCGGACTTGGTGCCGCAGGAAACATCGAAATAATAGAATTTGTCGTTCCATTTGCCGGAATCGTTGTACTTGTTAATCTGACCGAGACCTGCGGGAACTTCAACACCGTCGATCATAAGACGATATGAGAGGCAGGACTTGACGGTTTCGATCGTTCCGTCGGGCATGAAAACGACGAGATTGTCGGAAAGACCGGCATGTGCGCAGGAGACACGACCGTTCGAAATGAACATACTGTTCAAATATCCGTTAGCCATGCTGAAGAACGAGCCGTTCATAGCCGCAACTACCTCATATCCGAAGCGCTCATTCGCTTTGTTGTAATGAGTCGAAAGCAAAGAACGCCAACCGGCATTGTTTGCGAAAACAAGCGGGATATATTCGCCGGGCTTGAACTCAACGGAAGCCGCGGGAACGGTTTTGCCGGCAGTACTTCCGGCAGTACCGGTGATCCGGTATGTTGTGGCAATAATACCGTCGCCGAGATCGATGGTATTGGTTACCTTGCGGTTGTCATCTGCCGAAACCGGCACTGCAAACAGCGCCGCTAACAGCGCAATGACAAGGAAAAGTGACATAAACGATTTGCGAAGTTTCATTTGAGCATTCCTTTCTTCATGTGTTTGTTAACATTATACAAAGAAAAAAGTGTTTTGTCAATAGTCTGTTCGCAATTTTATGAAACAATCGCAACAAGAAGCCCGAGCTGCGGAAAACCGAGCAAAAATGTGACCAAATCAAATGTTTTTGAGGCAGTTATGGATTGTGCAAATGGGCAAACCGATGACATTGAAATATTCACCGTCGATGCGTTTTGCGAATGTACAGCCTCTTCCCTGTAAACCATAAGCTCCGGCTTTGTCCATCGGCTCTCCGCTTGCGACGTAATCGGCGATTTCATTATCGTCAAGTTCACGGAACGTGACGTTTGTTGCTTCAACGCCGGAAATACGTTTTCCGCCTTTAAGAAGACAATAGCCCGTATATACGGTATGCGTCCTGTCCGAAAGTGTTCTCAGTGTCTTCACGGCTTCATCCGTTGTCGCCGGCTTGCCGATGATCACGCCGTCGAGGCACACGACAGTGTCTGCAGCAAGTATAACATCTTCCTCCGACGCATACGGCAAAACCGCCTCGGCTTTTTTCTGCGCCGTCATCATAACGGCACTGTCTGCGGGGGTGCCGTCCGGAACTGATTCATCTATATCGGCTGGATGCACTGTGAACTCAAATCCCGCAAGAGCAAGAATTTCGCGCCTTCTTGGCGACATTGACGCAAGAATAAGCATTTTCAAATCTCCTTTTTTGCAATATCGACATTGCAATATTTTTTCCATATGTTATAATTGTATCATATCACGACAGCAAAATAAAGGTATAATTATATGAAAATCGATCTGTCCGGCAAAAAAAGAATAGTAATAAAGCTGGGAACCTCCACTTTGACGCATGAAAGCGGACTTCTGAATATCCGAAAAATCGAAAATCTCGTCAAATGCCTGGCCGATCTGCAAAACAGCGGAAGGCAGCTTATCATAGTTTCATCCGGTGCGGTCGGATGCGGGCTCGCGAAGCTGGGCCTCGCCGGAAAGCTGCTCACAACGGTCGAAAAGCAGGCTTGCGCCGCGGTCGGACAGTGTGAGCTTATTGACATATATGACCGCAATTTTTCGCTTTACGGTCACAAAATTGCTCAGGTGCTCATGAACAAGGACGTCATTGATAACGAACCGCGGCGTGATTCGGCGCGCAGTACGATGAATATGCTTATTTCGTTCGGGTGCATTCCCATCGTAAACGAAAACGACACTCTTTCGAATGAACAGATTACCTTCGGCAGTAACGACACGCTTGCGGCTTCCGTCGCCCGCCTCACAAGTGCCGACCTCATTATAAATATGAGCGATATAGACGGACTATACGACAAAAATCCGCGTATTTACAGTGACGCAAATCTCATCGAATACATTCCCGAGATCAACGACACAATACGAAGCTATGCCGGCGGAGCCGGCACAAAGCGCGGCACAGGCGGCATGGTGGCAAAACTGCAGGCTGCCGAATCCGCCGTACGTCACGGCATTCCGATGATAATCGTCAACGGTGCAAAACCCGATATACTCTATAATATTTTTGACGGTGAATTTACGGGAACATATTTTGAAGCGGAGGTATAAGACAAATGGATATTATTTCGCTTTGCGATTCCTGCCGCGATGCGGCGTTTGCGCTCGCGAACTCTGACACGGCTCTCAGAAACAGAATACTGACGACCGCCGCGGATATGCTCGTTGCCGAAAGCGACGCGCTTCTCGCCGAGAACGCAAAAGACCTTGAAAACGCACGCAAAAACGGAATGAAGGAATCGTTCATCGACCGCCTTTCGCTTTCCGCAAAGCGTATCGCCGATATGGCAGACGGAATGCGTCATGTCGCCTCGCTCCCCGATCCGCTTGGCGGCGGCAGTGTATGGACACGTCCCAACGGGCTCGAAATAAAGTGCATCCATGTTCCGCTCGGCGTCATCGGTATAATCTATGAAGCACGCCCTAACGTAACATCCGATGCTGCGGCGCTCTGTATAAAGAGCGGTAACGGCGTCGTGCTTCGCGGCGGAAGCGACGCAATCAATTCAAACACCGCCATTGCGGATATAATAAAAAAATCGCTCGAAAAATGCGGAATTTCTACCGACGCCGTCCAGCTCGTGACCGACACATCCCGAATGTCCGCAACAACGCTGATGAAAGCAAAGGGACACATCGACCTGCTCATACCTCGCGGCGGCAAAGGACTGATACACTCGGTAACAGAAAATGCGGAGGTACCGACTATCGAAACCGGTGCCGGAAACTGTCACATATACGTCGAAAGCACTGCCGATCTTGATATGGCACTCCGAGTTCTCATAAACGCCAAAACGAGCCGTCCTGCGGTCTGCAACGCCGCCGAGCATCTTCTTGTCGACAGAGCCGTCGCCGGAGAATTTCTTCCGATGGTAAAAGACGCGCTCTCCGAGGTGGATTTGCGCGGTGATGAGGAAACACGTAAGTACATCGACATTGCGCCCGCCACGGACGAGGATTTCGACACCGAATACGATGACCTGATACTTTCAATCAAAGTAGTCAATGATACAGATCAGGCAATCGCGCACATCAACCGCCATTCCACCCACCACAGCGAGGCGATACTCACTGACGACATCGCAAAAGCAAAGCTGTTCACCGCGTCGGTCGACTCAGCCGCGGTATATGTCAACGCCTCCACACGCTTCACCGACGGCGGCGAATTCGGCTTCGGGGCTGAAATAGGGATTTCGACTCAGAAACTGCACGCGCGTGGTCCGATGGGACTCGCCGAGCTTACAACGATAAAATATATCATAAACGGCGACGGACAGATACGCTGAAAAACACAAATCACGCCTATAACGGTATTTCCGCTATATGCGTGATTTTCATTTACAGCGGATTATAATGTACCCGCCGTTTTTATTTACAAACAGGGTGAGCGAAGCGTCACTGCGAAGTATCTCGGCATTTGCGTTGTCGGCGTGATTGATACGCTCGATTTTATATGTAAAAACCTTTCCCGTAATATCCGTAAAAATCACCGTTTCTCCGACATCAACACCGTCTGCAAAACCGAAATTGCCGTTTTCACCGCTCCCGCCGATTATCAACGTACCGTCATACGCACTTCCCTCATATCGCGCCGGTCTGAAAGCCCACGGATTTTTGCTCCACCCGGCGGCAACAGGCAGTTTTATGCCGCATCCGGGAATCTCAAGAATGCCGATAAAATCATCACCGTCGATGTCTATCGCCGGCATTCTGGTGTCAGAACGCTCCTCAGCCGCAGCGGCAGTACGCTCAGGCATCA
>FR892204.1:31947-39886 GCA_000433115.1 Ruminococcus sp. CAG:382
ACGGCCTCCCCCGCCTCAATGCGGCTTATCAGCTTCTGAATATTGCCCTCTTTCCTTGTCTTCCCAAATGTAATTGCCGCAAACGCAAGAACAGCCGCGACAATCAGAACTCCTCCGGCAATCGTCAGTGCCGATGTTCTTTTTTTATTCCGCATCGCGTTTTTTCCTCCGGACGGCGCCGATGAATATAAGCAGTATTCCCGAAGCAGCCATAACTATCAGATACGGATAAACACTGTCGGTATCGCCCGTCGTCGGCGTATTATCTCCGCCGGAGCATGCATTAATTATGTCGAACGTAGTTCCGTTTTTCTGTATCCTGACGGTATAACCCTCCGGAATTTCAGCTTCCGCAACGCTCCAGACAGAGCCGTCGTCAATTGCCTTCCACGAATACATCCATCCCGCCGAAGCGTTCAGCACGACGTTTCTGACCAAAACACCGTTTTTGTATATCCCCGCCGTAACACTTTCCGGACGCTTATCACCGCCGCCTTTCCAGACTTTCACGACACGGTACGTGATCTCATCACCCGACGGATTGACCGTGACCGATTTCGGCTTTGCCGTGACATCATATACCCATTTGCCGTTTTCGTCGATGCCCGGAACGGAAACGAGGAATGAACCGAATATATACACCGCATCCCCCTGCTCGGCGCGCAGCTCGTTTAGGAGATATAACCCGGCAGTAAGCCCTTCAAACACAGCAGTACCGTTTTCGTCAGTCAGCGTGCGCTTTATCGGAGCGATTTTTTCCGAAACGATAAACGAATTCAGCGTTACCGCGATTTCATTCCACTCGCTTTGCGATGTCACGCCGCTGACAGATACGGGACACGCCGCAAAGCTGCCTGATAAAGCATACTGCACATCATTTGTAAGATCCGCGACGTGATACAGTACGACGTCAAGCCCCGCAAATTCATTTTCGCCGTGCGTATAATGAAGCGTAAGCGAGCAATCGTTTTTCAGCTCCGGCTTTTCCTTTGCATCGGCGGTCGAAACCGCAAGTGCAAGCTGTACGAACGAAAGCATTACAGCGAGGATCAATATTGAATTGACTGCGGCAAAAAACATTTTTCTTTTCATAATATCTCCCCGTCACCGTTGATCGGCAACTTCTTTTTCGCCGGCTTAAAAAAAACATACAGCATGAGTACCAGCAAAATCGGCAGCGCAACGATCGGCGTAACAATAAGCCGATCAACGATATATGCCTCCGAAACGACGTGCATGACACGTGTTTCCTGTTGTTCGATCCGGTGTCCGCGTACAAGCAGACGGTGCGTATTTATCCCGTATGGCGTACATGTCACCAGCGTGAACAGATCGGCGTCCATTTCGATCGCAAGATCGCCGACGTCACTCGGCAGAACAGTCTTGATGCAGTCTACCTCATAAACCATTGTACGGTCAAGAACTGTTATCCTGAACGTATCGCCGATCTCAAGCCTGTCGAGGTCGGTAAACAGCTTTGCCGACGGCAAACCGCGATGCGCCGAAATAACGGCGTGCGTACCCTTCCCGCCCACCGGAAGACTTGAGCCCTCGATGTGACCGGCGGCGGTATTCAACGTGCTTGCGTCGGTACCGTGATAAATAGGCAGCTTGACCTGGATTTTGTCTATATCAATGTACCCCATCATGCCGTTTCCGGTCGCGTTGAGACATTCGTCATAGCCATCCGCGCCTGTATGATCGGCAAGCGCAAACGGAAGAGCCGCAAGCGCGGCGTTGTATTCGTCTGCTTTGTCGAAAAACTCCGAATAATCCTTCGGTGTAAGAGCCTTGACAAGCGAATCATAATCCGTCACGGCTCGGGACTGCGTTCTGGAATTCCAATAGCTGCTTATCGAAGGATACAGAAGCACGGAAAGCCCCACGAAAAATATCGCGAGGAGAACAAGTGTTATGATCTTTCGTGTTCTTGCTGAAACCATGTATTTTTCGGAAAATCAAGTTGTATTTGCGTTCTCCGACACGCAATGCAATCCATAACGGATGGGAGAGTGCAAATCGGTATGTCGTCCACACACCGGAGAGCATTCCCTCTCCGGTGCATGGAAAACCATTGTAACAAAACGCAATATGAGTCGCAAAAACGGACTCAGATGCCTTCCTTAGACATTCTCTTGTTGGTGACAAGGAACAGCCCTGCGCCGATGACCGCAACAGCGCCGACAACGATGAAAATTATCGTGCCCGTACCGCCGGTTTCGGGGAGCGTTGTACCTGTGCTGTTTGCAATTTCAACTTTGACCGACTCCAGAGATGCACCATTTTTCGATACGGTGTAATCTGACTTTCCATCGTTGATATCAAAACCGTGTGCGCTATCCATAAGATTGTATCCGTCAGGTGCGATCAGCTCGGAAAGTGTGTAATCTCCGGCTGCCAGACCTACCACAACGACTGTACCATCGCTGGGAGTAGTAAACGTGGAATATGTGTTATCGGTGGTCCATTTCTTTTCGGACGGGTTAATATTCACATTTTGAGTATAATTATTCTTAACGTAATACACATGAATGCCGTCCGCTTCGTTCGTACTCGTTGACCTGTAAAGCTCAATTACATTATTGTTACTGTCTTTAAGCTGGAAAACTGCTCCGGCAAGCTTCTTATCACTGCCTGTCTCTTTTTTGATCAATGTTAATGCGTATATTGAAGAATAAACGGTCGATTCATTTGTAGTGCCGTTCGAACCATTTGCGCGTGTCCATTTCAGAGTTGCCGAGTTCTTATTATTTGAAGTGCTGCTGTCAGCATTCTTTCCTATTGTAGCATTGGAACGAAGTGTTGCAGAATATGTGATTTCTATTTTATTGGGAGTACCGTCAGTTTTTGTATAACGGAAACTGCCATCTGCATTCTTCCATTTGATTGTAATGCTGAATTTTCCGTCGTCATCAACGGCGTTTGTAATATACCAATTACAATCACCCTCGCTGACACCATCATTTCCATTGACAGCGTGATTTGAATTTGAATCGCCGTCAACGCCTTTTATCCATCCGCCATTGATCTCTGTGCCATTGACATACACCTTAACACTGTGCATATCAGCGTAAATAGCGTCGCCGGCATGATCATCGATAACATAGTCATTGATAGGCTGATCTTTGTCATAGTTGGGAGCATTATACGCAATGATTTTGTAATTCACGGTACCGAATTCCGTTGAACCATTTTTAACAAGCGTGACACTCGAACCATCTGCCTTGGCGATATATTTACCGCCTTCTGTTCCGTCGTCGTCCGCTCCCCATGAAGGAGTTACGTTTTTGTCGTATACAGTCTTTTCATTCTGTACGTTTGTGATGGTTACCGTAGAACCCAGTGAACTTGTTACATAATAATAACCGAAATCAAGTCCGTCAAACTCAACAGTAGAAGAGTCTGCCACCTTGGTTGCTGTGGCATGAAGACCATCAACAAAATTCTTTATATCATCGCTTTGAAACCATTGAAGGAGTACATCATCCGCGACATTAGCTTTCACAAGTACCACATTCGGATTTGAAGTTTCCGAGATAGTGAATACATTCTGAGTGTTTGAACCGTCCGTGATCGTCGCCTGTCTTATCTTCGGAAGCCAGACTGTGTCGTTCGAATCCATGTAATACGAAGCTGCTGTAGTAGAAGTAGGGTCGTATGTTGCGTCAAAGATCTTATAAATCTTATAAGTTTTCCCGCCCGACGCGTTCTCAATAGTGATTTTACCCGTTCCGGCGGCAAGGACGGCGACTCCGAGAACTGCCACCATCATTATCGCGAGTGTAAGCGAAATGAGTTTTTTTGCAAGTTTCATTTTGTTTTATCCTTTCAGTTTTTATTTATATCCGGATATACCTGCGGCGCGTCTTTTTTTCGCTTTGCAGGAGAGGCTGTCTTTATTGTTCCGCCTCCCTTCTTTTAGTGCGCCTCAGAATATATCCGCCCACAATGGAGACCGCCATAAGTGACAGCCCCGCATAAGTGAACAATGCCGTTCCGATACCGCCCGTTTCCGGGAGCGGCACGGATGCCGTGTTTCGGACAACGATTTCCGTGTCCCTGTTCAGAGCAAATGCATAACTGTTTCCGTTTGCAAGCTCCGTCGTTCCTTCGAATATAGACACATGATATCCGTCGTGATCCGGCTCCGCGATCTCGATAATTGAATTCGCCGGAATATTGGGAAGAAATACGCCTTCGCCGTTTCTCAGCTGATACGTTGCAGTCACGGTATCCTCTCCGTGGTCCGTGCGCGATATCAGTATATCAAAAACCCCGTCGGTCGTCGGGGCGTTGACCTCCTTGGTCACCTTCAGAGAATAATATACAATGTTTTTCGTGTATGTATTGGTGAAGGTGTATTTGCCTTTTGTCGAAAGATCCACCGTAATTTTGTTTTCGGCGTCATTTCCCTCCGCAACAAAGGTATATCCCGCAACACCGGCGGTCGAAACCTTCTCGCGGACATATATCGTCTTTCCTTCCCAGCCGTAGTTTTCAATATAGCTTGTTATATCGATTGCTTTTTCGATTTTCCACGCGTAATCCGTTGCCTGATTCCACCCCCAACCGGAGGTTGTGCTTATATCCGTCCATTCGCTCGCAAGCTCTCTTGCGTTGATTGTCATGAGGACCTTATTTTCATAATAATCGACGACCTCGAACTGAAGCGAACTGAGAAGCATGAAAAGCTCGTCGTCGGTGAGTCTGACGTTTGATGCACTCATCTTCACCTGCTTTGTTATGACAATCTGCGGGTCGTCCTCCTTTGCGGGCGGAAGCTCCTGATTGAACCACACATCGTCAAGAAAGTTACCGCTCGACGGACTGCTTCCGCTGACCTTCTCGCTCACGAAAAAATAGCGCGTAAGATGCTGTCCTTCGGGTATATAATATGTTCCGCTGTACTGACCCCAGCCGTCAACGGCTTTGTCGGTCAGCTTTTTTACATAAATGCCTCTTTCCCTGTCATAGTACTCCGTACCGTCGCCAAGAGCAAGCAGTTCGCGTATATGCTCACGGAGCGCATCGGTCGTTGAATACATGCTTCCTTCGGTATCCGGCAATATGCAGAGAAACATAATATCGCCGTCGGGCCGACTTACCTTTTCGCTCGGTCTTTGGGCGTGTGAAAGCCGCCAGTTCATCACCGTCCCCGGGATCGTCAGCAGTGTCTGATACATCGCGCTGTCGTCCTCGGCATTGATCTCCGCGTACTGATCGCCGCTGACCGGATATAGCCAGTCATCACAAGTCCATGTCCATCCGTTCTGCCAATGGCTCCCGCTGTAGTACTGAGCCCACTGGCTGCGCGCCCACCGATCACTCGTGGAATTGTTATTTCTCGGCAGACGTACTATCTCAATAATGTTGCTGGAGCTTGTCGTGAGCCATTTGACGTCACCGCCTGCGGCAGCCTGATTCCATGCATTACTGCTGTAAATAGGCTTTTCGAAATCTCCGTTCAGAATATGTCTGTAATATGTAGTGTTCGTGAGATAATTATTTTCCGTCGTAACATTTGTTTCTTCACCGTCGATGCACAGCACCGCATAATACCTTGTCCATGTTATATTGTCCGTCAACGAACCGTTGTCAAGCGCAAGGTCTATCATATCATTGCGGTATATATCGGTTCTCAGATTGGAAACGACCGAATTTTCAACAATGAAGTTCTTTTTTGCCGTCTTCGCAAATGTCGTGTTTGCGCTGCTGCTCTTATACCAGTTAAATGACACGCGTCCGTCGTATGCGTTAAGATTTCCGTTCGGGTCTGATACGGCAACTCTGTAGCAACCGCTGTTCGTGACATCGTCCGCCAACGTCAACGTCACATTGCGTATTGTCGGCGCGGCATAAACAACCGGAGTATTCGCTCCGAGGTAAGCCGTTTCTTTATCCATGCAATCCTCGGTGTGAAGATGCTCTGTCAACGTGCAGATCAGATTTTCGGGCGGTACGGCGTCGACGACCGTAACACAGTCGGCGGTATGCTGATGAACAAGAGGAGTAGTTTTTCCGCAGATATACCCACCCTGCCCGTCAGAACATTCGTCGGTATGAACATGGTGATCACACTCGCCGAAACGGCAGATCAGCTCGCCGCCGTCAAAGCAAAAGCTGTTGTGCGTATGCACAATGTAATCATACATACCGCATTCCGGCATTCCGTCGTCTCCGAAGCAATCGTCTGTATGTATATGTATCAGCGACGAGATATCGCACGAAAGAGCCTTGTGTTCGGGTATCCCCGCGGTTTCAAAGCATTCGTCTCCATGGATATGCTCTGCCATACCGCAATAGACGTCCGGCGTTGATTCCAGAGTTATTGCAGGCAGTATCATCGCATAAGTGGTGACAAACACAACAGCGCCGGCAAGCACACAAAGAACGCGATACCATATATTCTTTTGTATTCGGCTACGCCGGAAACGCTCAGCCTGTATGCTGACGGTGTTGTTCAATTCCCGAGCTCCCCCTTATTTAACCTTTCCGAAATCCTTAAGCGGCCAGACTCTGAAAACGATCTTTCCGACGATTTCGTCGGGAGAGATACATCCGATTATTGAATTACGTGAATCAACGCTCGTTTCACGGTGGTCTCCCAGCACAAAGTATGTGTTCTCCGGTACCGTAAACGGATATGCTATATCCGATTGACCGGCAGCCTTTCCGGCAAGATACGGCTCGTCAAGCATGACGTTGTCGATGTAAACGTTGCCGTCATCATCGATGTTAACGCGCTGTCCCGGCAAGGCAATGACCCTCTTCACGAGTATTCTGTTATTATAATAAAACGCAACGATATCTCCTGCGCTGAGTTCTCCGCCCTTTACCGACACGACTATGTCGCCTTCGTCAAGCCCCGGAGTCATTGAAGTGCCGTATATCTGCAAGACAGGAAGCAGCAGTGTCGCAACAAGCACACTGACAGCCGCAACAATAACAAGAGCGTATATCGTGCTGCGAAGCAGTTTTGCATATCTTCTGCGGTATTTTTCGCGCTTCAGCTCATTTTCAAGTGCTTCAACGGTCGGGAGGTCATTCACATCAATATTCCGTTTCAAACAAAGCCCTCCCCACTCAGAATTTTTATCCGAATCTCTTCAAAAGCGCTTCCAGCTTTCCCGAAAGCTCATCGGCTCGGTTTTCGACCTCATAAACCTGCGTTTCGGCAGATTCGGCTTTCCATTCGCCGTTTTTTGCGGCGCGTGCAATGTTTTCCGCCTCAGCCTTTGCATTTTCGATTATGAGGCTCGCCATCAGGTTTGCAAGGTGACGTGTTTTCTGCGCTTCCTCCTCGGCGTTCTGAACCGTTTCATCCGCATTCATCTGCTTTGCACGTACATTTTCAAGATACTGCTCGGCGGCATTCTGCGCACTTTCAAAAATCCCGTTCAGCTTGAGCGCTGCCTCAGCCATGGAGCCTGAGCTGTCGACGGCAATCTTCCGGCGTTCGAGTTCTGCGTTTGCCTCGTCAAGCTCTGCCTGCAGACGGTCAAGCTTTTTTCCCTGTGCGACAAGCAACTCCAACAGTTCATACCTGTTCAGCTTTTTAAGTTCCTTTTCTGTCAGCATATGTAAGCTCCGTTCACTGTTTTATGACCGCAAAAAAGCATCGGAACATGCAGAATAGACACCATAAAAACCGTCTGTAACGGTTGCAACTGTCCGGTATTTTTCCGGCGCTTTTCCGGAGATGCGTTCATTTTGCACAATTCATCATTCTCGCGGCATAAACCAATAATTCATAATAGCAAATAGGAATTAAACCGAAAATAAATAAACATCATGCTTCCACATCTCCTCACGGTATCGCAATGCCGATTCTGCAACATCAATTTTTTATAGTATACCATAAATAATTACAAAGCGTCAAGCAGTTTCTGCAAAAAAAGCATCAAAAGCATATATTTGGAGCAATATACTATAATTCTTC
>FR892204.1:39903-46043 GCA_000433115.1 Ruminococcus sp. CAG:382
TTTCTATAATTCCGCCATATACCCCCCCCCCCCCCCCGCACTGTTTTGCACAAATATATTGTGCTTTTTGATATGCAAATCACGGTATTGTCGCTTAAAATACACGGATATATCTGCCATTTCGATTTGAATAATATCATTTTATTCCTCGAATTTTAAGAATCCATCGCCATTTATAGTGTAAATTTCACCAATTCGGAGCACAATAATGCCATGTATTACAGCTATCACGCCACAGCAAAGCATCTCATCCGTTCCGGCAAACTCACGGGATGGTACCTTACAAAACGCCATAACCACATATCTCCGGCGCTGGTTTTACTGTTTGACGACCCAAATCATCCGATAATGCCGATCCGGGAGCACCGATTCGGGGAATATTTCGAGATGCTGCCCGGATATCTTGAAATCTCACCCGATAAAAAAGCGACCGTTCCGAGTCGGAATGACTGAAACGGTCGTTTTTATGCAATTCAATTTGCTTTTATGCTGTTTTATTCGCTTTTACGTTGTTTTATTTGCTTTTTATCGGCTTTTATCGGCATCTGTCGGCTTTTCACGATTATTGTCTTTCGAACGAAATGAAGCGTGTTCCCTGAAATGTGAGCTTTCCGGCGTCGCCTTCGGCAATCAAACCGTATTCGTTCGGCTCCAGCATAAACTCCATACGGTCTCCGCTTTCAAACTGAAAGGTTGCATAATGCTTTGTCCAGCCTGCTGTACGGTGAATATGCCCGCCGTTGTTATGCATTGTTCCGTTGTGAAAATCCTGCCGCTTTGCGACAACGCTTGCCTGTGCCGAGATGCGGGGAGCCTTGTTGTTTGCTCTGTCCCGTGATATTCCGGTTACAATACTATATACTATCACACCGAATATCAGGATGAACACCACCGAGAAAAGGACGAAAAACAAATCAAATCCAACGAAGCCCATTATGTCGAACCTTCCTTTACTATATCATATAGTTTTTAAGCGCTTTCTCTGCGGCTTCCGAGAAAGCTTCCTCGGCGTACCACGAGAATTTGAAAAACGCGCCCTGCCCGGCGCCGCCGGCAACCGCGTGTACATGCGTTGCTCCGGCAATATCACTTATCACAATGCTGAGCGTCAGCCTGTTTCCGGCGCGATGATAATACTTTTCAATCACCGCAAAGCAGCACTCCTTACCGTCGTTGCAGGGTATGCTGTACGAATCGATTATTTCCCCGGAAATACTGCTGTTCAGGATGTAATCGGTGATGATATTCATCGCAGCCGACGGAGAAATGCTGACATTGAAATCACTTGTCGCCATATATAATCATTCCTTTTTGGGGAGGAGACAAGCTCCTCCCCAAACGCTTTTTATTCTCTCACAGTTTCTGAAGTTTCGGCTTCAACAACTGCCGCCGCAGGAGCCTCGTCGCTTTTCCTGCCGAGATAATCGGGGAGCTGAAGACCTGCCATGCGGAAGACTTCTTCAAGAGGAGGAACGGATTGCATCATGCCGGAAAGGAAATTGGCAGTGGATGTTTTGCCGTTTCCGTTGCTGCCGCCGTCCCAGACAGTGACCTTATCGATCTTGATGTTCTTGATTGCGTCGACCTGAACACGCATGAGATCTTCAAGCTTGTCGGCGATCATAAGTTTGAGAGCCGCAGTGGGATCTCCGCCGGCAGCCTTCACGACTTCCGCAAAACCGGCAGCCTGCTTGGTGAGGATCTCTTCCATACCTTTTGCCTGTGCCTGCATTTTTGCATATATAGCATCGGCTTCGCCCTGTGCCTTGCGGCGGATCTGCTCTGCTTCAGCCTCTGCGGCAAGCTCCATCTCACGCTTACGCACTTCAGCCTTGACGATAACGTCGGCTTCAAGGGTTGCCTGCTGCTTTGAGAAACGGGCTTCCTCAGCCTTTTTCTCTGCGGCATAGGATTCTTCAAGTGCGCGAGCCGCCTGAACCTTTTCGGCGGTTATTGCGAGGCGGTCAGCCTCGGCTTCCTTTTCACGAAGTGTCGCATTCGACAGGGCGACAGCAGCCTTTGCGGCGTTTTCACCCTGAATGGCTGACGAATCGGCGTTTGACACGGCAATACGCTCGTCCATTTTTGCGTTCGCTTCGCCGATAGAACCGTCACGCTGTTTTTCGGCAACGCTCTTTTTTGCGTCGTTGATAGCCTTCGCTGCGGCTTCACGGCCGAGCGCTTCAATATAACCGGATTCATCGCTGATATCCGTTACGTTAACGTTAATGAGGCGCAGACCGATCTTTTTAAGTTCGGTTTCAACGTTGCGACTGACAGCCTCAAGGAATTTGTCACGATCGGTATTGATTTCCTCAATGTCCATCGTCGCGATGATGAGACGGAGCTGACCGAAGATTATGTCCTTTGAAAGCTCCTGAATTTCGCTTAGCTTCAGTCCGAGAAGGCGTTCCGCGGCATTCTGCATGACACCCTGCTCGGTGGAAATACCTACGGTAAATCTTGACGGAACGTCGATACGTATGTTCTGACGCGAAAGGGCGTTCTGAAGGTCAACCGAAATTGAAATCGGTGTCAGGTCCAGGAATTCATAGGCTTCAAAAACCGGTTTGATGAACGCCGCGCCGCCGTGAATGCACTTTGACGAGCGCGCAGAGCCGTCTTTGTTCTTACCTACATTACCGTAGATGACCATGATCTTGTCTGAAGGGCACTTTTTGTAGCGCGACAGCAGAAAGATCAGCAGTGAAAAAGCGATCAACACGATTGCTACGATCAGGATAATTGTTTCCATAGAAATCTCCTTGTATTTTTTTATTTTGATTTTACGACCAGTGTACTCTGGCCGGAAAGTCCGATGACTACTACTTCTCTTCCCGACGGAATCTCATTTTCCTCATCGGTGACGGCATCAAGCTCAACGAAGGTATCCTGAAGCATCAGATTGACCTTTCCGTTGCCCTCGCGGTTTGCCGGAATACGAAGATAGACAGTGCCGCTTTTGCCGAGAGCATTTCCGATATTACGGGTTCCGTCAGTCTGAAAGCGCATCATCCACGAAACGGCGAGCGCCACGAGAAGCATTGCGACAAAGCCGCCTGCAAACGATATGATGAGTGACCATGCCGTCGGAAGCCCCTGCTTCAGTGTTATGAGACCGACCCAGCCGAATATTGTGAGGAATGCGATTATCGTACGGAGCGACAGCAGTCTGAAGCCCGAATCGGGCGCATCTCCGTCGTCCGGAACATCGCTCCCGAAAACACCGTCGGGAGCGGCATCGGGAAATACATCAGGTATGCCGTCGCCGTCAATATCGATACCGCCGTCGGGTACGTCGGCATCACCGTCGGAGCCGCTGAGTCCTATTATCGAAAGGATTGTCTGAATAAGAAGTACCAATGTTGCCGGTATGGCAATACAGGCGAACACCTTCCCAAGCGATGATAAAGCTTCCCACCATTCTGTCATGATATGTTCCTCCTCTGAAATTTCTATTCAAGCTCACCGAGCAGCTGCTCGCATTTGCGCTTGTATTTGTTTGCAAGTCCGGCATTATACATTATGATCAGGGCCTTTGAAAGGCGTTTTTTTGCGCCGGGTATCGGTTCATTGTAATCGTCAAGAAGCTCCGATATTGCTTCATCCGGGTGCTTGCCATGTTCACACATGAAAACCATGTTCACGTAATAATTATAAAGCCGTGAGTCGTCGATAAGGTCATCGCTTTCATCGGCAAGCACGCCGTTGATATACGAGAGCAGTCTGACGACCTTTTCGATTGCCATTGAATCCTTCAGCATATTGATGATCACAATACGGCAGAACTGACGTCTTGAATACAGTTTATGAACCGGCGGCGAAAGAAATCCGCGTTTTACCCAGTTCTGAATCATATATCCTTCAAGCGACGTCATCGCGATGACCTGGCTCAGCATGAGACCACCGGTCTGAAATATGTTATCCATCACCGATTCGGCAATGTCGATCTGACCGTAATTTTTTTTGCCGATATCGATCTGTGTGCCGGGCAGAAAACAGCTCATACAATACCTCCCTGCTATACGCTCCGAAGAGCCTTATTCCTGGTTGCAAAACGATTATACCACATGGTCAAGTGATTGTCAAGAGGGATTCTGAAATTATTTTATATTTTCATCAAACGATAAGGTAAGGCAAATCCGTGTCACATCGTGCGTAAGGAATCGTCAGATTGTCTGTTGAAAAGTCGGAATAAAGGTGATATAATTACATTATCTTATGCGATCCGTGATCGGAGCATCCGCTCGCGGCGACGGAATCGTGCGGTAATGCTATATTAATATAATGAAAAAAGGTGTGATAGCGTGGCTTTTTCGATAAAAAGCGGTGACGCCGACATGACGCATGGCTCAATTTCAAGCGAGCTTTTGAAATTTGCCATACCTATGGCGATAGGGCTGCTTTTTCAGCAGCTATACAACACGGTTGATGCGATGGTCGTCGGTCAATATGTCGGCAAGGCTGCTCTTGCCGCCGTAGGCAGTACGGCAAGCATTGTAAATATGCTGATTGGGCTTTTTGCCGGGCTTTCGACAGGTGCGGGAGTCGTCATATCGCAGGCATACGGCGCAAAAGCCGAAAAACGTCTGAGCGAAGCGGTGCAGACGACGATAACGCTGACATTCATTCTCAGTGCCGTCGCAACAATCATCGGCATACTTATCGTTGACCCGATGCTGCGGCTGATGGATACACCCGAGGATGTTCTGCCGGAGGCTAAGGCGTATCTCACGATATATTTTGCAGGTTCAACGGGGCTTTTGTTTTACAACATGGGCTCGGGCATACTGCGCGCCGTCGGCGATTCACGCCGCCCGCTGTATTTCCTCTGCTTTGCCGCAATTGTCAATGTCGTTTTCGACCTCCTTTTTGTCGTTGGCTTCCGCATGGGAGTCGAGGGAGCGGCATATGCGACAATAATTTCCGAGTTACTTTCGGCGCTCCTCGTCATGTATGTGCTGACGAAAACGGACGCTCCGTACGCGATAAAATGGAAATCGCTTTCCCTGCATTTTTCGGCAGTGAAGCAGATTTTTTCGATCGGATTCCCTTCCAGCATTCAGCAGGCGCTCACAAGCTTTTCAAACGTATTTGTTCAGTCATACATAAACTTTTTCCAGACAGACTGCATGGCGGGATACTCAAGCTACAACAAGCTCGACGCATTCATTCTTATTCCGGTCCAAAGCCTTGCGCTCGCCTCATCGACCTTCGTCGGTCAGAACTACGGCGCCGGACAGCTCAAACGCGGACGCGACGGCGTCAAAAAAACGCTGTATATGTCCATTATCGTTACGGCGGCGCTGACAGTGCTGACGATGATCTTCTCGGGACCGTTATTAAGTCTGTTCAATGACGATCCGGGAGTTATTGAGTACGGCAAAAAATTCGTCCTCATCATTTCACCGTTTTACGTCACGATATGCTTCAACCAGGTATTCGCGGGAGCGCTGCGCGGCATAGGCAGGTCAACGGCTCCGATGATAATCATGCTTTCATCATTTGTGGCGTTCAGGCAGCTTTTTCTTTACTGCAACAAGGCATTTTTCGGTCATTCTTTCATCGGCACTGCGCTTGCGTACCCTATGGGGTGGGTCGTTTGCAGTATTCTGATGATAATATGCTACAAGCGAAGCGCTCTCGGCAAGGCATCGGATGACGCCGCCGGGGCAGTTGTAAAGTAAGGGTCAAAAAACACAGGCAACGAAAAACCGCTGCCTGTGTTTTTTTATTGCAAATTATTTCACAAGTTCGGGGACGACAATGTCGCTTGAGGTGGAAAACTCGGTGAGAACAGCATAGAAGGTAATCTCTCCGTCAGCACCGTAAAAAATCGTTGCCAGAGTGCAGTTGGTTTCAACGTCAAAAATGAATTCATAGGTATATGCGCCTGTTTTTTCAACGTAGTAACCGCCGTCCTTGTCAGGGTAATTCATACCGGTGACTCTGAACGCTTTTCTTCCGAGATACGTGCCGTAATCCTTGATTGAATATTCGCCCATCGTCGGGGCAAGCATGGAATGCGGAGCTGTGTTGAACAAGATACCGTCAGTACGTGCCGGCAACATACGTTCCTGATTCATAACCACATGAGCTTCTGTATTGAAAGCAGTGCCTTCGGCAGAAGAACGTGTCGA
>FR892204.1:46060-76334 GCA_000433115.1 Ruminococcus sp. CAG:382
AAGAGTGTTGGCATTTCCGTAAGTCTCAACAGTGTTTGCCACACCGGCTTCCGATGTCATTGACTGTGACTTATATCCGGTAAATGCCGAATGATTAAGCGTAAACTCGGTCACATCATAAAAAGCGTCGAACACACTCGCCGAGCGGTAAACGCCATCAGCTTTATTGATTTTATATGCGCCATTGTTTTTGCGCTCTTTTATAAAAGCTGTCAAATCAACGTTATAATTCGCTCCATTGACAGGAACATATATACTCGCAGGATTGTCATCAGATATATGCTTATCAATATCGTAAATCGTTCTTTCTACGACAGGCGCGGAAACATCGGTATTGGTATTTGCCGCTTCCCTTCTGCGATCCCATTCGGCAAGAGCAGCGGAAACATCTTCTTCTGTCGGTTCCTTATCGAATCCGACGTAGACAACATTGTTGTTCACGACGCTGTTGGCAGGTTCCGCTTCATCTGAAGCACCCGCAAACAATGCCGTGCAAACAAGTGTCACGATAACAAGGACAGCCAGGGCTGAGGAAAACGCGATCAAAGCCGTTTTGTTACTGTTGTGTTTCATCTGAATAAATCATCCTTTCAAAAAATACAGGTTTAAATCAGTCAATCCAATATGTTATCATGACCGCATCGGCGCCCGTTGTTGCGCCGCTTGAAGATTCGACAGATATACCGAAAAATTCATAATAATCCTGTATATCTTGGTCACAGACATGATTCCATCCCACTTCTGCAGCATTCTGATTCAATGTCCCCATCTCACCTCTTATAGGATATGAGTTAAAGACATTAGCACTGTAAACAGCTGAAGTGTTATTAAAAGTGCCTGACCACAAATATGCGTATACCTTTATATGGAGAGTACCGCTGAATCTGATCTGTTGTGAAAAGCTGAAATAACAGGTATTGGATGTCGGTGTCTGGAACGACGACGTTCCGTTGTACTGGTTCTGATTGCTGAGCGTCGACTGAAAGCCTGTCGTCGGAAACATTGTGTTTGCACCTGACGAAGCATCGTCAACGATCAGCGAAGTTGCTGCGGCAGACCTCACATGAAACCCGAACGCAACGCAAAAGACAAGCACCGCGCAAAGGATCGGTCTGATAATTGCTTTGTACACTTTAGTACCTCCTTGAAAAATATAGTAAAGTCGGCGAAGCAGAAACTTCTCCGAGCCTCCACTTGTATTGTATCACATAATTTTGTCGATGTCAACACTAAAAATCATCATTTTTACTCTTTTTTATCACCTACTGCTTTGATATGAAATGCATTATCTCAATTGGCAGTATTTGATTTGTATGCATAATTATCGGATAAAAATACCGGAACGGTGCATAAACACCGTTCCGGCACGAATAATGCTGAATTTATTCGGTTACTGTTACGTTGACCGTGACGATCCTGCGGTTTCCGGCGGGGTCGCTCACTTCTATAATAGCCTTGTCGCTTCCGCGATATCCCTTCATGGCGCTGTATGCGATCGTACCCGACATATCGACACGTATGGAGCCGAATTGCGGGGTCAGAAGATAGCGGTAGGTCAGTCCGGTGAGATCGCAGTCGGAAGAAGTCTTGTATCTTCCGCCCTTCACGGTGAGCTCAACCGATTCGGGCAAACCGCTCATATCAACGACCTCGCCCTGATTATATGAGCTGTCGAGCATATTGTGGATATACTTATATGTATCCTCGTACACCTGCTTTGAGAAATCCTCGGTATGATTAAGCGCAGAACCTATCGCGCCGCCGACTGCTCCTTCATAATAGAACTGTACGGAATTCATATATCCCGTAAGCGCACCGGCTCTGAGATACTGACGATAAATCGCGCAAGCCTCGGCACTGCTCGTCTGCTCAAGCTCAAGCTCAACGCACATGCCGTACAGCTTTGCAATCTCCGCGCAGGTGTTCAGGCGTGTCGATTCCACGGAATAGAACATAAAGTTCGGCTGAAGGCAGGCGATATCAAATCCGGCTTCCTTCCAGCGCCAGCTGCCGTATGCGGCGTAATACGGGCACCATATTCCCATATATCCCTTGGAATGGAGATAGTCATTGAAGCGTTTCAGCCCTTCAACGGCGATATCGTCATTAGAGGTGAAAAGTGTTTCATCGTTATAGTAGAAACCGAGCAGCTTTACGTTCTTGTATCCTGCAGCCCTGTCCTTTTCAATGGCGTAATCAGCCTGTTGCTTCAGCGATTCATAGACCTCATCGGCGCTTTTTGCTTTTGCACCGAGGCAGTTAAGATTGAGCCAATACGTAGCCTTTTTGTCGATGCCGAGTTCGGCGTTGACAGCGGCAACCGCTTTATCAAGCGCATCAAGATTAATTCCCTCGAAATATGTTTCATCGGCAAATTGCTTGAAATCGTTAAAAAGATTACCTGTCGACGCAAAGCTTTTCATCGGAGCGAAGCAATATGAATCAAACATGACGTCAACGTATTTTCCGTTTTCGTCCTTTTTGCCGTAATAAATCTTTGCCTGATTCTCGTCAAGCGGTCTGTATGCAGAAGAGCTGTCGATAACAGTGCCGATCCCCGCAAACAGCATAGCCTTGACGCCGAAGTCCTCCGGATCGGGGTATCTGCCCATTACAATCGTTTTGTCATACTCGGCGACGGCAGCGGAGGAGGCATCTTTTTTGCCCCAGATCTCGATCTCGCTGACATATACCATCACGCTGACATCGTTGCTCGGAACGGTCGGGAAGGTGAAGCGTACATAACGCGCCTTATATTCATTCTTGAACGCCGCTTCGAGTTTGTAGCATTCGGTAACTGAACGGTCGCCGTAATACTTGGTGTAATCACCGTAAACGGTGACCCAGTTTTCGCCGTCACTGCTGACGCTGACATTGACGACCGGCGGAACCGCAACACCTGCGGCTGACTGGTCAAGTATCTCTGCGGTCAGTTTGTCAACAGCCATGACGTTCCCGAGGTCAATCACGACATGTCTGCCGTGACCGCGCACAAATTTGAACCATGCACTGTCGCCGTACGTCGCATAAGAAGCATATTTCCCGTCGGTAAGCTTATACGCCTCTTCAATCGGTGTGTTGTCTGCCTCGACACTCTCATTCATCGGATCGAAATGCTGAATCTGTATGTCCACGCCGTCAAGGCGCGCGAGGTTCTGATATGTTCCGTAGTCGCTGTCCGAGGGTGAAACGGGCACGGAAACATCCTTTTTCAGATTGTATTTATAAAAATCGAAGTTGCCTTCGTCCCTGCTTGCAATTTCGCCGACGGAAATGTCGACATCGCCGTCCTCGCAGTATTCATATCCGAATATCTCATCGAGGAAAATGAAGCCGCCGTCAGAACGGTTGCATATCACCCTTACATATCTCGCCGAGGTCGCTTTCGGAAGCGCAAAGCGATATATATACTTTGTGCTTTCATTGGTGTCAGCGGGAGTTGTGATGCTTGAAATGACAGTGTAGTTTTCACCGTCGTCAGAAACAGCCAGCTTTACCGATCCGGGCAGCGAAATTCCGTAGCTTTTTTGTCTCAGTGTTTCGACCTCAACAACAGCGAGCGCATGGTCATTATCTCCGAGGTCAAAATCGATGTTCACAGAATTGCCTTTCGTGAATGCCACCCAGTTATAGCCGTCAAAAATATCGCGCACGATGCCGTCGGTGAGTTTTGTTTTGTCCGGGTCGTCATAAGACGATTCGGGTGCAACGTTATACGAATATGTCATTCCCCTGAAAATGTTCTTCGCCTTCATCGATGCATCGATATCGGCAGTCAGATACGATTTTATAAGAGCGACATCCTCGCTTTCAACAAATTCTGCCACTGATTCCTCTCCGGAGGATTCATCCGCCGAACCGCTTTCGCTGTCCGAAAGAACAATGCTGTTGTCAGCCGGTGCAGAGGACGTATCATCGGAATTATCCTTACACGCCGCAAGCGAAGCCGCAAGCATCGCCGCAAGAAGGATCGCGGTTATTATTTTTTTCATGCTTTTCATCCTTATACATAAGATATGTACTACATCAGTTTTGCCGCAGCAGCGATTATCTCAGCCGCTTTGTCAATCCCGAAGCGTGCTGTTTCGACACAGAGATCATAGTTTTCCGGTACGCCCCAGCTCTTTCCCGTATAGAAATTATAATATGCGGCGCGCTTTTTATCGGTCTTTTTGATAAGCGCTTTGGCTGACGCTTCATTAAGCGAATGCTGCTTTGCTATACGGCTGACCCGTTCCTCCATCGGCGCATACACAAATACGCGAAGCAACGGGTCATATTCCGAAAGGATATCATCCGCACAAAGGCCGATAATAACACAGCCGCCTTCCTTGGAAATGTTACGTATGACCTCCGACTGAATTGTGAACAGCCGATCGCTCATGACCATTTCGTTTCCCGTCATCGTTGCAATCTGTCCGTTATAGCTTGACATTGCGAGCGAATAGAGGAAGCTGTTTGTTGCTCTTTCGTCAACGCTTTCAAGCACATCGCGGCTTATACCGCTCTTTTCGGCTGCCTTGACGATAAGCTCTTTGTCATAGCAAGGCAAGCCGAGAATTGACGCGACCTTTCTCGCTATCTCCCCACCGCCGCTGCCGAACTGTCTGCCGACTGTAATAATGCATTTACTCATGTTGCTGTGCTCCTTTCAAAATGTTGTGCTGTTTTTTATGATATCAATTTTACCATATTTTATGTCTCATGTCAAGAATTTTATAGCGTTTTTCTGAAAAAGCAACGACTTTTGAAACATAGCTTGACACAATGGAAAACCGGTGTTATACTATCGCCGATGTCATACAAAGGAAGGTGCACACCGATGCTCACCATATCAAATCTTAAAAAAAGCTATGACGGTAAAACCAATATAATCGACGACCTGAACCTCGTCATCGAGACCGGCGATATATACGGATTTATCGGTCATAACGGCGCCGGAAAAACAACAACAATAAAAGCAATCACGGGCATTCACCCCTTCGAAGGCGGCAGTGTCGTTTTTGACGGAATTTCGCTTTCTGAACAGCCACTCAGATACAAAAGCATGCTCGCCTATATTCCCGACAGTCCCGACCTTTATGAATCCATGACGGGAATCAGATTCATCAACTTCATCGCCGATATGTTTGACGTTTCCGCAACGAAACGCGACGCGAACATAAAGAAATATGCAGATGCGTTTGAGCTTACAGGCGCGCTCGGTTCCCCCATCTCAACATATTCCCACGGCATGAAGCAGAAGCTCGCAATAATTTCCGCCCTTGTACATGAACCGAAGCTCGTTGTCATGGACGAACCGTTTGTCGGTCTTGACCCGCGCGCTTCTCACCTGCTCAAGGGATTCATGCACGAAATATGCGAAAACGGCGGTTCCATATTCTTTTCCACACACGTTCTTGAGGTCGCCGAAAAGCTCTGCAACAAAATCGCAATCATCAAGAACGGAAAAATCATCCGCAGCGGTCCGACAGACGAAGTACGCGGCGACAGCTCGCTCGAAGATCTCTTCCTTGAGCTGACCGAACAGGAGGATGAGCAGGCTTGAAAAAGTTTCTTTCACTGACCCGTGCTTCAATGTCCGCAATGTTTGCCCAGTCGCAAAGCGGCGGCAAAAGCAAAAAGGCTTCATATAAATTCAGAACGCTGATCCTGTATGCGTTTCTTGTCATATATTTCGGAGCGATGTCGGGATTTTTTTCCTACGTAATGTATCAGTCGCTCTCTGCAATCGGTATGCAGAAGCTGATACCGATGCTCGTTGTGTTCGCGGCAACACTGCTGACGTTGATCTCATCTGTTTTCACAAGCGGCGGCTATCTTTACCGCGCAAAAGATCTTCAGCTCCTGCTGGCGCTTCCGGTATCTAAGCTGACGATACTATGTTCAAAATTCTTCGGGCTGTATCTCTCCAATCTCACTGTTGCCGCACTGCTCTGCCTGCCCTCGGGAATTGTTTATCTCGTGCTTGACGGCGGCAGCGTCACCGGATACATTTCACTCGCAATCGTCACGCTTTCGCTTCCTCTTCTCCCGATCGTCATCGGCTGCATCATTTCGTATTTCATCGGACTTGCGACACGCGGTATGAAACACAAAAATGTCGTGACAACCGTCATATCAGTGGTGTTTTTCATCGGTATAATGCTGCTTTCTCAAAACAGCGAGAGCATTTTCGAATACATCGAAAACAACGGTGCGACAATCAGCGAATCCCTTTCCAAATGGTATCTTCCCGCCGGACTCGCCGCAAACGCAATTTCGGGCGTGCCCATCGATCTGCTTTGGTTTGTATTGATCAATATCATCCCCTGTGCAATCGTACTGCCGCTCATAAGCATCCGCTATTTTTCGCTCGTTGAAGCATACAATCAGACGTTCAAGAAAAATGATTATGTGTATCGCTCACAGGACGAGCGCAAAAGCACAAAATTTGTTTCCTGCTTTTCAAAGGAAATCAGACGTCTGTTTTCCTCTGCAAACTACTTCCTGAACTCATGCGCCGGAGCGCTCATGCTGATTGTTTTCATCGTCATGTTTGCCAGCCAAGAGCTCGGGAACGAGATTGCCGCAATGGGTGACAACGGCGTTTTCCCCGGCAGTCTTATCATTTCCCTCACGTCGGTACTGGCATCCACACTCAGCTCAACGACATCAGCATCAATATCGATGGAGGGCAGATCGCTCTGGATATATAAAACCGTCCCAATCGATACTATGACGGTTTTCAATGCAAAGCTCAGCGTCAACATTGTCATATTTGTTCCGGTCGTTCTCATCTATACAATAGTTATGTCGGTGATGTTCGGTCTGCCCGCCCTTTACTGCGTTGCAATTTCCCTGCTTGCGGTATCATCGGTACTGTTCGTCACTGTGATGGGACTCATAAACAACCTATTCAAACCCAAGCTCAATTGGGTAAATGAAGCCCAAGCGGTCAAGCAAAGCGCAAGCGTTATGATCACAATGCTTGAAAGCCTCGGAGTGACCCTCATCTCAGCGCTGGTACTTGTGGCTCTTCCCATTCTCGTTCCCGCAATACCATTCCCCGCGTGTGCCGGAATTGCGGCGATTCTGTTCCTTATAACAACCGCACTTCTCTACAAAGTTCTGAAGGGCTGGGGAGTCCGCAAATTCGCTTCAATCAACTGAAGAATGCCGCATCGCTTCAAACGATGCGGCATTCTTATTCTTTCATTTTTTGTATCTTGAAGTGTTGGTATAATCGGCTTTGCCGTTGACGGTGCGTGTCATAACATAATCGCCGTCGGAATTCACTTTGACATTGATCACGATCTTCGGCAGCTTTATCGCTTTGTACTCACAATAAAACGAAAATATAAGCTTCCCGTTTTCGGCAGTTGCAACGATTTTGATCGGTTTATCATACGGATTCACAAAACGCAGGTCAAGGTAGCCGTAATTGACCGTCGCGTCTCTTCCGGGCTGTGCATACGACACGCGCATTGAGTGAGGATGTCTTTCGGTGATCTTCATACCGGCAATCAGCGCAGTGTTATAAAGCGTCGATGACACCTGGCATATGCCGCCGCCGATTCCGCGTGCAAGCTCTCCGGCGTAAAATATCGTGCTTTCGCAATATCCTTTGGGAACGGTGCATTCACCGACAACATCAAAGAAGGAGAATTCCTCTCCGGGCATGACGATCATCCCCGAAATTGAGCGCGCGGCAATTTCAATATTTGTCGCTCTGCCCTTATCGGTATATGTAAACACCGTTGAAAACTGCGACAGAAGGTGCGTGTACGCGGTATTTCGCGCAGCGTCGAGCTCATCAAGCGTTTTTTTCACGGTCTCAAGTTCGTGTTCAAGCTCTTCAAGGCGCTCGTTGTCAGTTTTCGCGCTTTCAAGCTCTTTTTCAAGACGTTCGATCTCGTCACGATACGACGCGATAAGAGCGTTTGTGTCGGAAACGTCGCCGCCAATCGCAGCGTTTTCCTCCTTCAGCTTTCGTATTTCCTCGGAAAGCCGCGCGATTTCGTCGTCTTTTTCGTAAAAAGACAAATTGCTCCGCGACAATTCATCGCGGAGCAATTCGACAGTCGATTCAGTAATCAAGAGCCGCTGATTCAATGTTCTGTTTTCTTCAGCGGGGTCAAGCACGAAAAACTTCACGATGACAACGAGAACCATTATGCCTGTTATAATACTCATTACAACAAGGACTTTTCTCATGTCAGTGGTTTTCATGACAATCAGCCGTTAAGATTGCCGATTCTTCTTGCGCAGTCTTCGCAAATGAGCTTGCCTTCAAAGAGCTTTGCGCCGTTGAAGCTGCCGCAGAAAATACAAGCGGGATTATACTTGTGAAGAATGATATTTTCGCCGTCGACGAAAAGCTCAACAGCTGTGTCCTGATGAAGATCCATAAGCTTACGAAGCTCCATAGGAAGGACTACGCGTCCGAAAGAGTCGATTCTTCTTACAATACCGGTACTTTTCATTAGTCAAAACCTCCACAGAATTATTTTATAACTCGATTATAGCATATCCAAAATGAAATTGCAATAGCTTTTTCAAACTTTTTTGCGCAATCGTATCAAAAGGCAACATTTTTCTGCAAATCGGAAGCGATGTGAAGAAAAAACAAATTATTGGAATTCGATATACGCTTTTCAAAAAATCTTTTCAGTAAGGTCACCGAGTTTACCGACGACATAGTCGGGCGCGTTTTCCGAAGTGATGTCGCTTTCTTTACTTTCGCCGGAAAGCACGAGGATCGACGTGATTCCGTACTTCTTACCGAGCGCAATATCGGTGTAAAGTCTGTCGCCCACAACCGCGATATCGTCAAACGGCAGCCCGGAAAGATTTGCGATATAATCGGCAGTTTCCTTATGGGGCTTGCCGAAATAGCGGGGTTCCACTCCGGTCGATGCGGTGATCAAAGCGCAAATTGCACCGCTGTCCGGTACAAACCCCTTTTTCACAGGACAGTTGAGGTCGGGATGAGTCGAATAAAACAGCGAACCGCCGCGAATGAGGTGGCAAGCCTTATCAAGCTTTTCATATGTAACCGTGGTGTCAAAGCTTGATACGACGATATCGGCACTTTCGCCGTCGGTAAGAGTGATGCCCGCTTCACGGAAGCTGTTTTCGAGCGCAGGTGTACCGACAAGATATACACTTTGCCCCGCATGATGCCGTTTGATGAAATCTATGGTGACATCCGCCGATGAAACGACATCGCCGTCGTCAGCTTCAAAGCCGAGACGACGCAGTCTGTCATAATACATTGAAATGCTTTTTGAAGCGTTGTTGGTGAAATATACGATGCGTACACCGTGCCTGCGGGCAGTCGAAATAAATTCGCGCGCACCATCGATCGGTGTTTCATCAAGATATATTGTGCCGTCCATGTCAAGGACAAAAAGCTTTTTTCTTTTGAGATCGTTATTCATTATACTCTCCGTGATTATATTCGCATTGATTATACAGTATCGGCGCCGTTTTTTCAAGTGCAAATCCAATTTCTTCTTGATTTTTATCCCACGTGCGTATATAATAAAATCAGGTGGTGATTTATTGTGAAAAATAACAAGAAGAATTATTATATTGCAGTTGACATGGAAGGGCTTCCCTGCGTCGTGGGAACATACGGCGCAGGAGTGACAGAAAGTTCTCCGTGCTATCAGATCGCCCGGCGCGAAGCGACGCGTGAAGCAAACGCCGCTGCACGGGCGCTTTTCGAATCGGGAGCCGAAACCGTTGTCGTATGGGACAATCACGGCACGGGCATCAACCTTATCTATGACGAACTTGACGAACGTGTCCTCATTGTCAACGGCGCCGGCTCGAAGAAACGCTTCCCCGAAATGGACTCTTCATTTGCGGGAGTTATTTATATAGGATATCATGCCTACGATACTCCGTACGCAACCCTCGCGCATGTATATTCATCAACCGCATTTCAATACCAGAAAGTGAACGGAAAGTCTGTCGGAGAAATGCAGATTGACGGTGCGATAGCGGGACGTATCGGGGTACCGGTTATTTTTGCGTCATCCGATGACATGTGCATCGCACAGGCAAAAGAATCATTCCCCTGGATAACGACCTGTGAGGTGAAGAAATGCCTTGCGTGGGGTTCTGCCATGAGCAAGCATCCGAAGGCAGTCGAAAACGAGATCTATGAGGGCATCAAAAACGCCGTTGCAAACATTTCCGATTGTGAGCTGTATAAATTTACCGAGCCGTTTGAATATGAGGTGAGATACAAGCGCACCGAATACGCGATCGGTTCATCGCTGAGAAGTTATGACAACAAACCGTTTGAGGTCGTCGACGCTTACACGAGGCGAGGCAGTCTCATGATCCCCGAACACATTTTTGAATTCTGAGGTATAAAATCATGACGGAAGCTGTACCATACACCCCAAAACAGCGAAAAGAGATGCGCAAAAACCTCCTCCGTACCTTCAGAGTCGTTGAATATTTTGACTTTTCGGGTGTACTTCCGGATTCGCCGGTTCAGGTAAACGAGGGATACATCATTTCAGACCTTGAAACACATGAGCTTTTTGCGTCGTTTGCGTTTCAGAACACATCCGGCAAGCAGATAATGAGCCTTGACATACGTCTGCTTCTTTATCAGAATGCCAATGTTCCGTATGAAAAGAAGAGCTTCACTTACTCATACGATAATATGACGTTCGGCGAGCGAAAAAACGGTATAGTGACAAAGAAGGGCATATTCGGGACAAAGCAATATACATATTATATTGCCGTCGGAGAAACCTTCGGACGCTCGGCATATATACCGATCCCCGACTCATATTTCAGAAAAATCGAGCTTGAGATCTCAAAGGTGACATTTTCGGACGGCAGCTTTGTCACGCCGAAGATGATCGTGCGTAATCAATGCACCGACTTCACCGAACTTGACGACGCAAAGCTGTATGCCTTTACACGTATGAATATTTATGCCGCTGCCGAGGAGCGGTATCCGACACGCGTCGTTCCGCAATTCGGCGAAACGGCATGGCTTTGCTGTTGTGGTCAGAAAAACCTTGCAACCAGCGAAAAATGTGAGCGCTGTATGCGCGACCGTGACTGGCAGAAGCACGTATTTGACGCTTCCGTAATGGAGCAGAAGGTCGAAGAGCTGAAGGCAGCAAACGACTTCTACCGCCCGGACAAAACGAAATACGAAACCTCGAAAAACTTCGAAAAAGAAGAGGAAATTCAGAAGCGCATCGCGGAATATGAGGCAGCAATGAAGCGCGTTGCCGAGCAGGAACGCCGACGCGAGCATCGCAGAAAGATGATAATTCCGAAAATTCTCATTTTTATTGCAGTCGTTATCGCGATATCACAGCTTTGTATCTATCTGTTCGGCGTATTCAATTAATGAGTATTCGATACCGATTGTGCGATTTACAAAATAATTACAATAAAATTGTGAATTTTCTATTGACTATCGTCACAATATGTGGTATACTATACGCGAATAGGACGGGTATGTTGTTCTTTCAGTTCCGGCAGCCCTTCCGAATAAAAACATCAAGGAGAAAAACGAAATGAAAAAAATCGTTTCACTTGCTCTCGCTATCCTTATGGTAGCTTGCCTCGCATCCGTTTTTGCTTCCGCTGATGTTGACCCCGAGATCGGTGTCAACCGTGCCGTAAGCATTTACGAAACCGAAACCGCTCCCGTTGTTGACGGTGTTGTCAACGAAGGCGAATACGGCGACCCCATCGCAGTCTGGCCCACCGACAGCATCATGCAGTACAAGGGCGACTACGCAAAGAACATCGACGTCAAGATTTATATGTGCTATGACGCCGAAAATCTTTACTATGCAGTTGTCACCGAATGTGACGACCCCCACGTTGCTTACAACGAAGGCGAACACTACATCTTCAACGCTCATCACGTTATGTCCATGATTCTCCCCGACGATCCGCTCAGAGAGAATGAAGACGGTACATATTTCTATCCGGATGCTTCCGGCTATAACTGGAGCGCTCTCTACTCAGGCGGCTTCTGCTATGAATGGACAATGATCTTCAACTCCAAGACCAACGCTCCCGAAGCTGCTAACCACTTCCTCGGTCTCACCGACGAAGCAGGCGTTAAGTTCAGCACTTCTTCCGCAAACGGCTACGACACCTATGAAATCGTAATCCCGTGGACCGCAATGAAGTCAACCGCTCAGCCCGAAGCACTCAAGGGCGAAGACGGCACCGTTTTCGGCTTTGACTGCGACCTCGGTCTTACCGACTACGGCACAGGCTATGATTCCTCCGCAGGCAACTTTGTTTACTTCGGCGGCTGCTACACCACTGAAAACGCAAAGAATCTCCGCGGCTGCGCAATCGTTACCTGCGCCGGCAAGAACGAAGAGCCCGTTTCCGAGCCTTCTTCCGAGCCCGTTTCCGAACCCACTTCCGACAAGCCCACTACTCCCACCTCCGACAGCGGCATCATCGCTCTTGCAGTGATTGCTTCTCTCGCAGTTGCAGGCGCAGTCATCACCAAGAAAGTCAGATAAATTCCGATTTTCAACTGATACTTGAAAATTACAGAGCGGTAAGAACCAAATTCTTACCGCTCTTATTTTTTCACTGTTTTTCCTTGCTCTTGAACAGCAACGACCACAGCACCGCAAACACAACGGAAGCGCAGACCCCTGCGGCGGATGCGGTGAATCCTCCCGTAAGACAGCCTATCAGTCCGTTTTCATCGACCGCCTTCTTAACGCCCTGTGCAAGCATATGTCCGAATCCGGTCAGCGGAACCGTCGCGCCATAGCCCGCGAAATCGACAATATAGCCATAGACGCCGACCGCCGAAAGAAACGCTCCCACGCAGACATACGAAACAAGTATATTGGCGGGCGTCAGCTTCGTTTTGTCTATGAGTATCTGCGCCGCGAGGCAGAAAGCGCCGCCAACAAGAAAAGTTATCAGATATTCCATAATCAGCACCTTTCGAGGCAAACAAGATGTGCCACCGCCGGAATGGGCAGCTTTTGCAGCACCGTCTTTGGCGAAAGCAGCGCGCCTGTTCCGATCAGGAGAACACGTTTTGCCTCACCGCATTTCAGCTTGTTAAGGTACAGACTTCCGCACACGCAGGCGGCGCAGCCGCATCCCGATGCACCTGAATTCACATCCTGTTTTTCATAGTCATACATAAGCATACCGCAGTCCGTGAGTCTCCCGCACGGGTCAAATCCACAACGCGAAAACAGCTCGCAGGCAATCTCATAGCCTTCCATCCCAAGATCACCTGTCGAGATAATATCATAATCCGCGGCGCTTTCGCCGGTTTCATCAAAATATCTGAGCACCGTATCGACCGCAGCCGTCGCCATCGCCGCACCCATGTTGTTTGCATCGGTTATACCGTTGATATTGACCCTTCCGGCAAGCGCCCGTGACAGCCGTATATCGCATTTTTCGTTTGTCAGCATGAACGCTCCCGCGCCGGTCACAGTGTTCTGGGCGGTAGGCGTACGCAATGAACCGTATTCGAGCGGATATCTGAACTGCCGCTCCGAAGAACAGAAGTGCGATGACGCAAGTGTTATCGCATTATCCGCAAATCCTCCCGAAACAAACGCGCCGCCGATGAGCATCCCCTCAGCCGCCGTCGAACAGGCACCGTACAGTCCGAGATACGGTATCGGAAAATCCGCTGCGGTAAAGCCGGTTGCCGTACATTGATTCAGCAGGTCGCCGCCCAGCATCAGTTCCACATTGCTATCGTCCGTCCCGGTTTTACCGAGCAGAATCCCCACTGCCCTTCCGCACATTTCCGCCTCGGCTTCCTCCCAACTGTCCTTGCCGAAATAGCTGTCGCTTTCACACATATCAAACAGCGGACCGAGCGGACCTTCGCCTTCCAGCTTGCCGACCACAGTTGCAGCATCCTTTATATACACGTTTTTAAAATTACAGATCTTCATTTTATAAAATAATATATCACACCATATATAACGGCGACAAGATTGCCATATACTATGACGGGACCGGCAATTTTGAACATCTCAGCGCCGACACCCATGACCATACCTTCGCTGCGCGCCTCGATCGCCTCGGAAGCCACTGCGTTGGAAAATCCGGTTATCGGCACAAGCAAGCCTGCACCGAGATACCGAGCCGCTTTGTCAAAGCATCCGATTCCGGTGCAAAGTCCGGCAAAGAATATAAGCGTCACCGAAACAAGCGTTTTGCTGATATCCTCACTTATTCCTATATAAACATACAGATCTCCGAGTGCCTTTCCGATCACGCATATCAGCCCGCCGGACAAAAACGCAAAAACCGAATTTCTGAGACACGGACTGCGTTTTTCACGTCCCGCAACATATTCGCAGTACTCTTTGTTTGTCATTAATGTCATCAACCCCGAATCTATTATTCCTCGCGGTTCAAAAACAATACACGTACACAAACAAAAATATTACAATATACCCCTTGACATACGCGGAATTTGCGTTATAATTATGAGGTGTGTCCGATAATGTATCACAATAACAACGGAGGGAATGACTTGAAAGACAAGCAGAGACATTACAAAAAATACCTTAACCTCAGAACGATGATTGCCGAATCGGCTGAAAAATTCGGTGACAAGACCTATCTCAGATATTTTGACAATGACAAGAATATCTGTGACCTTTCTTTTGCCGACTTTGCAAAAAAGGTTGCTTCTCTTGCCACTTGCTTTCACTCTCTTGAAGACACACCGTCCCGCATAGCGATCCTTTCGGAAAACCGTTATGAATGGGTAATTGCATATGCTGCCGCGATCTCGTCAGGCAAGGTTGCGATTCCTCTTGACAAGGAGCTTCAGTTTTCGCAGGCGGCGGCTTTTCTGCGTCTTGCGGAAGCCGACACGATTTTTTACAGCGCCAAGTTTGCCGACAATGTCAGGGATATCCTTTCATCCGACAGTAATATCCGACATTTCATCTGCTTTGACAACATCGAAACCGACGGCGATAAACGTTTTACGACATTTGACTCCTGCATTTCCGCCGGAGCCGAGGCGATCGCAAACGGCGATACTTCGTATTATCTTCTCCGTACCGATTCGGGCAGGATGTGCGAAATAATTTTCACTTCGGGCACGACGGGTACAAGTAAGGGTGTAATGCTTTCGGAGGATAACCTCATGACCTGCATTCACGCCTCCGCAAATATGGTGAACATCTCGGATAAGGACACGATACTGTCCGTGCTTCCCTTTCATCATACCTACGAAGCCTGCTGCGGTATCCTGACGCCTATCTGTCTCGGTACAACAGTATGTATCAATAACAGCCTGAAATATGTGACCCGTAACCTCAAAATCTTCAAGCCTACCGGGATGGTTCTCGTGCCTCTTTTTGTCACGACAATCAACAAGAAGATAAACGACGAGATCCGCAAGGAAAACAAGGAAAAGCTCATAAAAGGCGCTCTTGTTGTGACAAATATGGCGCGCAAGGCAGGCATCGACCTCAGGCGTGTCGCCTTCAAAAAAATTCACGAGTCTCTCGGCGGCAACCTCCGCACGATCATTTGCGGCGGAGCGGCGCTTGACCCCGAGCTTGTGAAACGTTTTGACGAACTCGGAATCAGCATTGCGCAAGGCTATGGTATAACCGAATGTGCCCCGCTTGTTTCCGTATCACCTTACAGGCATGTGAAGCCGGCATCTGTCGGTCTGCCGATTGAAGACAGTGTCGTCAAAATCGTCGGCAGTGATGAAAACGGTAACGACATCGACCTTCCTACGGGAGAGATCGGTGAAATATGCGTCAAGGGTCCTCACGTCATGCTCGGGTATTTCAACAATCCGGAGGCGACAAAAGAAGCGTTCAACAGCGAGGGCTTTTTCCGCACCGGCGACTATGGCTATATCGATTCCGACGGATATATTTATATAACAGGTCGTAAGAAGAACATCATAATCTTCGAAAACGGCAAAAACGTATATCCGGAAGAGATTGAAGAATACCTCAGCCGCTGTGAGCTTATCAATGAATGTGCGGTGGTTGCCCGTAAGGTCGACGGCGAAGACCTCATAACAGCCGTAATTTTCCCGAACTACGATATGTTCGCCGGAAAAACCGATGATGAAATCAAAAGCGAAATAAAAAAAGCCGTACTTGCAGTGAACAAGACTCTTCCGTCATTCAAGCAGATACGCAATGTCGAAATCAAAAAAAGCGAATTCGAAAAAACCACGACAAAAAAGATTATTCGTTCCAAAATATAATCACCGTCGCGCCGACAGACGCGATATGCTGAAATTCACAACACTTAAAGGGGTTCTTTACAATGTTTGAAAAGCTGAAAGACATTCTCGTGGAAGAAATGTCCATTAATCCGTCCGATATAACGCTTGACGCGGAATTAGTCGGAGACCTTGACTTCAATTCACTTGAGCTTGCCGACCTGGTCGTGCTTTGCGAGGAAAGATTCAATGTCGAATTTGACGATACTGCGCTTCCGAATCTCGTGACAATCCGCGACGTCGTTGATTATCTCGAAGCTCACGCCGAAGATGATGAATAATCCGCATATTCTCTGATATAAAAAACATCGGGACTGCCGTACATAAAACGGGAGTCCCGATATTTTTTGTCGATATATCCGCACCAAATCGCACAGTATCGACACAATATAAAGACACGGGTCACATTTTGTACCCGTGTCTGTTATTATTCTATTCTTCTTCGTTTCCGTTACCGACAAGCGAAGCGGCAACAGCGGCAGCAGTGGCGAGGATTGCAACACAAGCGCCGATAAGTCCGACGCGTGCAAGGCGTTTCTTGTTTTTAAGCAACGCCTTGTGTGCACGTGAACGCCCGAAATTATACCCTCTTCTGCATACGATGACAGCGCACTGCTGAAGGGCACGGACGGTTTCACTGTCAAAATGAGGGTCAAAGCCGTTGCCTATGGGAGAAATACCCGTCAGGCAGTAAAACCAGGTGCAGGCGATCATATAGCTTGCTTCGGCAGAATGATGCGAACCGTCATCGGCATAGAGCGGAATCGCAGGATATCTGTCGCGACACTCCGCAAACGCAAGGGCTGACGGGATGCAATGCAGACCGAATTCATGTGCAAGCTCTGTATAATTGACGCAATGACGCTTTGTTTCCTCATACATTGTATCGTCGGAAACGGAAGCATAGCGCATATAAAGCACCGGCTCCGCACCGTTTTTCTCAATAAGCGGAAGCATTACCGAAAGTGCATTTTCAGTATCCTCTTTTGCGGCGTTGGATGCTTCCTGAATAATTACATAGTCATATTCTTTTGTTCTGAGCGCATTCCTGAAAGCCTTGCCGCGTTCATGCGCGGGATCGGCAAATTCCGAAAGATAAGCACTGCCGAAGGTGCAGTAATCAACGACAACGGGAATTCCGGCAGCCGCGCACATTGCCTTGAATTTCAGCGGTGTGCCGTTGAAATATGTGCTGCTGTTGCCGACAAAAAGATATTTTTTTGCATCCTCCGGCACCGCAGCCGGCTCATCATAATAGATAGTCAGATTGTTGTTCACGCTGTCGACAGCACCGTACATTTCAAAAACCGCTGTCATTGTTGCGTTATAAAGCATTGCGTTTTCCATACCCGCTCTGAAGCAGCGCCAGATTGCAGGGTCAGCCTTTGCGCCGAATGACACAAGAAATCCGCCCGACGGAACCTTCACGGAAATCTGAGGGCTGCCGTTTGTGCCGTCCTTGTTTGCAAGCAGATCACCGCCTATCTCATAAAGGCGTCCCTCCGGACCGAAAACCATCAGTTTTGTATGGCGGAAATTTTCTTCATCAGCGAAAACTTCACGCACAGTGTTTGTATTGTTCTGATATACTGTAACACCGCGCTGAGACGCGGCACATTCATAGTCGGTAATACCGATGATATATCTGTTCATGAATACCCTCCGATTCGGTTATCTTCTGTTCCATTTTCCTTGATTATACTTTAATCATTGCGAATTGTCAACATTTTTACTTGAAAAATAATGTAAACAATGATATACTGTCACTGAAAGGATGATACCCATGAACAACACACAGCCAACGCCCTATGAGCTGGCGCGCGACAAATACCGCACGCTCGGCATCGATACGGACGCAGTAATAAATACAGTTTCAAAGCTCCGCATTTCCCTTTGCTGCCCCGACGGCAAAACAGAATATCTCTGCAAAGCGGCAGACAAAGCATTTTCATATCTTCCCGTCCGCCGCAAGCTGACCCTCTCTCCCAATCACGCCGATGACAGAACCACGGCTTCGCCGCAAAGTTTTCAGCAGTGGGTAGACTGGGCGCGTGAGTCTGACGCAGGTATAGATCTGCTCGTCCCATGCAGACAACAGGCATTTTCAAGCATACTCAGTGATACGGCGCAATCGGCGGTTTCGGAAGCGATAAACCTGCGTCGTCTCGGTGAATATTTCGGCAAAGCCCTTTCCGTAAAATCGATCATATCCTTCTGCTTCGATTCTCAGCCGCGCAATGATATCAATCCGCTCGCCGCAACGGCGCGTACCTGCACATCTCTTGACACCCTGTTTTCCGACCCGATAGCGCCGGCGATCGCTCTCGATGCCCTGCTTTCCCGCGGGAACGACAGCGAGCTTCCCGTCGGTTACGCCGTCAGGAATAACAAAGCGGTTTCTGTTTATGCCGACGAATCGGCAATAAACCGTATACCTGCCCTTTTAATGTATACAGACGAACTGTCTCTGATTTTCCGTGACGACAAAAATGTATCCCAGATCGCAAACCTGCTTGTTCGTTCTTCAATACTCGGAAGAGTACATATAACGATTGCCCCGTCATCTGCGCCCTGCGGTATAACCGCGGCATGGATAATGCTCGCACGCTCCGTCATCAAGGCGCTCCTCAACGCAATGCTTGAGCCTTCCGAAGCGCTGAAACGACTTGAGCTTACCGACGACCATATATCCGTCGCCGCAATTGCCGAAGAACTTGAGGGATATCCCTGCAAACAAATATGGGACCAACTCCTTGTCTTCTCCGGAGTCGGCGGCTCCTGGCTCAAGGACATCAAAAAATTTGAGGGCGAGTGCGCAAATGGAAAATAAACTTTCAAACATACCCATCGTCAACGAGCTTTGCCGTATGACCGATAATATGTACCGTCTCGGTTGGGACGAACGAAACGGCGGAAATGTCAGCATACTGCTTTATGACGGAGACATTCTTCCTTATATAAGCCGCAACTATGTCGGCAGAACCGATAAGCGCGTTTTTCACCTCGGATACGATGCGTCGCCGCTTGCCGGAAGATTCATTCTTGTCACCGCGACCGGACACTATTTCAGAAACATAAGCCGCACTCCCGAAAGTTCTCTCGGTGTACTCCGTATATCCGACGACGGAAAGAGTGCAGAATGTGTCTGGGGCTTCAATGATGGCGGTGCTCCAACAAGTGAACTCGCATCACATCTCATGACGCATATCGCACGTCTTTCAGCCGATAAAGAACATACTGCCGTCATGCACGTTCATCCGACGAACATTGTCGCCATGACATATGTCCACACGCTTGACGAGAAAGCCTTCACCCGTTCACTCTGGAAGCGTCATACGGAATGTATGATGGTTTTCCCGGAGGGGGTCGCCGTTTTACCGTGGATGCTTTTCGGCTGTGATTCGCTCGGCGTTGCAACCGCGCAGAAGATGCGCGACTTCCGCCTTGTTGTCTGGGCTCATCACGGTATACTCGGCACGGGACGCACACTTGACGATGCCTTCGGGCTTATCGAATGCGCGGAAAAGGCAGCCGAAATATATATTAAAACCGCTTCCCTCCCGATACTCAATGACATAACGAACGAACAGCTCCGAGCAACGGCACGTCATTTCGGAGTCACACCGAAAGACGGCTGGCTCGAATAGCTTTATCCGCCAAGCAGTCATGCACGTAACGGCACGGTTTCTTTTTGTTAATGTAGCACGAGAACATCGCGAAAATATTTTTGTATTTCGTCAAGAATTTTATATAAATCCCTTGACAAATTAAATTGAATGTGATACAATGTATTCGAGAAAGAAGGGAACACCATGAACAAAAGTATGTATAGCCTGATCCTTATGGATGACGTGGTGCGTGAGATCGATAAGATTGCACTGCGGATGAACACGAACCGTTCTAACCTCGTGAATCAGATACTTGCCGAATATGCTTCCATGATGACACCGGAAAAACGTATCAACAGCATCTTCAAATACATAGAAAGTCTGATGACCACAGGCAGCGATATCATTCCGTTTGTAACACCGAATCAACACACGATGTCAATGAAATCCAGCCTGCAGTACAAATACCGCCCCACTATAAAATACGAAGTGGAGCTGTACCGCGCACCTGAAGGCGCTATCGGCGAGCTGACCGTCTCCTTCCGTACACAGTCGCAGGCACTGCTTGAAGCCATCGCGCATTTCTTCAGATTCTGGAAGCGTCTTGAAGACGCATATATTTCGGGTCTTTACAGTGCGCCGATCAACTATGAGCTTTATGACGGCAAGTTCGTCCGCAGTATAAGCGTGCCGCAAAACCGCGATTACTCGAACGAGCAGCTCGGCGATGCCATTTCGTCATATGTCAAGCTCCTTGACAGACTGATGAAGGGCTATATCAGCGGAGCGTATACTCCGGAAATGCTCGAAAACGAGTACCGTACCGCGCTTAACAAGGGCGTCGGACTCATATGAGCAAAAAACAAAATTCCAATCGGAAATGAGTTGACGATATTTTATGAACGCTGAAAAATTCACTCAGAAATCTCTTGAAGCAATCAAGACGGCGCAGGATATGGCGCTGGAAAACAACAATATCCAGATCATGCCCGAGCATCTTATGTATGCACTGCTTGATCAGGAGGGCGGTTTGATTGGTTCACTGTTCACCAAGATGGGCGTTGACGTGAATTCAACACTTGCCGCTCTTGACACGGTTATTTCGGGTATGCCCGCAATGACCGGCAGCGGCAGAGAACCCGGCAAGGTATATGTCGCACCCGAAACCGACCGCATCCTCACGGCGGCAGAAAAGACAGCTGCTAACATGAAGGACGAATATGTCTCGGTCGAACATATAATGCTCGCAATTTTTGACAACCCCACAGCAAAACTGTCAAGGCTGTTCAAAGAAAAGAATATTGACAAGCAGGCATTCTTCACTGCACTCGCAAGCGTCAAATCGGGACGCGTCACAAGTGACAATCCCGAGGAAACCTATGAGGCGCTGAAGAAATACGGCACAGACCTCGTGGAACGTGCGCGCAGTCAGAAGCTTGACCCCGTAATCGGCAGAGACAGCGAGATCCGTAACGTAATCCGCATCCTTTCACGTAAAACCAAAAACAACCCCGTACTTATCGGCGAACCGGGCGTAGGTAAAACCGCCATCGCCGAGGGACTCGCACAGCGTATCATGCGCGGCGACGTACCTGAAGGACTGAAGGACAAGACCGTGTTCAGTCTTGATATGGGTTCCCTTGTTGCAGGTGCAAAGTTCAGAGGCGAATTTGAGGAGCGCCTGAAAGCTGTTCTGAACGAAATCAAAAAAAGCGACGGCAGAATCATCCTCTTCATCGATGAGCTTCATACCATCGTCGGCGCAGGAAAGACCGAAGGCTCCATGGATGCAGGCAACCTGCTGAAGCCGATGCTTGCCCGCGGCGAACTCCACTGCATAGGTGCGACAACACTTGACGAGTACCGCAAGTACATCGAAAAGGATGCCGCGCTCGAAAGACGTTTCCAGCCCGTCATGGTAGATGAGCCGACCGTTGAGGATACCATATCGATCCTGAGAGGTCTGAAGGACAGATACGAGATCTTCCACGGCGTAACGATAACCGACCGCGCCCTTATTGCGGCGGCAACTCTCAGCCATCGTTATATAACCGACCGTTTCCTTCCCGATAAGGCGATCGACCTTGTCGATGAAGCCTGCGCGTCACTGCGCACCGAAATTGATTCCATGCCGTCAGAGCTTGATGACATCCGTCGCCATGTAATGCAGCTTGAGATCGAAGAGGTCGCCCTCAACAAGGAAAGCGATAATCTTTCCAAAGAGCGTCTTGAAAAGCTTCGTAAGGAGCTCGCAGAGGAGCGCGAGAAATTCAACTCGATGAAATCACGCTGGGATGTCGAGAAAGCGGCAATCGAAGATGTCAAAAAGCTGAAAGCCGAGATTGAAAAGACAAACGCCGAGATCGAAGACGCACAGCGCAATTATGAATACGAGAAGGCATCACGCCTGCGTTATTCAACGCTGCCGGAGCTTCAGAAAAAGCTTGAAGCCGCAACCGCGACCGCAGAAAGCAAGGACAACGCTTCCCTGCTCCGCGATAAAGTGACGGAAGAGGAAATAGCCGCAATCGTCGCACGCTGGACGGGAATACCCGTATCCAAGCTGATGGAGGGCGAGCGCGAAAAGATACTCGGTCTTGACGCAATTCTCCATAAGCGCGTTATAGGTCAGGACGAAGCGGTAAAGAGCGTTTCCGACGCAATCATCCGTTCCCGTGCCGGCATTGCCGACCCGAACAGACCCATTGGTTCGTTCCTGTTCCTCGGTCCCACGGGCGTCGGCAAAACAGAGCTTGCAAAGGCACTTGCCGAAGCGCTGTTTGACGATGAACATAATATAGTACGTATCGATATGACCGAGTACATGGAGAAATTCAGCGTGTCCCGTCTGATAGGCGCGCCTCCCGGATATGTCGGTTATGACGAGGGCGGTCAGCTTACCGAAGCGGTACGCAGAAAACCGTACTCCGTCGTACTGTTTGATGAAATCGAAAAAGCACATCCCGATGTGTTCAACATTCTGCTTCAGGTGCTTGACGATGGCAGAATCACCGATTCGCAGGGCAGAACGGTGGACTTCAAGAACACCATAATCATTCTGACCTCCAACCTCGGCTCGCAGTACCTGCTTGACGGCATTGACGAAAACGGCAACATTACCGATGATGCCAAAGCAAAAGTCAACACCGTACTGCACCAGACTTTCCGTCCCGAATTCCTGAACAGACTTGATGAGATCGTGTTCTATAAGCCGCTTACGCGTGACAACATCAGTCACATCGTTGACTTGCTCACAGCAGGACTTGCAAAGCGTCTTGAAGAAAAGAACCTCAAGCTCACCATAACACCTGCTGCAAAGGAGCTTATTATCGACGAAAGCTTCGATCCCGTGTTCGGTGCACGTCCCATGAAGCGCTACATTCAGTCGCACCTTGAAACTCTCATTGCACGCGCACTTCTTGCCGGAGACTTCTCTGACGGCGCGACAATAACAGTTGACAATGTTGACGGAGAACTGAAAATCGCATAATATACATCCCAATTCCGAATCCGAGATTTCCCGGATTCGGATTTTTTTGTATCATCAAATATATTCGCTGCGTTTGTAGCACTAAGCCGGTTGACTGCGGCGAAAAGACTGAAGGCAAGAAAAACCTTGACAATCAAACCGATGTATGATAAACTTGACTTGTTAATATGACGGCAGTACCGCGAAAACGACATTGCCGTATGAAAGGACGGTCTGAATAATGACTAAACTGACTCTTGACAATGTCTATGGCGGCTTCAAAGTTACGAAGTCCTCGCACATTGACGAAGTATGCGGCGAGCTGTATGAGCTCGAACACCTTAAATCGGGCGCAAAGCTGATATATCTTGACTGCGACGACGACAACAAGGTATTCTCCGTTATGTTCAAAACACTTCCTGAGAACAGTACCGGCGTATTTCATATCATAGAGCATTCCGTGCTTTGCGGTTCAAAAAAATATCCTGTAAAGGAACCCTTTGTCGACCTGCTGAAAGGTTCAATGGCAACCTTCCTCAACGCTCTCACCTTCTCCGACAAAACAGGATACCCTGTCGCAAGCTGCAATGACAAGGATTTCGCAAACCTCATGGAGGTTTATCTTGACGCGGTGTTTGAGCCGAACTGCCTCACACGCGAAGAGATATTCATGCAGGAGGGCTGGCACTACGAAATAGAGGACAAAAACGGTCCCATGACATACCGCGGCGTCGTCTTCAACGAAATGAAAGGCGCCTATTCCTCGCCCGACCGTCTCATAATCGAAGAAGTAGGTTCTGCCCTCTTCCCCGACACGCTTTACGGCTATTCATCCGGAGGCGACCCCGCACATATTCCGGATCTTACATACGAACAGTTCAAAGCAGCCCATAAAAAATACTATCATCCCGAAAATTCATATATGTTTCTTTACGGCAATTTGGACATAAAGGAACGCCTTGAATTCATAGACAGAGAATATCTCTCTAAATATACCCGCACCGGACTGCATTTTGATATTCCGATGCAGAAGCCGGTCATCAATATGGATGTCACCGCCGAATACCCCATAACGGAATCGGACACAGAGGAGAAAAACAGCTATATCGCCTTTTCCGCAGTCGTTGCCGATTTTTCGGAGCGCGAAAAAATCCTGGCATTTGATATCCTCATTTCCGCTCTGACATCAACAAACGAGTCTCCGCTCAAGAAAGCGGTGCTCGCAAGCGGTATCGGAAGCGACCTCTCGGCTTTCATCTATGACGGAGTCGCACAACCGTACGTTTTCTTTGAACTGCGCAACACCGAACCGGACAAAAAAGAGGATTTCCTGAACCTTCTGACAAATGAGCTGAAAAAGCTCGTCAAAAACGGGATTGACAAGAAGATACTCAATGCCGAAATCAATCAGGCTGAATTCCATCTCCGTGAAGGCAAACAGGGCAGAACACCCGTCGGTCTGCTTTATAATTTTGACATTATGTCAGCTTGGCTTTACGGCGGTGACCCCGTAATGTACCTTGAATACGAACAGGCGATCGCAAACATCCGCAAGGGCGCGGAGGGCAGATATTTTGAAGACCTGATCGAAAAATTCATCCTTGACAACGAACATAAAGCCGTTGTGGTCATGACTCCTTCACGCACCATCGCCGCGAAACAGGCGCAGGCTGAAGCCGATCGCATTGAAGCATACAGAAAAACGCTTTCCGACGCCGAGCTGGAGGCGCTTGTTGAAAAGAACCGCAGACTTGTCGCATATCAGCAATCAGAAAACACTCCGGAAGAAATCGCAACGCTTCCAAAGCTGGAGATTTCCGATGTCGGCGACGATATAACCGAAATGCCCTGCGAAGTGAAGGAATATAACGGAAGAACGCTGCTCTATACAAACGCCTTCACAAAAAAGATCGCATATATCAACTATTACTTCGACCTTTCGGCACTGAAACCGGAATATCTTCCTTATGCTTCGCTTTATGCGACACTGCTCGGTGAAATCTCCACCGCAAAACACTCCGCAGCTGACCTTGACGCAGAAATAAAGACCAATCTCGGCTCGTTCGAAACCTCCGTGAAAACATTCACGAAATCGGACAACATTGACAGCGTAACCCCGGTATTCTGCGTACGTTCAAGCATAATCGAAAGCAACCTCGACGACGCGCTCACACTTGTCGGTGAGGTGATCGACGAATCGCGTCTTGAAAAGAACGAGATCGCAAAGTTCATTCCGCAGATAAAAAATGACCTCCAGACATCGATAATCTGGAGTGGCGACTCATACGCTTCCCTTCGCGTCGCTTCATACTGCTCCGTTGAAGGTGCATATCAGGAACGCATGGAGGGCATCTCATATTATTTCTTCATCAAGGAGCTTTGCGACCGCTTTGACAAGGACTTCGACGAAGTGAAAACAGCTCTTGAAGCCGTTGCGGAACAGCTCACATTCGACAATCTCACAATCGGTATAACAGGCGAGCAATCCGCACTCGACAAATTTGAAAAAGCCGCTCCTCTGTTCAGACAGGGAGTTTCCGGTGAGCATTACACAATCGCTCCCGAATATCACGGAAACGAAGCATTCATAATTCCTTCGGCCGTAAACTTTGTTGCAAAAGGTTTCAATCTCATCAAAGACGGCTTTGAATACGACGAAAGCCTGAACGTCCTCCGCAACATCCTCTCCCTTGACTGGCTTTGGAACGAGGTACGTGTCCGCGGCGGTGCATACGGAACCGGATTCTCCGCTTCAAGAACAGGAGACGCCTGTTTCACTTCGTATCGTGATCCCGGTGTAAAAACCACTGCCGAAACCTACGACAAGACGGTCGGATATCTTAAGGATTTCGCGGTCAAGACGCCCGATATCGAGAAGTATATCATTTCCACCGTTTCTTCGTACAAACGACCGATCTGCCCCCGTGACCTCGGTTTTGCCGCCCAAACCAACTGGTTTGAAGGCAGAAACGACGATATGCGCCGTGCGGGCAAGCGCCGCGTTATGTCAACCACCGCTCAGGATATCGAAAAGCTGTCCGCATTGGTGAAGAAGCTGACCGAAAAGAACCTCTGCGCCGTTGTCGGCAACAAGGAGAAAATCGACGAAGCGGGCGACCTTTTCACGATCAAGGTCAGTATATAACAGCTAAGCAATGCCGAAATTGAACAAAACATGATTGTCCGAAAAAGGAGCCTGCGTTTCCGCGGCTCCTTTTCGTTGCCTGTGCAACCTGCGGTTGCAGTATTTGAACAGCTGAATTGGTGGAAAAATCATGTTTTTTGATGTATAATCATGGTAAAATAATGTCACTGAAACGAACGGAGGTCATCTATGATTTCGGAACGCATTTATTCAATACGCACAGAACGTCATATGTCGCAGGAAGCCGTTGCAGAGAAGGTCGGCGTCTCGCGCCAATCAATTCAGAAGTGGGAGGCGGGCGATTCACAGCCAACGGTGCAGAATCTCATTACCCTTTCAAAACTGTTCGGAGTAAGCGTTGATTACTTCTGCGGCAACAGCGAAACCGAAGTGGAAGCAAATCGCATGGGTATTCCGATACTTCCATCATACGAAAAGCAGTATCTCTGGGACTCCTATTTCAAAGCTCTCGGTACGGAATACCGTCAGTCCTTTGACGAAGGCAAGGACATTGCAAAATACGAAGAGCTTTTCAAAATCGTTTCTCAGCTCCCAGACAACAAGTACAAATCCCAGCTTGCGGAAATTTTGTTTTCAATCGTAACAGAAGCGCCTCAGAGAGATGATTTCGGCTATTATGAACCGAACAGCCTCGATGCCATCCTCGCCTCCCGCAACGAAAACGGCATAAAGCTCAGAATACCTGCCGAAAAAGTTCTTTCCGACAAGATGCTGGGCGGCTGGTTCGGACGTATATGCGGCTGTCTGCTCGGCAAGCCCGTCGAATGTATGTATGGCAGCGAGCTGAACACGGTGCTTAAAAAAACCGGCAACTTCCCTCTCCGCCGTTATATCGAAAGAGAAGAAATCACCCCTGAGGTTGCTGAGGGTATACTTCATCCTATCATGGAACGTGCATTTCCGCGCAATATCGGATATATGCCCTCCGATGATGACACAAACTATATGCTTCTTGCCGTCAAGCTTATAGAACGATATGGCAGAGATTTCACATCTGAAAACGTATTGCAGAACTGGATTTCATCCCAGCTTATTGATCAGTACTGCACCGCTGAGCGAGTCGCATACCGTAACTATCTGAACGGATATCAGCCGCCTGAATCAGCCGAATATCAGAATCCGTACCGCGAATGGATAGGTGCGCAGATACGAGGCGACGTATACGGATATATCAATCCCTGCAACCCCGAGGAGGCGGCATCCATGGCATATCGTGACGCCGCGATTTCACATATCAAAAACGGTATCTACGGTGAAATGTGGGTCAGCGCAATGATTGCCGCCGCATTCGGCACCGATAACCTCAAGGACATCATAAATATCGGTCTTTCTCAGGTACCCCGTACCTCCCGCTTCTATGAAGCGGTCTCAAAGGTCGTCTCCGACTTTGAAGCCGGTGTCAGCGAGAGCGATTTCTTTGACGATTTCCACAAGCGCTGGAACGAAAAGAACTCCCACGACTGGACACACGTCATTTCAAATACCGAAATCGTTGCCGCCAGCCTGCTTTACGGTAACGGCGACTACGGCAAGAGCATCTGCATATCCGTTGCGCAGGCATTCGATACCGACTGCAACGGCGCAACCGTCGGCTCTGTACTAGGCGTCAGAAACGGCTTCAATTCGATTCCGAAGGAATGGACCGCACCCGTCAACGATACCCTTGAATCCGGTTTTGACGGTCACGCAAGAGTATCCATAACCGAGATGGCGCAGAGATCACTCAGACTCGCCACCACCAGACAGAGGTAACAACATATGAAAAAGCTGATTACATCCATTCTTTTGGCAGCCATGCTTATCTCTCTTGTCGCCTGCGGCGGCAATACCGGAACGGAATCCTCCGACTCGGATTCCCATACCGAAAGCGATGATTCTTCCGTTTCTTCATCCGAAAGCTCAGCATCGGAAGAAGTAAAATACCGTGTCCTTACCAAAGCCGACCTCACCGACAAAATCAGAGGCTCTTGGGCAGGTCAGATGTACGGTGTAACGTGGGGCGCGCCCACGGAATTTCATTATTGCGGTCAAATCGTTCCCGAGGACGCAGTACCCGATATGTCAAAGCTCGACATCAATCACGGCTTTAACGAGGACGACCTTTATGTTGAGCTGACTTATGTTGAGGAAATGCGGAAAAGCGGCTATAATTGCTCCGTCGAGCAACTTGCCAAGGCGTTCGCCGAATCGACATACCCGCTTGACCACGCCAATAAGTACGGACGTGACAACGTAAAAGCAGGCATAATGCCCCCGCTTTCCGGCTCTCCCGAATACAATATCCACGCCGACGACATTGACTGGCAGATAAATGCCGATTTTGTCGGTGTAATCTACGCGGGCGATGCTTCAGCCGCCGCTCAGCGTTCTTTTGATATCGGACACATCACAAACTACGGCGACGGCGTATACGGTGGAGTATTTGTTTCGGCAATGCACTCCGCGGCTTTCACGGCAACATCGGTACGCGAAATCATCGACGCCGGTATTGCATCAATACCCGAAAACACCACCTTCCGCAAGGTAATGGACGATGTTGTGGACTACTACGAGCGTGGCGAATCGTGGGAACAGTGCTGGCAGCTTATCCAAAACGATTACGGAAATGCCGACCGCTGCCTCTGGTACGCCACATCTCCCGCCAACATTGACGCAAAGCTCAATTCCGCATACGTTCTCATGGGTCTGCTCTACGGCGAAGGCGACTTTGAAAAAAGCACCCTTATTTCCCTCCGTTGCGGACAGGACAGCGATTGCAACCCCTCAACCGTTGCCGGTATTCTCGGCAATTATTACGGCTTCAACGCCCTGAAAAAATACTTCAGCGGGCTTGATATGACGGGAACGCCGTTTGCGACCACATCAATGTCGTTCGCCGCCGCGGTTTCTCTTTGCGACCGCTTTGCAAATGAGTTCCTTACCGACAGCGGCTATGCCGACGGTGACGCTTACAGCCTCCCTTGCACTCCCATAAAGGCGGTTCCCTACGAACAGTGGGAAGCCATGCCCTCTGCCGAGCTGATTCTCTCCGAAAACAACGGCACTGTGACGGTGTCGCTGTCCGCTTACGACGCCAGCGGAATTGTCGCAACCCGCCTTGATATGGGCGACGGCAGTGTATTCGACGACGCCATCAGCATGTACAGATACAAGGAACCCGGCACCTATACCGTATCAGCCACCGTTACCTCCGGCGAAGGCATTTCTCGTACTTTGACCGCAAAGGTAACGACAACCAAAGGCTATGAGCCTCCCGAATACAAGGGCTACGGCAACCTTGCGTATCTCGGCATCATCACCTGCAACGTCGGGCAACCAAAGGGTAGCGGAAGCAAGGACATCGAAATAATCCGCGACGGCAAAATTACCCGTACAAACCTCGGTCAGTACGATACCTTCTTCTATCGCGGCGACCCGCATGAAGAATATATCGGATATATTTTCTCCGAAGCCTACTCGTTTGACAAGGTGGTTTTCACCGAAGGAATGCAGTTCGATAACGGCGGATGGTTCGAAAACGGCACCCTCCGTATCGAAGCGCTTATTGACGGCAGCTGGAAAAAGCTTGACGTAGTTTCCGAACCCGAATATCCCAACGGCAACAAACAGTCGGATTTCGGCGCGAACTTTGAAACCTATACCTTCACCTTTGAACCCGTAAAGGCGTCGGGCATACGACTCATCGGCTCCGCCGGAGGTTCCATGCACTTCATCTCGGTTGCCGAGCTTGAGGTTTACGGCTCCAGATAACAAATAATCCGCAAAACAGCGGCAGCCGC
>FR892204.1:76365-78771 GCA_000433115.1 Ruminococcus sp. CAG:382
ACAACAGAGCTTTCCTGCCGCTGTTTTTATATGCACTTTTTCAGATGCGGGTCAGTATTTTTGCGTTCAGAGCGACATATTCGTTCAGCTCGTCCTTTGTAAGCGGACGTGAAAGCAGAAGAGCCGACATATAAATCTGCTTTGCGGCAAGCTTGCGTGTTTCCTCGTCCATTACGGGCAGACGCTTGACCGCCTCGCTGCCGCTGTTGACAACAAGCTTTTCATAAACTGCGGGAGAGCCGCCGAGACCGTAAACCTTCATCATATCTGCCATACGGCGTGATTCTTCTTCAATGGAAATAAGCGCCGGCGCGTCCTCACTGCCCATATCGCAAAAGCTGATATCTTCCTTCTTCTTTCCGCTGACTTCGGCAAAAAGCTCCGCGAGATCATTGTCGCCGTCGTTTTTTTCGCCGACCGCATCAAGAGATGCATCGATACGGCGGAATTTCAGTTTGTTGTTCTTACTCTCAAGGAACTGCGCAAAATTTGTATCAATAAGCTTACCGAGCTTCAGGACTTTGATTCCCTTTGCATTGTAAAGCGACACGTAATAGCTGTGCGCATCGTCCTCGGTGGTGTAATAAAGCGTACCTTCATCCTTGCCGTCAAGGTATTCCGAAACGGTGACATGGCTGCCGTCGGTCACGGCAAATATGATGCAGTCCTTGACACGGTCAAAGAACTTGTCGTCGCGCATACAGCCGTATTCAACGTAAACCGAGAGATCCTTCCAGAGCTTTTCGAACCCCTCGCGGTCGTTGTTGAAGCAGAAGTTGACCCTGTCGGCAACCTTCTTTGCAATATGCTGGCTGACCTTGCTGACATAGGTATTGGTCTGAAGATAGCTTCTCGACACGTTCAGCGGAAGTTCGGGGCAGTCAAGAATACCACGCACATTAAGCAGGAATTCGGGCACAATTTCCTTGATGTTGTCCGAAACAAACACCTGATTGTAATACAGGCTCACCTTCGGCTCCATGCTGTCAAAATCATTTTTACGCTTCGGAAAATAAAGAATTCCCTTGAAATTCAGAGGATAATCTGCATTGATATGAACCCACATGAGCGGATCTTCATAATCGCCGAAATTCTTCTTATAAAACTCCTTATATTCCTCATCGGTGACATCGCCGGGCTTCTTTTGCCAAAGAGGAGAAACGTCATTAATCTGCTCGTCCTTTTTGTCACCGCAAGTGAGCTTCACGGGGTACGGCATGAATGAGCAGTACTTTTCAAGCACTTCTCTTATCTTTTCGCCGTCAAGATAGCTTACCTCATCATCGGCAATATGCAAAACGATGTCGGTTCCCCTTCCTTCACGGCTGCCGTCCTCCATCGCGAACTGTCCCTCGGCAGAGCAGGTCCAGTGAACTGCACCGCTTCCGTCATATGATTTTGTGATGATTTCAACACTGTCGGAAACCATAAACACGGAATAGAAGCCGAGACCGAAGTGACCGATAATACCGCCGGAATTGCCTTCCTTACTTTCGTATTTGTCAATGAATTCAAGCGCACCCGAAAGCGCGATCTGGTTAATATATTTTTTGACCTCGTCGGCATTCATTCCGATGCCGTTATCGGATATCGTAATAGTACGCGTATCCTTGTCAACAGTGACGCTGACGAGCGGTTCGCTACCGTCGGATTCGATATTTCCGAGAGAAACAAGGCGCTTGTATTTTGTGATTGCGTCGCAAGCGTTAGACACGACTTCTCTCAGGAATATATCCTTATCGGAATAAAGCCAACGCTTGATAACGGGAAATATATTTTCCGTACTGACGGAAATTCCGCCTTTTTCTTTTTCCATAGTGATAAGACCTTCTTTTGTATTTCAGTTTTTTGTTTTCAATTCCGGGCTTGGTCGGGTCATGCGCCGACGCGCCCGATGTTTTTGTGCCGCAATAATGGCGCAAAAGACCAGAGTGGTGATTTCCCATCATCACTCTGGAATTATATGGTGTCCGGTTTTACTCAGCAGCGGGTTCCTCGCCGTCATCGGCTTCGTTTGTGTTGTCTGTTGTATTTTCGAAATCACATCCGTCAGCATCGTTTTCGAAATCGCAGAAAATATCGCTGTCATCAAGCTCTTCATCGTCAAGATCGTCGAAATCGTCGGCGACGGCAAGCTTCTTGCAGCAACACTTGCCGCTGAAAACGAGAGCAAGGTTAGCCAGAGCGCCCGCAATGCTCAAACCAGCAAAAATTGAAGAAAGTGTCTTTTTCTTGCCGGAAAAAATTGCGGAAAGCAATGAACAAATAAGTGTCTGCGCACAGAGGACGCGGATGAGATTCTGTTTGTCGAGCTTCATGGTTAGTAAGTTCCTTTCATAATCGTTTTTATTTTTTGTTATCGGCAATAAGCTTAGCAAGATATGCGTTGATGAAACCGTCGATCTC
>FR892205.1:0-5105 GCA_000433115.1 Ruminococcus sp. CAG:382
GTCCGTACCGTTCCTCCGATATCGTTATAAAAGCCCTTGAAACAAACGATTTTGAACTTCTCTGCGGTAGCATCTTCAACGATTTCGAGCCTGTGTGCAATAAACTTCGCTTCGAAACCGCGCATCTGAAGACAGAGCTTCTGAAAAGCGGCGCGTCTGCGGCAATGCTCAGCGGAAGCGGCGCGTCGGTGTACGGCATATTTGAGACGCAGGAAATCGCCGACAGGATAATTTCAGACGTAAAAGCAAAAAGACACGCGAAGCGTTGAGCTTCGCGTGTTGACAATCATGCGATCTGCGGTATGATATTTGCCTTGATTGAATTGTATATCAGCCTGTGACCCGACTCGCTGGGGTGGATCCCGTCGGTACATGTGAGCGAATCAAAGTTCTTGTTTTCAAAAAACGGGGAAGTGATGTCGATGTACGGCACCTTCATGACGCGCGCGATCTGCGAAACCGCGAGATTGTAATACTGTTGCCATCTGCCGAGCCGTTCTTTGTCTCCGAGGAATGCTGAAATATTTGCTTCGTTCAGCCCGCGGATGATCCACTTGTAAAACTTGGACGAATCGATCGGCGGCAGCGAAACGATGACCGGCTTGCTTCCGAGTGCGCGTACCTTGCGGACAATCTCTTCATATACAACGCGGAACTTTTCAAGCGGAGTTTTGCAAAGATGCGGCGAATCGGGCGAATCGGCAACCTCGGACCAGACAAAGTCACAGTCATTTCCGCCGAATTCAATCGCCGTGTAGTCGTAATTACCCACTTCGCTGCCGAGACGTTCAAGTGTCTGAAGCCCCTTTGTCACGGTTGAGCCCATGAGCGAAACATTTTCGATTTCAAGATTATCCTGCTTCAGAAGGCTGACAAAGCTCTTGTCCGAAAAGACGTATTTCTTCTTGATATCATCATAGACAATGCCTTTTGTTATCGAATCACCGAGTACAAGAATTTTCATAAAAAACCTCCCGAATATTGCTTCTCACTTTAGTTTACGTCTGTATTATACTTCCCGTCACGCACAAAATCAATCATTCTTAAGGCAACTTAAAAGGTCTTAAACAATAATTAAGAAAAGCGTGAATAAATCTTCGCAATACTGTCCATCATCAAACCAATAAATTTTTGAGGTGACAGTATGAAAAGCTCTTCCCGTATAATTGTATGCATTTCGACGGCACTGTGGGTGTGTCTGACTTCGGCGGCGTTTCTGCCCGTAAAAGAGGAAAATATATATAAAAACGTCATAAGGCTTCATGTGATAGCAAATTCCGACTCGGAGTGCGATCAGACCGTGAAGCTTGCCGTCCGTGACGCGCTTCTTGAAAAGGCGGATGAGATCTTTGACGTCAGCACATATAACGAAGCCGTAGGTATTGCAAAAAGCTCCCTTGATACCCTTGAGCAGACCGCAAACGACGTTCTTTCCGCAAACGGACTTGACTATTGCGGAAGCGTGACCCTTGAGACCGAGGATTTTCCGACACGTGACTATGGCGATGCCGAGATCCCCGGAGGAAAGTACCTTTCCCTCTGTGTCCGTCTCGGAGACGCAAAAGGAAAGAACTGGTGGTGCGTGATGTTCCCGCCGATGTGCAACGGCGCGGCAAGGAGCATAAGCTCGGTCGATAACTGCGGCGAGACCGCCACATTTACAAAATCAAAATCATCACTACGCTTCAGACTGAAGCTGTTTATACTTGAATTATTCAACTGAGAGGAACACCAATGCTGTATCGCGTATGCGGCCGTTCCGGCAGCGGAAAAACAGAATATATGCTGAGCCTGCTGGGAGATATAATATCCTCCGGCGGTGATGCCGTCGTCATAGTTCCCGAACAGCAGTCGCTGGACTATGAACGCCTTGTTTTCACGCGCTTCGGTGACCGCGCAAACCTTCGCTGTGAAATACTCAACTTCGAGCGTCTGCCGAACCGCACATACCGTGAATACGGCGGACTCAGCGCCTCATCTCTTGACAAAGCGGGCAGAGATATGCTCATGGCAACGGCGCTTGAAAATGTTGCGGAAGACCTTGAGGTTTATAAAAACGTTGCAAGTGATGTCGATTTTGTGAAAAACGCCGCCGGGCAGGTTGCGCTTCTGAAACAGAACGGCATCAGCACGGAAATGCTTGAAAACGCCATTGAAGCGCTCCCGCGATCATTTGCCGGCAAGATCGGCGATATAGCGAAAATAGCAAAGGAATACGAAAAACTGTCGTCGCAGTTTGGCGGCGACAGCGCCGATTCATTGACTACATACGCCGAAAAGCTTGAAAAAATGCCGTTTTTTGAAGAAAAAACGGTGATAATCGATTCGTTTTACAGCTTCACATGCCAGGAACATCGCATAATAGATGCGATAGCGCGTCAGGCGCGTGATGTGTACATATCATTTCTGTATGATCCCGAAGACCGGACGGGAACCTTTGACGAAACCGAAGGCTCATTTCTCCGTGTCTCCCGTGTCGTGAAAACAAAGGATATAATTCTGCCGGTAAATCATCGCGCTTCGTCGTCGGCACTCGCCTTTGCCGAAGAGCATATATGGAAAAGCACGGCGGATACCGCCGATGCCGGCGATTCACTGCATTTTGTCGCCTGCCGATCGCTGTTTGAAGAATGTGAAGCGGCGGCTGCAGAGGTGACACGCCTGATCGGGCAGGGGATGCGCATGCGCGATATCGCGATAATCGCGCGTACATCTTCGCAGTATGACGGCGTTATCGACGCCGTTCTTACAAAGCACGGAATAACCGCTTTCATGTCATCAAAGGATGAACTTGCCGAAAAGCCGCTCCCCGTGTTTCTGCTTTCTGCGGTTGAAGCGTGCGCCGACGGCTTTTCGCTTCCCGTAATGAAAAAATACATAAAAAGCGGCTACACCGGACTGCCGCCTCAGAAATCGCGTCTGCTCATACGCTACGCATCCACATGGGATATACGCGGCAAAGCATGGATAAAAAACGAGCCGTGGCTTGCCAATCCTGACGGATATATCGAGGAAGCGACAGAACGGCAAAAGCGCGAACTTGCCGATGTCAACAGCGCGAAAAATGTCGTTTGCGAACAGCTTTCTGCACTTTATGACGCACTTTGCGCCAAAAATGCGACGTTTTCCGACTGTGCCTCTGCCTTGTACACTCATCTTGTGTCCTGCGGCGCCGATAAAGCGACTGTCCGCAAGGCTGAATATTGCCGCAGCATCGGAGATGAGGACGGAGCGCAGAAGCTGACACAGCTCTGGGGACTTGTGATATCCGTTCTCGAACAGCTTTCAATGGTGTGCGGTGACAGCAAAGCAACTCCCGAACGCCTTCTTTTCATGCTGAGGCTTGCGTTTTCCGAATATAAGGTCGGCACGATCCCTCTCTTTTCGGATGCCGTGACAGTCGGCGACGCATCAATGGTGCGCTCCGGCAATGTCCGCGCGGCAATTCTTCTCGGAGTAAACGACGGCGTTTTTCCCGCATCTGCCGAAAACAGCGGACTTCTTTGCGACGATGAGCTTGCGGCGCTTGAACAGCATGGCATAAACATGGGCGACACATCAAAAAAGCGCCGCGCACAGGAAAAGCTGTATTTTTACGTCGCGGCAACGTCTCCGACCGAAAAGCTGACGGTCATTTATAACGATGCAAGACCGTCCCGCCCCTCAATAGCGGCACTTCATCTCATGCGCCTTTTTCCGGACGCGAAAAGGACGTCATTCGGTGACAGCTTTTTTGACATATCGTTTTCACCGGAAGCCGCGGCGGAAAATATCCTCGCAATGCCTGAGGATATTGTCGCGCGCCTCGCATCGATGGGACTCGATATGACCGGACGCGCTGAAGCGTCGCCTCTTTGCGACACAAACGCAATTATTTCAAAAAGTACCGCAAGCGGGCTGTATCTTTCTCCATCGCGCCTTGAAAAATATACCTACTGCGCATTTTCATATTTCGGGCGATACATCCTGAAGCTGACGCAAAACAAAAAAGCCGCCTTTGATTACCCCGAGATCGGCACCTTTGTGCATCGCATCCTTGAACTTTTCATGGCGTCGCGCGTAAAAAACGGCGGCTTTGTACCACCGTCCGATGACGAAATAAAGACAGAGGTCGACCGTCTCACGGACGAATACATTCTGTCGGTATGCAAGGGCAAGGGCGACCGCCGTTTCAGATATATCTGCACACGTCTCAAAAATACGCTTTTCCTGCTTATACGCAACATTTCCGACGAACTGTCCGGAAGCGGCTTTGTGCCTGTTGCCTTTGAACGAAAACTCACGGGCGACGAGACCGTTGTATATTCTCCCGGAGGAATGCGTGTGAACGTCTGCGGCACTGTCGACAGAGTCGATGAATATAAACGCGGCGGCGAAATATATATTCGTGTTGTCGATTATAAAACGGGATCCACCGTATTTTCGAAAAAGGCACTGAAGGAGGGACTTGGATTACAAATGCTCATGTATCTGTTCTCCCTCTGCCGCAAGGAAAACAAACTCCCCGCGGGGGTGCTGTATGTGCCGGCGTCGCTTGCTCCCGGCAAGGAATCGACACCGGACGAAGCAGCCGACATAGATAAGTATGTGAAAAAGCGTTTCAAAAGAAGCGGCATTATTCTTGCTGACACGGAAATTGCCGACGCAATGGAAAAAGGCGTATGCGGGATATATCTTCCCGCAAAGCTAAAAAAGGACGAAACCTTTGACTACCGTTCTTCCGTGGCGACTGTCGAACAGCTCGGCAAGCTGAAACTGTCCGTCGAAAACTACATCGGAAAGCTTGCCGATGAGCTGACGGGCGGCAATATGAACGTGTCACCGCTGAAGCTTGACGACAGCCATAACGCCTGTCGCTTTTGCGACATGAAAACGGTCTGCCGCCTTGCGGGCGACAACAGTATATGCCGCGAGCACAGCGAAAATCAGATAGAAATGGGGGACGACAATGCCTGAATACACACCGTCACAACTCAAAGCCATTGAAACAAAAGGAAAGTCTCTTGTCGTTTCGGCGGGAGCCGGAAGCGGCAAAACCACAGTACTTACCGAACGTATAATACGCGGGATCATCGACGGCGGCGATATCGACGACATTGTTGTCG
>FR892205.1:5139-6562 GCA_000433115.1 Ruminococcus sp. CAG:382
GACGCGCCGCCAGCCGATATGAAGGAAAAGCTGTATACAGCCCTGTCATCTGCGGCGGCTGAAAATATCGAAAGCCGAAGGCTGTCCGAAATGAGCCTGAAAATTGCGTCTGCCCGTATTTCAACGATATCTTCCTTCTGCTATCGCTTTGTGCGTGAAAATTTCGAACAGCTCGGGCTTTCCCCGCGTCTCCGTATGGCTGACGACGGCGAAACGAAGCCCTTGCTTGCCGAATGTCTTACCGAGGTGGAAGAGGAAGCGTTTGAACGTGACGACGGTGATATAGTCCTCCTTGCCGATTCATTCGGCGGAGATAAAAATATGAACCGCCTTGACGAAATGCTTCTTGAGCTGTACGGCAAATTCCGCGCGACACCGTTCTGGAAGGATTCATACATATCCGCCATTGAAAACGAAAAGCTGAAAACGGCTGACTGCAGGTCCGGCGGCTTTTTCGCGACACCTGCGGGTGCCGAGATCATGGACGATACATTACGTAAACTCAATACTCTGAGAATTCGTGCGGAAAAGCTTTTTGAATTCGTTGAAGCTGCCGCAACATCCGAAAAGCATATCGTCATCATCGAAAAAATGTATGACGACTTAACCGAATTATGTCAACGGAAATACGACGGCTATTCCGCCTTGAAAAGCGCCGTCACATCTTTCTCTGCGGGCAGACTGTATAACGTCGGCATGGAGCGTGATGCGGTAGAACATATAACGCATGAGAAAAACTTCATAACCGCCCGTATGAATAAGCTTGCGGAAAGCTTTGCCTTCACCGAAGAGCAGATAGCAGAGGACTGCGAAAAGGTAATAAGAATAAACGAAGCGATAAAGAGCATCCTGTTTGCCCTTGATGAAAAATACACTGCCGTGAAAAACCGGCGCGGAATATGCGACTATTCCGACGTTGAGCATCTGACATTGAAGCTGCTCGGCAAAAGGACGCCCGGCGGAATCGTCCGAACCGGGCTTTGCCGCCGTTACGCTGCGGGAATACGTGAGCTTTACGTCGATGAATACCAGGATGTGAACCCGCTTCAGGACATGATTTTTTCGCTCCTCTCAAAGGGGAACAATGCGTTCTTCGTGGGCGATGTGAAGCAATCCGTATATCGTTTCAGAAACGCCTCGGCGCGTATATTCGGAGACAGAGTAAAAAACGCTCCCGATGTTGACAGTGAAGGAGATACGGGCAAGATTTACCTCCGCGAGAATTTCCGGAGCAGTGAAAATGTCGTAAACTTCGTAAACGCAGTCTTCGAAAAGCTCTATACACCCGAAAATACCGGATATTCCTATGAAAACGAAAAGCTTGTTTTTGCCTCCGGCGTAAAATATCCGCTCCCCGCCATCGTCACCTGCATAACGGACGCACCGTCCGGCAAGCGCGACGAATGCGAAGCGACCGTCGCGG
>FR892205.1:6634-17454 GCA_000433115.1 Ruminococcus sp. CAG:382
CGCGCCTGAATTTCGTCGTTTTTGCGTTCCTTCTCCGTTCTGCGTCGGGCAGGAGCGCGGCGTTCGAGCGTGTTTTCCGCAAACACGGCATTCCGTTTGCCGCCGAAAACGACAACGGTTTCCTCGAACAGCCCGAAATAATGCTTGCGGTTTCGCTTCTGACGGTTGTCGACGACCCGACGGACGAAATAGCGCTTGCCGCCTCACTCCGCAGTCCGGTATTCATGTTTACGGCTGAGGAACTTCGTCTGACGCGTCTTTTCCGCCCCGAACTGTCGTTTTACTCCGCCGTTTCCGCCTGCGCGAACGAATACGACCGCAAAACGCATCACAGGCGCTATACCGCAGATAAGATAATAACGCCGCCGTATATTTCGGGACTGCGCCGCAAAACTCCGCGCGGAAAGCGTCCCGATATAAATACTCTTGAAAAATGCTCCGTCTTCATCCGGACTGTCGGACACCTATCGTCACTGGCGCTTGAAATGCCTTCCCATAAGCTCATATGGCGTATGTATACCGACACACGTCTTGTCGAAACGGTAAGTTGTTTTGACCATGGCGACGAAAAGAAGAACAATCTGATGACGCTGTATAAGCTCGCCGTCTCATATGAATCGGGCGCATATCGCGGACTCGGAGCGTTTCTCGAATACCTGAAAAACCTCGGAACTTCTGTTGAAGGCAGAAGCGGAAGCAATGAAAACTGCGTGAGGATAATGACCTTTCACCGCTCAAAAGGGCTTGAATTCCCGATATGCATAGTATGCGGCACAGGCAGCGAATTCAACGTGAAGGACCTTCGGATGCCTTACGTTGTGGGAGCCGATAATTTCGTTTACTGCGATCTCAGGACCGCCGCCGGACTCTGCTCATATCAGCCGCTTATAAAGCTTGCGGCTGTCGCTTCCGAGAAAAAGGAAATGCTGCGTGAGGAGCTTCGCTGCTTCTATGTCGCTCTCACACGCGCCAAGGAGCAGCTGTACGTCACCGGCTGCTTTAACGGCGATCCCGACGAGGTGACGCGCAAGGACTTCTTCGAGCAAAACAGCAATATGGAGCGCATGATATACGCCCTTAACGGTAACAAGTCAAAGTGCTTCAATGTCGATGTTATGATGGCTGACGCACTTCCGACGCCCGAGTATTTCCGCCGTGCCGCCGAAAAGCGCGTCGCCGGCGAAGAGGTGAGCTGGAAGGACTATGACTATCCCGAAGCAACAAGAACCCCCGCCAAGGTCGCGGTCTCGGAGCTGCGTCTCGGACTTCTTGAGGACGACGAATACGAACGCACCGTCTCGCGCAGTATAACGCTGAAAGCCCCCGATTTTGCCGAAAGCGGAAAACCGACTCCCGCCGAGATGGGTACGGCATCGCATATGTTCATGCAGTTCTGCTCGTTCGAAAATGTCGAGACAAACGGTGTGTACGCCGAGGCAATGCGCCTTCTTTCTGCGGGACTGATCGACGAACACACCCGAAAAGCGATACGCTACGCCGAGATCGAACGCTTTTTCGGCTCTCCGCTGTACGCAGAAATGAAAACCTCGCCAATGCTGAAACGTGAAATGCGTTTCACGTTGATCGAGGATTCGGTCGTACTCGGCGGAACCGGTGAGGAAAACATTCTTGTACAGGGTGTGATAGACTGCTTTTTCGAAAATCCTGACGGCACATATACCGTAGTGGATTACAAAACCGACCGGGTCCGCGAAAACGACGGCGAGGAACTGCTCAAAACGCGCCACAGGACACAGATAGGTTACTATTGCCGCGCTGTTGAAAAGATGACGGGGCGCAGGGTCAGCCGCGCTGTACTGTATTCGTTCGCACTCGGCAGAGCGGTTTATCTCTGAAAAAATCCGAAAAAATTCAAAAATGCTATTGACAAACGAAAAATGCCGTGATATAATACTCGCATCAAACCGATGATGAAGAGTAAGTAGGCTTCGAACCTGTTCTTCCAGAGAGCCGCAGGCGGTGTGATTGCGGCAGAAAAAGACGGACCCGAATGGACTTCTGAGGGCAAACGGAAACGGATTCTTCCGAAGTATGTGCGCCGGAGTAGGATAACTCCGTCAACAAAATCAGCGTATGTCAGTACGTGTGAGTGGACGCATTTTCAGCGTCAAGCAGGGTGGCACCACAGGAATTTTTCCTGTCCCGGCATTATTTATTGCCGGGACAGGATTTTTGTTTTTCCGGCAAACGGAGGTAAAAAGATGTTCTGTATGACAAAGCACTGGCGCGGAAGCGCCGTATCGAAAATATATAAATCTATGCGAATCCCGTCAAAATCAAAACCATCATGAAAGGTAACACATCAAAATGAAAAAGATAATAGCTCTCACCATAGCCCTCATCCTCACTCTTGCCGCACTTGCATCGTGCTCAGGAGGCACAGACGAAGCAAGCAAGTCCGAAAACAGCACGGCACCTTCGTCAAAGACCTATACCGTCGGCATCTGCAATTATGTTGACGACGCATCACTTAACCAGATAGTCGAGAATATCAGAAAACGTCTTGCCGCGATCGGTACCGAAAAGAACGTCACCTTCGAAATCCGATATGACAACTGCAACGGCGATTCAAATGTTCTGTCACAGATAATCGCAAATTTCATTGCCGATGACGTTGATCTTATGATAGGTGTCGCAACCCCCGTTGCAATGGCAATGCAGGCGGCAACCGAGGGTAAGGATATTCCCGTCGTATTCGCTTCTGTTTCCGACCCTGTCAGCGTACAGCTTGTCGATTCTCTTGAAACGCCCGGCGCAAATATAACCGGCACATCCGACTACCTCAACACCGACGCGGTAATGAACCTTATCCTTGCGCAGAACCCCGACATCAAAAAAGTCGGCATGCTTTACGACATCGGTCAGGATTCTTCCGCAACCCCGATCGCTTCGGCAAAGAAATTCCTTGAATCGAAAGGCATCGAAGTGATCGAGCGTACCGGAACGACTGTTGATGAAATAAGCCTTGCCGCGCAGGCGCTTGTAAGCGACGGCGTAGAAGCCGTATTCACTCCCACCGACAACACCGTAATGAAAGCCGAGCTTTCCATTTATGAGATCTTTGCCGACGCAAAGCTTCCGCACTTCGCCGGCGCTGATTCCTTTGCCCTGAACGGCGCATTCCTCGGTTACGGCGTTGACTATGTAGACCTCGGCGTCGCAACAGCGGATATGGTTTCCGAAATCCTTGTTGACGGCAAAGCTCCCGCCACCCTTTCCGTGCGTACCTTTGACAACGGTATCGCAACCGTAAACACCGAAATCTGCGAAAAGCTCGGTCTGAAGTTCGAAGATCTCGAAAAAGCCTTTGCTCCCTACTGCACAAAGGTACAGACGATAACCACAGCGGAAGACTTCGAATAATTCTGAAAAAGGACGGTAACAAAAAATGCTGACATTGCTGCAAACGGCGTTGGAGCTCGGACTGATAAGTGCGCTCACCGTGCTCGCACTCTTCCTCAGCTACTCGATGCTGAACGTATGCGACCTTTCGACCGACGGCTGTTTTACCCTCGGCGCAACGGTAGGCGCGACAGTCGCCATTTCCGGACACCCGTATCTTTCAATACCCGCGGCAATGCTGGCAGGCGTCCTTTCTGGATTTGTCACCGCAATACTGCAAACGAAAATGGGCGTGAACAGCTTGCTTGCGGGCATCATAGTGAATACCGCTCTATATTCCGTCAATATCGCGGTTATGGGTAATTCCTCGCTTCTCAATATGAACAGGACCGAAACGGTTTTCACCGTTTTACGCGATGCATTAAAGGAAACCGCATTTGCCGATACATACAGGCTGATAATTGCCGCGGCAGCAGTACTGCTCGTGGGATTGTTCCTTGCGTTCTTTCTGAAGACACGTCTCGGACTTGCGATCCGTGCGACCGGCAATAACCCCGACATGGTCCGTTCCTCGTCAATAAATCCCACTGTCACAACAATAATCGGTCTCTGCATCGCAAACTCGTTCACCGCATTGTCCGGCTGCCTGCTGGCACAGTCGCAGAAATCGGTAAATATCGACATCGGCACCGGTATGGTCACTGTTGCGCTTGCATCATTGCTGATCGGCTCCGTGTTCCTCGGCAAGAGGAAAATACCTCTCCGCATCGTCGGTATGGTCCTCGGCGCATTTGTTTTCCGCCTTGTGTATACCGTCGCCCTCAGGCTCAATATGCCCGCGTTTATGCTGAAATTCGTTTCATCCGTGATAGTTGTCATCGCGATCTCTCTCCCGTACCTGAAAAAACAGCTCCCGCTTGCGGTACGAAGGCTGAAAAAGCGTTTCGGAAGGAGCAGTACCAATGCTTGAATTCAAAGGCGTAACAAAGACCTTCAACCCCGGGACGGTTGATGCCAAAACCGCTCTTGACAATCTTTCCTTCAAGGTGAACAAGGAAGATTTCATAACGATTATCGGCGCAAACGGCGCAGGGAAGTCAACTCTTTTCGGAGCGATAGCAGGTGACTTCACGGTTGACTCCGGCGAAATATTCCTCGACGGCAGCGACATAACGCTTGAACCGGAGTATAAACGTGCAAAGCAGATCGGACGTTTGTTTCAGGACCCGATGCGCGGAAGCGCACCCGGTATGACCGTTGAAGAAAACCTTGCACTTGCGGCGGGAAGCGGAGGATGGCTCAGCTTCCTTTCCAAAGCCGACAAAAAACGTTTCCGCGAGCGTGTCGCACTCCTGAATATGGGACTTGAGGACCGTATGAGCCAGCCTGTCGGACTTCTTTCCGGCGGACAGCGCCAGGCACTTACTCTCATGATGGCGACACTCAACACACCGAAGCTGTTGCTTCTCGATGAACATACTGCCGCTCTTGACCCGGGAACGGCAGAAAAGGTGCTTGAGCTGACGACACGTATCGTCGCCGAAAACCGCATAACCTGCCTTATGATAACCCATAATATGCAGTCTGCCCTTGAACTTGGCAACCGCACCGTGATGATGGACCGCGGCAGGATCGTGATGGATGTTTCGGGGGAAAAGAGAAGCTCACTGACAGTACAGGATCTTCTTGACGGCTTCCGTGAAGTATCCGGAAAATCTCTGAGCAACGACAGAATGCTTCTTATCTGAAAGAATACCGCAAAGCACCGATGACGAATCGATGCTTTGCGGTTTTCCGTTTTGTAAGGATGCCTGCTCCGCTTTTTGGAAAAAGAGTATGTCAGCTTTCATCGGTTTTGAAGGGAGCTACACTACACGACAATGTGTCTGAAAAGCTGTTCGCGGTTGCGCCGCCTGCGCTTTTCCATCAGCTCTGTGAAACGTTCCTCCGCTTCTCTCAAAGCGCCTTCGTCGGTACAACCGTGCTGATACCTTGCAAGCGAGAGCAGAAGCTCTGCGGACAGCTCTTCGTATTCGCTTCTCAGAAGTTCTCCTTCGTAACGCTCGTTTCTCCTGTTGTCCGCGTCCTCTTTTGCTTTCCGGAACGCCTTTGAAAGCAACGCGGCAATTATCGCGCCGAAAACTCCTGTGGACGATGCGGCAATAACAATTGCTTCAATGATGTAGTCCATAGGCTATATTTCGTAGATATAGCCTATAACAAGCGCAATACATCCGCGTATGAGTCTAAGCATCTCCGCCGTTCCCGTCCTTTCCGCCGTCTGTTCTTTTTCCGTATTGCTTGACGATGTTTTTGGTGTAAACACTGCAAGCGGCGCAGATTATGCCCTGCATTGTGCCGGACAGCAACTTTGTGAGCGCATCCTGCCAACCTGACGGAATGTCTGCGGCAAACAACCATATGTTTGCCAGTACGATACCGATACCTCCGAGAATGAACGGAATCTTGTAGTCAGCGATACTGCTCTTTTTGATTGCAATGCCGCATATATAGAGTATGGGCACGAGTGCCGCCAGCGACGGCGAAATATATTCGTTGAGATCCATAAAAATTCTCCTAATCCTTCAGTATATTCTGATATGCTTTTTTCATGCCGCTTCCGCCGCTGTTTTCAGCGGCGTTTTTCTTTTGCAGATATCTGAAAGCGGCGTCGCGGCTTATGGAAAGTATGTCGCAGGTTTCGTAAAATGCCTGTGTGTCTCCCGTATGAGTGAAGATATATTCAAGCTGAGCGTCGGCGGCGTTCCCGACTGCAAGCGGTTTGGCGGCAATACTGTTTATGCTTTCCTCCGCAAGCCTATCCACTGTTTTTCGGTACGCGTCGTTGTAAGCCTCCTCAGCGCCTTCCGCAACCGAAAGCACTCTGCGCTCATCTGCGGTAGGCTCTTTGTATCCCGCCGCAATAAGGCTGTTTCGCACGGCGTCAACGTATTCCGCTCCCGTTTCCTGCTTTTCAAGCTCCGAAAGCAGCTCATACGCGGCGCCGCGTTCCTTCAGCGTGGTGAATCTTTTTCCGCCCTCCGTTGCCGCCGAAAGTATAGATCTCGCCGTACTGTTCACATAGCTTTTTTCGCTTGAAGAAAGGGAAGCGGCATCTTTCCGCTTGTCGTCTTCCGCCTTTCCGTCTCCGGTTGTTCCTGCGCCGTTTTTCTTACTTTCATTATATGCCCGTTCTTCGGCAATGAGACGTTCCTTGTCGGCTTGCTGCAATCTGTAAAGCTCCAGCTTATCCTGCTGCGCCTGCCTTGCCTGCTTTTCCTTTTCCGCTCTTTCCGCTTCCGCAAGCTTCTCCTTGTACGCGCGTTCTTCGGCGATCCGACGCTTTTCATCTGACTGCTCTTTTGCCTTCTGAGCGGCGCTGTATTCGCGCTCTGCCTGCTTCTGAGCCTCATTGTATTTTCTGTCGCTTGCCTTGATACGTTCCTCGTACTCGCGCTCTTCGTCAAGCAGACGCTCCTTGTCGGCTTGCTGCCGCAAATAATACTCCATCTTGTATTCCTGATCTTTAGCGGCTTTTTCGGCGTCTGTTTTTGCTTTTTCGGCACGTATCTCCGCTTCAAGCTCATGTTCGTATTTTCTCACTGCATCCTCGTATTCGCGTTGCGAGGCGATCTTCATCAGCTCGTATTCGCGCGCCTCTGCCGTGCTTCTCTGCTTGAAAGCCTGCTCTGCCTCCCGCGTTGACGTTTGATATGCGTACTTTTCACGGCGCACCGTATCCTGATATGCACGTTCGTCCGCGATCTGCTGTGCCTCCCGCGCAATGTCCTCCTCGCGTTCCGCCTTTGCGTTCTCCGCCTTGGCAACTTCGAACGCACGCTCGGTGAGCCACTTTTCGTTCGCGTCCTTTCGGTCAATGCGCTTTTCTTCAAGCGCAAGCAGACCCGAATTTCTGCTTTTCGCAAGTTCAGCCATCTGCCTTGAATTGCTGTCCGCAAGCTCCGAGAGTGTATTCGCAAGCGAAATATTTGCGTTAAGCTGCTCCTGAACTCCTTCGCCGCTTCTTGAAAGACCACGCGCCGCGAGGTACTGATTCATGTTTCGCAGATTCTGCATCGACTGAGCCGCGGCGGCGTTTTTGTCTTTGCCGTACTGCTTTTTCAGCTCCGCGAGCGAGCTGTTGTAATCTGCTCTGAGATTTTCCGCCGCTTTTCTGTAATAGCTTTCGAATTCGCCGCCTTCGGGCGCAAGATACTCCTTCGCTTTCCTGATAAGTTCTTCATATGCCATATTCGGCTTCTCCTTTCTTTGTTGAAATGATGCCGATGCTTTTCAGCGTCAGCGCCTTGCCGCTTCCGCAGCTTACCCTGAGCTTCAGTGAGTGAACACGCCGCATGGAGATACGCAACTGTCGCGCCGCAACATACCTGACTCCGGAATATGAAGGCGAAAATGTCTGCGACACCGCCATACCCGACCGTTCTTCGCCGTCGCGGCATTCAAGCGTGACCTCCGTGTCGTTCCCCACGACTGCCGTAAGCACGACGCTTCCGATGTCCTTGCGTGAAAGCGGCTGCGAAAGCGTCATGCACTCCGAAGTCCAATATGCCGTATGCGCTTTCGATCCGGAGCCGTATCGGTAAATGCTGTTGTCGTTTCCCGCAATATAAAGCTCGCCGTAGCAGTCGCAAAACAACAGCGCCTCCACTCCATCATATGCATACCACACACCCAGCCGGTAATTAAAAATATACATCACCGCGCCGTAAGCGAAATAAAGCTCGCTTGCCGTCTGAAAATCGAACAGCCTGCATTTGCTCCATTCTCCCGCCGCCTGCACCCCGCGTATGACGTCGGCGATCGGCGCAGAGAAGCAGACGGAGTTTTTTTCGTTTTCTATCGCAGTCGATTCCCATATGTTGATACCGTCGCGGCACATGGTGACGGGCTTGCCGTTGACAGCACAACCGGATGCCGTAACAAGGTTGCCCTTCGACGAATTCAGCGAAAACACGGGAAACGATGAATAAACCTTTCCCGCGCTGTCGGTACGCACATCGCAGTAGCTGTAATACGCCGAATCTGGCGTAAAAATAAGTTGCCTGTCATATTGCTGAACGATGTCGGTGATTTCCGACGCGCCTATGACCGTATAATTCAGCTCAGGGAAGTATTCCGCGCTGGGAACGCCGTCTGCAAGCTCCGAATGAAAACGATACGCCCGGAATCCCGGATTCCCCCACATAAAAATCCGCGTGTCCGCATTGCTGCCGAACAGCATGGAATGACTGCTTCCTGTGATCCTCTGCCTGAGTGAATGACTTTTGCTGTATGTGATTTCGACATTGTTGAGACCCGCAGCCGGCGGCGCGAAGAACTCAACCGTTCCCGCTTCGAGGTCCTCGTCATACTGATTTGTGACAGCACCGTTGACTTTGACGCTGACGATGCTGTCAAGCTCCTTTTCGGCAAGTACATAAACCTTTGCGGTAAAATCGCTTGAAAAAAGCTGTCTCCGCTTTGCAGTCAGCATGTTTACCGTTTCATACGCCACACCGCCGCCCGCAGGCGGCGTGGAAATTGCGACAATCGGAATATATCCTTCAACCGACTCAAGCGTACTGCCGTCATAGCGGTAATAGTCAACGCCGTTTTGAATGTAAACCAAGCCGCCGAACCCGAAAATATTCGTGACACCGTCCGCGATGCTGCCGATTACCGTCGAACTGCCGTCCGAAAGTCCGTAGCTCACGACCTGTCCCGCCGAAACGTAAATAAGCTGTCTGACGGAAGCGATCTCACCGCACCACATTGCGCGTACCGGTGCGGTGGACTGCGCGACGGTTTCGAAACCGTCGCGCTTTTCAAGCTCATATCTGTCCGTAATGCGGAAATTCAGCATATCGGGGCTGTAAACCGTGTCATCGCCCGAATACGCACTTTGATTCAGTCCTCCGAATCGTGTGATTATCGTGTGATTTTTTCTCATGTCCGACCGTAAACCTCCGTGATATCCTGCCGCTTTGCGGGAAGTTCGCTTTTGATCCTGACGATCGCCTGAACGTATCTGTTATGAAGCAATGCCGCCTCATCCGGATCGTCTGGCAGCATAAGCAGTGCACACAGTCCGTATGGAAGCGCGGAACCAAGTAGCTTTGCATCAAGCGACACAGTGTCGTCAAGCGACGAAATAAGCACCGGCGCCGCAGCGCCCGGGTCAAGCAAACCGTTCAGGAAGCTGTTTTCGGCGATAAGAATGTTGATGAGTGAAACAGAGCGTGCCGAAAGGTCGTCTGCCGTGGCGGGAATGCCGCCGCTTTTCAGCCTGATCCCCGCGATGTCGAGCGCTGCTGCATAAAGTTCGCGTCCCGTCATTGCAGTCTCACTTAGTGACGATACCGGTGACAAAGCCCATGACCGTGACTTGGCAGGCAGAAAGAGCCGAGCCCGATTCGGGCGTTACGGTCAGCGTGACGATGCCGTTTTTTGCGCATCTGCCGCTTTCGATCGGAATGAGTACATACGACCCGCTGTAAACGTTGAGAGCCTTGTTTTTGACCGCACCGCAACCGTCGGCATCCGAAAGCTTTACGGTGATATCCTTCGTACCTGCGTTGTGGACAATAATTCCGGAGTGGTCATCCGCACCGTCAAAGGTGAGAGTGTAATCCTGCGCCGCGCCTGCGGTTGCCGAATTACAGGTCACACTGCTGAGGGCTGTGGCGTCGTTTCTTTTTGCACATCTTGTGACATTGATTTTTGTTGCCATAATATAATCCTCCCGTTAAGTTGATTCCGTGTTAAATGCTGTAACCGCCGTTGCCGACAGGGCAGGCAACAAGCTCGTTCGGCTTGATAACCTTTGCGCCGAATACGATCCTGCCTCTGATGGCGGTGTCGAACGAATTTTCAAGTCTGTCAATGACCTGAGTTTCGAGAACCTGCTCCGCGTAAGCGATAGCGGAATAAGAGCCTGCAAGGCAAACGGTCTTGCCGCCGCTTGCGGCAAGCTGATTTGAAACAAACAGGTCACACCCAAGCTCGTTCGTGTATCCGATCATGCCGGTACCGTTGATGCCGTTGTTGATCTGAAATTTGACTCCCGCAATAACGAGCTGAGCCTTAAGGAAAGGCGGAATGACGATCCAGCTTTGACCGTCGGGAACGTTCGCCTCCTCAAGCTTTTCCTTGAGCTGCGCGATAATCGACAGCGCGTTTGCCGGAGTGGTGTCAACCGGATCCATCTGATTTGCCGCATCTCCCCAAAGACCGAGTACGTATGTATCGACTTCCTTTTTGAGGTTGTACGATGCACGTTTCGTCTGACTGTCTCGGAGTCCGATACTGCTTCTCAGCTCTTCAAGATTCTTGATTTTGAAGGCGAAAACCTTGTCCTGGTTTATGTCGAGCGTGACAGCGCTGTCCTGCGTGGTGTCATAGCTCAGCGTACCGGTGTAATTGGAAACGGTAGGCTCGTTCATGCCTATGAACACGAC
>FR892205.1:17515-22819 GCA_000433115.1 Ruminococcus sp. CAG:382
TTGTGTTGCATATTTTGTTTGCGATGAGGTTGTCCTCGTTTGTGCGGAGAATCTCCGCGGAAATGATTTTTTCAATGCTGTTGTAGTTACTCACGATTTTATCCTCCTCAGAATTTCCAGCTCTTGATGGAATTCAGTATCTTTTTATAATTCTTTCTGACCGCCGAAGGTGTCATTCCCTCAACATCTTCTTTGGAATACGGTGCTTCCGATTCATCGTTACCCACCGGGAGCGACCTTTCCTCGTTGTATCGGTTGATTTCGGCGGCTTTATCGTCGTTTTCGGCTTTGACCCTGATATAAAGAGCATAGGCATAAGCCAGCGGAATACCGCCTGCGGCTTCGTTCCACACCTCTGCCGGTATCATATCGGCGCTGACGCCCGGAAAGTATTCGCGGAACTGCTCAATGTCGCTTTTCATCGCCTGCTCGTCCCGGTCGCGCCTTTTGATCTCGCGCGCCTCTCTGCGTGCGTTTTCGGCGCCCGCGAGTCTGGTTCTGATCTCCTCCGGAAGTCCGTCCGTGCCTTCGAGAACGCTGTCATTTCTTTTCTTTATGAGCGCAAGTATATATTCCTCCGGCGAAACGCTTTCGTCGTCCGCCAGATCGCATACCGCGTCATATATCTGCTTCTGTGTCATTTGTCTGTCCTTTCTGCTCCTGCTGAAGTCTGATCTCCTCCATCAGGGCTTTTTTCTTGGGTATAAGGTTGTCCGGTACGCGTTCAAGATACTGAAGCGTACTGATATAGCCGTTTGTCAGCAGGTTGTCCAGCGTACTGAGACATGAAATTTCCGACCAGTAATTGACGGCGCCCACATCGATACGACAGTCAAAAAGCGCATTCCGCGCCTTTCCGAGCTTCAGCGCCGCATATCTGCCACCGTCGCCTTCGGGGATGTATACAAGTCGGTCGTCGCTGTAATAGGCAAAGATGAAATCCAGCCATACCGTGCCGACGTCCTCAACAAACTGATAAAACTGCCGTTTGATGTTTTCGAGCGGAAGTGTTGCCGCCTGCTGCAAAGCAAGTATTGCGGATGTGTTCGTGGGCTTCACATCGCCGAGCGCCGCGTCCGTAGCACCGAGGCATTCCTTTGTATTGGTCAGCGCAAGCTGCAAAACGTCCAGCATGCCCGACTGCATGGCTCCGGGCGATATGATCCTTGCAACATCTCCGACCGGACCGTCCACGCGTATCGCCTCTCCGACCTTGTTTGACCACTCGTCGATAAGCGTACCGTCATAGATGACCTTGGAAAACGCCGTGTCCATCATGTGCTTCATTGCCATGGCAAAGCCTTTGTTCAGAAATATCTGATTTTCGATAAGTCCGGTAGCCACCGCCTCGCCGTGCCAGGAATTCTTGACCTTTGTCCAGTTGAAAACGCATATCGGATAAAGCGTAAGCCCCGTGTCCGTCGTGTCGGTCAGCACTGCGCTCCGCACCGATTTTCTGAAAAGCACATGCCCGTTTTCATCCTTCCAGAGCCGGATAAGTGAAATGCATTTGGTGCTTTCGATCTCTTTTTTCGCCATGTCGCCGCTTTGCGTCGTGTTGTCGGAATCCGGTACGATTTTCCGGACGACATCCTCTGACAATCCCGCTTTTCTTGCTGCTTTCTGAAGCTCGGAAACGTTTTCCCGCATCGAAATGAGGATGTATGGCTGCTTTTGCGGGTCGCGCATGTTCGGGTCGCCGAAAAACACATTTGTGTTGTCAACAAGCACCGTGCGGAAATCGCCCGAATACGGCTGCCCGGTCCGTACCGACTTGTCCCAGTAGGTGTATGCAATTGCGTCGCCCGATATTGCCCCGTCGGTCAGCGCGTCAAGGAGCAGGCTGTCCATTTTCAGCTTCTCCCACCGTGTCCGGCAGATACCGTTCAGCAGCTCCGCATATGCCGCCGCCTCGTCCGCACTTATGGCGTTTCCGCTTCCGAACGGAGACGCATAGCTGAACCGCATACTCACCGAGCTTGAAAGCAGGTTGGACGTGTAATAGTTGATAATGCGCTTGAAAATATTGAATGTGGGCTTGGGCAGTCCGTTTGAATTGATGCCCTCCCACTGGTCACCGCGGTAGAAGCGTTCGTTTGAAGCGACTTTGTTGTAAAGATCAAGAGAATAATTGTATTCCTTGCCTTTTTCATAAAGCTCCCACTCCTCGGTGTACTGTTCCTTTTGTTTCACATTTTCCTCCCGTTAATAATTGATGAATTGGTGATATCCGTCCTCCTCACGCGGTCTTTCAAATGACCATACCTTGGAGGTGAAACGCCCGGGCTTGATTTCCGTTTTCGGCGTACGCGACATAAGACCGTACCTCAGCGCTTCCGGCGCATGCGTCAGCTCGTGCGGCTCGGACGCCGCGTCTTCTCTTATATGTTCGTCGAACCTGAGTTGCGGCAGGGTACGCAGCAGATTTTCACAGCATCTGAAAATGATAAGCCCCGGCTTAGAAGGCTCGCTGCCGTTAAGGTATTCTCTCACGACCCGCCAGCCCGCTATCCGTGAGTTGTCTGCTTTCCGAAGCCCTCTGAGCCCCGCCTCGCACATGATGTCAAAGCCGCTTCTGCCGCTGTCCTGCCGTCTGCTCCAAAGGTCCGGGCTTGCGACGGTGTAACGTATTTTCTCGTCCTTCGGCGTCAGCGACAGTATTTTTTTCGCCGCCTCCGAAAGTATAAGCCCGTTTTGATAAAGCTCTCTGTAAACATATACGTTTTTTTCGGGAGAAAGCGCCATCCAGAGACACGCCGTCATGTCAAGCCCGTAATCCAATGCACGGAAACGCAGCCAGTCAGACGGTATGTCGAATCCGGCGGTGACGTGCCTTTCCTCGTCGAATTCAGGAAAGAATGCTCCCTCAAAAGCGTTCCAGTCGCCGTAAAGCATCGCCCTGCGCCGTATTTCCGGCAATGCCTCAAGCGTTTTTACGTAATCCGGATCGTTTTTCATAAGGAATGCGTTGTCATAGACAAGGCTTTTTATGAAAACGTAGTTTTCCGGGTCCTCGCTTCCGCGGTATATCCTGTCTACAAAAAGCCGCTTTACCCAGTCATTTCCCACTCCGCCCGGGTTGCAGGTCAGATACATTCTCGGCCTGAAAGCGCATTTCATCATGCCGGAGGAGCGGTTGCATTCCGTAAGGCATTGAAACTGAAAATAGGTGAAATGCGTCGCTTCCTCCAGTCCGATTACATCATAGGACTGCCCCTGATACTGCAAAACATCGTTTTCCGCGTCGCAATATCCCAGCCTGATTCTCGCACCGTTCGGAAAAAGGAATTCACGTCCGGATTCCCTGTATTCCGCAAAGCCCTCAAGCAGCTGTCTCATGGGTAAAATGTGGTTTTCCCTCAGCTCTCCCAGCGTGCGTCTCAGAAGTAATATATTTATTCCCGGGTAGCGTATCGCAAGCAATATCAGCTTAGTCCTCATAGCCCAGCTTTTACCGCCGCCTCGTGCACCACCGTAGGCGGTATACTTGGCTTTTGATTCAAAAAACTGCGTCTGTTTCGGATTCGGCTCAAGTCTGCAAATGTGTTCCGTGTCGTTCACCTCCGTTTCGTCATGATTATTCGCTCCATTTTTCCGCTTCTCCCTGCAATATCAGGGTATTTGAAGTGACCTGAGGCTCCGGCTCCGCTCTGTCGCGGTAACCGTGATTGTTCTTGAAATCAAAGGACAAAACCGCTGCGGGTATCTTACCTCTGAATGCAAGCTGCTTCTTTATTGCCGCAATTCTTGACTTCGCAAGCGCAACCTCGCGTCCGCATTCCTCAGACATTTCAAGCGCTGTCAGCTCATCCCGCGTTATGCCGAGATAAACGGCAAAGGATTCGATGTCTGCGACCTCACCCTCGTTTTCGGGCAGGTAAATATTGAAGTAGTCGCGGATTTTCTGCCTAAGCGTGATTTTCTTCATTTCGCACTTTCGTTCCACCTCGCTTTCACATTGAATTTATCTTTGTTTCGTTGCCTTACACTCTCATTATAACTCCGCCTTCATTGGAATTCGTCCGGCGTTTTTCCGGTGAAAATCCGGTTTTGTCTTGACAAAGCGTTTCAGCTCGTTTATAATTGTACAAAAAGAAAAAAGTACGGAGAAACCATTATGCCCGATAAATATTACGAGTCTCCCCGCATCGTCTTTACCGACAAACCGTCCTATTGGAGCAGCGAAGACTCCGATTTCAACATACGTCAGAATCTTCTTCGCGGCGTACCGTATGACATAATCCCCGAAATGCCGATAGACGGCGGCTTTGACTGCGCTCATTTCAATACTCTTGCCTCCGAAGGGAAGATCAATGACGGCAATTTCGCCAAAGCATATACGTTCGTCGACCCGGCGTGGAACCGTTTTACGGGCGGTGCAAAGCGCATGGTCATATTCGATCTTGGTCACCTTTCGGCAGTCGATTCATGGAGCATAAGCATACTTTATGAGAAGGAGACAGGCTGCGGACTCCCGGATTTCATCAGCGTTTACGGCAGTGTCGACGGAAAAGGCTGGCAGAAGCTTGCGACTTCAAGACCCGAAAAGCCGAAGTGGGACACCGACAGAGCTGTCATGACAGTTGATTTCGGTGATCGCTACATCATCAGATATTTCAAAGTCGAATTCAAGCTGGAGCTGCATGTGTACTGCGAGCAGTTTGAGCTTTACGGCACAAAGAGCCTTGAAAATGCAAAAGAAATCGTTCAGGTCCCAGACGAAGCGGAACATATTGCCGGATATCCGACATATGACAGCATAAAAAATGCCCATAACGTGCTTCTGGTCTATCACTGCATGCCGGATGTAAACGATCGGAACAACTATGTAACTGCCGATGAATTCAAAAAGATCGTCGGCTACTACGACAAGGACGGAAAGCTTGAGGATACCTTCTTTGATTCGTTCCTTTTCCTGCCGTATACCCGATTCGAATTCGGTGAGGACTCAAAGCGCTTTGAGGGCTGGAAATATTACGTTGACTGCCAGTTCAGAGAGGGCTGTAACATTGATGCGCTGAACAAGGTTACAGGCGAGATAGGAAAAGAACTCGGAATTGAAAATTACAAGAGCAAGGTATTCTTTACGATAATGTACCCGCGTCCCGAAATACACGATTTCGGTGACATAGACGGCAACGGAAACCTTGACTTTGCCAAGGTCAACGATATGAAAAAAGCCGTCAAATGGATGATTGACGAGCAGATGCGCCGCTACCGTGAAGGCAATTATGCAAATACCGAGCTTGGCGGCTTCTATTGGTTTGAGGAATCGGTCACTGAAGCAAACCGCGAGATAATCTG
>FR892205.1:22895-27649 GCA_000433115.1 Ruminococcus sp. CAG:382
CCTTATTACACTGCGGCGGGCTTTGCGGACTGGAAGTCGTACGGCTTTGATATCGCCTGCATGCAGCCCAACTATGTTTTCAATGCAAATTCAAAGAGAGAAAGGCTTTATTACAACGCCGAAGCGGCAAAGAAGCTGGGGCTTTGCGTTGAACTTGAGGTTCATTGGGAGCAGACCCCCGAGATGATCACCAAATATCTGGAATATCTCGATGTCGGTGTCGAAGAGGGATACATGAACACCGTAAAGATGTATTACGAGAGCGGAGCGTTTCGTTCCGCCTGCGTTTCGGATAATCCCAACTGGAGACTCATTTACGATTGTACCTACAAATTTGCCAAGGAACGTCTGACATCCGAGGAAATCAAAAAAGCGATTTCAGACGTAAAATAGCAGAAATAATACTGCGTACTATTTGAATCATGCGGCACTGTATGCATGGCTCGCGAGAATACGTCCCGTATTAATAGTAAAACCACCTCTGTAACGGATAGAAGCTGTCCGGTTTGCAGAGGTGATTTTTTGCCCGAAAGGATTATGCTTTCGGGTGTTTTTGTTGGCAGAGTTTTAACAGACTCTGTTTTTTTGTTGTGTTTTTCTTACCCGGAAATTCATGCCTGATGACGTTATATATTGTCGGATAATGCGTTAAATTGAGGCACTTACAGATAAATTGTCAAATTTTTACGAAATTGCTTGACATTTGGCATATTTTGGTATAGAATGAAATCAACAACATTTTAAACTGATCGTGCAACTACGTTTTGGATGATTATACGTACAAAGAGGGAAATCGGCAAAGAGAGATCGTACACAAGAAAGCAAAAAGAGTCAATTGAGTGACAAAATCCAAACACACATCGCCCGCGTCGCCGTTTTTTGGCGCTGCGCATACCGTATAATCTCGAAATATCCGCGTATTCATTCGATCCTCCGCTCCCTGCATCGCACAAAATCGTAAGCCGCGGGTTAATATTACGCTCCTCCATGCCGTCAGTTTCCGAAAAAATTGAGGTTTTTATTTTTAAACCGGACAGGCTCTGTCCGCTTTAGCTGATAAACTGCCATTGACATAAGGGAGGTGAGGCAGTTGGGAACGCAGAACGTCGTAACAAAATAACAATAGCGCTGTGCAGACGCAGATATGATACGATTGCTAATCTTGCTCACGAGTTCGGCGTTTCCGAAAGAACGATAAGGCGCGATATTGAGGAGCTTAGTCTTTCCGTGCCGATCTATACTCAGTCCGGGCGATATGGCGGAGGAGTTTATATATCGGAGGGATATGAGTACGGCAAAATGTATATGTCGGAAAAGCAGCTTGATGTGCTGAATGCCGTTGCAAGGGCTACGGAGGGAAACGATTCGCTTCTCGATGAAAATCAGCGTCGCATACTTCTCGGAATAATTGAGGAGTATACAAAACCGAAAACAAAACAAATGTGAAAGGATTTATTGATTCAGAAATGACAGAAAAAGAAATTATGCTTTTCAAAGCGCTGTGTGACTGCAAAAGCGACAGCTTCGATGATTCGCTGCTCGCTTACTGTACACCGGAGGTACTCGGACAGCTGTTTTACAACCGTATGGCAGGCATAGCCTGCGAAACGCTGAGAAGACACGGATTGCTTTCGGAGCCAGACCGCGAATTCCGAAATTCGCTGAAATGTGCCTTTGACCAGAGCCGAAGGATGACCGACGATTTTCTTAAATGTGTGGAATACGTGTCATATATTCTGAGCGGAACCGGCGCAAAGGCGGCACTGCTCAAGGGCGCTGTCCTGTGCGCTGTATATCCGCGCGGTTGCCGTACTTCAAATGACATCGACATACTCGTTTCCCCGGAGAATATCGGAGTCATTTCCGATCTGTTGACCGCAAACGGGTTCAGGCAGGGAAATATTAGGGGCGGCGAATTTGTTGCGGCAACACGCAGGGAAATAATCGAATCGCGTATGCTCAGGGGAGAAACGGTTCCGTTCATCAAAAAGATCGGTTTTCCGTACATGGAATATCTGGAGCTTGATATCAATTATTCGCTCGATTACAAAAACGGCGACGGAAAGGTGCTTTCCGAAATGCTTGCAAAGTCGGGAGAGCGTTCTTTCGGAGAACTATGGATCCCGACGCTTGAAAAAAATGATTTCATCATTCACCTCTGCTGCCATTTGCACAAGGAGGCGACGACGTATCCCTGGGTGAAAATGCATCGTGATATGTCGCTTTACAAATATGCGGACATATATACCTGCTGCAGCGGCATGAGTGATTCTGATGCGCGGAAGCTGTTTGAAAGAGCATATGAGCTCGGAGCCGAAAAGCAGTGTGCATTTGCGGTTCTTCAGACGGATGAACTCTTCGGTATCTCATCAAAAGAACTCACGGCACTTGCGGCACGCGCACTTGAGGATGACAGCGTCGCTCTTCACCGCGTGATATCGCCTGCAGACGGCAGAGTATTCGAATACAGTACACATGATATAACGAAGCGGCTTTTCATGAAAAACCGCGCACGTGATCTGAAGGAGGTATGACAGCTATGGAAAAGCTACGTATGCACGAAAAAAAGGGAAACGGATATCTCATAACCTTCTGCGGTCTTGACGGCTGCGGAAAAACCACGATGCTCAGGCGCACTATCGGCGAGCTTGAAGGCATACATCCTTTATCTGTGACCAAAGAGCCGACGGATGCTGTCCGCAGATCGGACATATTCCGCACGTATATGGACTCGCCGGAGCATGGTATGTATGAATACAGAAGTCTTTCGCTGCTTGCGGCAAGCGACAGGGTCCAGCACAGCGCGCAGTGCGTCGAAAAGGCAATACTGCGGGGCGAGACGGTACTTTCGGACAGATATTTTTATTCATGCCTTGCAAATCTGCGTGCGAGAGGGTTCCGTCACGACAAATGGATCTATGAGATATCGGAGTTTGTCGTAAAGCCGGATGTGGCGTTCTTTTTCGACGTGCCGGTTGAGGTTGCGGTCGGAAGAGTCAGGAGCAGACCCGAGGAAAAGAACAGATATATCGATATGGAGCTGCAATATGCGCTCCGGAACGAGTACAGGGACATATGTAAAGAAAACGGCGGCGTTCTTATTGAAACTGACGGAGATGAGGACGAATGCTTTGAACGCGTCAGAAGTGCGCTTATCGGAAAGGGGATATTATGAACGTAAAAAAAATAAAGGCAGAAGTAAGAAAGCTTCTGCACGGACTCACGGAAAAAAAGAAGATCGGTATGGGCGACAGTCTCAGAGAAGAGCTTTTGCTTGACAGCATGAGCCTTGTTACACTGCTGATACAGTTTGAGGATACATTTTCGGTCACACTTGATGTCGACGACCTGAACCCGTTTATGCTTGAAACGGTTTCGGATGTTGTCGCACTGGCGGAAAAATACGTGGGTGACAGGGATGAGTAAAAAAGCAGAGCTCCCGATTGCAGCACCACTTTACGCTACATATCAGTGTCAGATACCCGGCACGGCGATAACCACGCCAAACCCGTCGATACGCAATTATTACTACAATCGTGTGACAAAGCTGACGTGTACCAGACGGTTTCTCAGAGAGGGATTTACTTCGCCAGAGCTGAATGTGCTTGATTCCGGCTGGGTGGTAAACCCGCACATCGAGCGTCTTTCATACAATATGAGGTATCTCGGCAGCTTTGTGCGTCGTCTGATACGTGATCTGATCGATGAAGGCTATTACATCTATTTCAACGGTGTTGACGACTACTATGTCAAAGGGAAAAGCTGGTATCACGAGCGTCATTTCGAACACGACGGCATGATATGCGGTTATGATGAAGAAAGAAAAACTTACAGCATTTATTCATATGATTCGAAATGGATATGCCGCAGGTTCGAAACACCTGTAAGTGCCTTTGCGAGAGGCATGAATGCGGCACTGGAAAACGGCTGCGACGGCATGCTTTACGGCGTCCGTGCAGGGAGCGACGAGGTTGCGTTTTCACCGAAGCGTGCCCTCCGGGGGATACGGGAATATCTTGATTCGGACATGAAAAGTCAGCCGTTTGACGGAAAGGAATACTTTGCGGAGGGAATTGTCGTGCAGACATATATGAGGAGGTATCTTGATATGCTGCTTGACGGAAGCATTCCGTATGAACGAAAGGACAGGCGTATATTCAGGCTGATATGGGAGCACAAGAATGTCATGCACGACCGGATCGGTATGATCGAAGCGGCGCTCGGAATGGAAGGAAAGTATGCGGAAAAATACGCGTTGTTGGCGGCTCAGGCTGAGAAAATGAGGATGATTTATGCGTCATACAGTAAACGGCGCAGGGATGATCTGCTTGCAGAACTGATTTGCGGGCTTGAAAAGCTTGAAAATGACGAAAGAAGGATACTCAGCCGCTTTGCGGCGGCAGCGGAAAGGAAAATCGAGGTATGAAACTCTGGAATGAAATACGGAAATGTCTTATTGAAAATGAAAAGCAGAAGGTCTGTGAGGGAAAAACGGATAATACGTACGGCGGGCTTCTCGCGTTTGCGGAAAGCTGTGCCGGGCTTATCGTGAAATACAAATGCGTCGCGGTTATGTGCGACTCAGAACTTATGGCGGCGAAAGCGATACTTACCTGCTTTGCGGCAGGTGTTACGGCGCTTCCTATTCCGACACGGTACGGCAGTGTTTACTGCGAAAGGATATTGTCGTTCGTCAAGCCCGATGCAATGATCACGGATCGCGGCGGTATGCCTGAAATAGTACCGCTGAAGGC
>FR892205.1:27686-30271 GCA_000433115.1 Ruminococcus sp. CAG:382
GATCCGGCGCTCATCATGTGTACATCGGGTACGACAGGTGAGCCGAAGGGCGTTATGCTGACGGAAGAAAATGTTCTGACCGCGGTTTCGGATATCACCGCATATTTTGACATCGGCGGAGACGATACGATCCTTATACCGCGCCCACTGTATCACTGCGCGGTACTTACGGGCGAATTTCTTACGGCGATTTTCAAGGGCTGCCGCATCTGCTTTTACAGCGGGGCGCTCAATCCTGTCGCTGTTCCGGAGCTGGTCCGCTTATGCGGCGCTACGGTTCTTTGCGGTACGCCGACATTCTGGCGGCTGCTTATTTCATTCATGCGACGCGCCGGAACTATGCTGCCGCTTGGGAAAATTCAGGTGAGCGGCGAATGTCTTGACTGCGATACTGCATATGCGCTGGCGGATATGTTTCCCGCAGCGAAGATATACAGCGTTTACGGGCTTACGGAAGCATCGCCGCGGGTCAGCGCATTGCCGCCGGAGCTTTTCCCGAAGAGATGCGACTCTGTGGGGCTGCCGTTGCGCTCGGTTGAGGTAAAAGTGATAAAAAGCGATGGCAGTGAGGCTGATTATGGTGAAGAAGCTGTCCTTTACGTCAAAGGAGGAAATGTCATGGCGGGATATTACCGCAATGCGGAAAAAACGGCGGAGGTGCTCTGCGGCGGCTGGCTTTGTACCGGTGACATTGCGGTGATATATTCCGACGGGCTTATTGCGATAAAAGGGCGGGCGGACGATATGATCATCAAGGGAGGAATGAATATTTATCCGCGTGAGATCGAGGAGGCACTTCGAGCCGACAGGCGGGTCGATGAGGTGATGGCGTACGGTTACACGGGGAAGAGCGGAATGACGGAGATCGGTATAAAAATTTCCGGTAGGTTCGGAAGTGTTCAGGAGGCGGCACGGCTTTGCCATACGGTATTGCCGCCGCATGAGGTGCCGTCAAGAATAGAGATCGTAAGGACGCTTGAAAAAAACGGGTTCGGCAAAATCAGGAGGGTCAAATAAATGAAAGGATGTATTGATGAGATCGAGAGGGAAAGAAAATATCTTCTTGATGCACGGGAGTATTTTGCTCTCAAAAAAGCGTTTGCGGAGAAAAGCGAGGTGATATTGCAGAAGAATTATTATTACGATACGAAGGATTTCGAGTTCGGTAAAAGAGGGATCACGTGCAGAATACGTGAAAAGTGCGGCAAATTCGTCGCGACGGTAAAAACGCACTCGGGACGAGGCGACGGTATCAGCTATGAGCATTCGTGTGCGGTAAGGGATGAATATGACGGCAGCTTTTTTGATGCGCGGACATCGCTTTGGGGTGTGCTTGTGACGGAGCGGATAATACTGTTTGCGGACAGGTTTGTCGAGGTCGCGCTTGACAGAAACAGCTATCTCGGTACGGTCGATTATGAGCTTGAAATCGAAGCTGCGCCGGAGGGAGAGGTTTGGGCGGAAAAGCTGGCAGGCGAGATATATGCATTTCTTTGCGGCGATTCTGACGGTGAGAGGCGTAACTGCGGTATGTCGCACGTCAACAACGTCAGCAAATCGGAAAGATTCTTCGGAAGGCTGAAAATGCTTATGCTCATGAATGGATGTTGAGGATATTTGCCGCAAATATAAAATCAGGGGCAAATCGGAATCTGCCCCTGATTTATGCTGCACTATATGCGGAATTGTTATTGTTGCGGTTTTTCAGACGATTCTTCCACGGTTTTTATGCTGAAATCATTCCAGATATCGGAATCAAAGCCTTTTGCGCCTTTATGATAGTATATTGTATATAATGTCTCTTTCGGATCTACTGCCGGGTGTGACGGGAAAAGATCAAAAACGAAATTTTCCGGAGCATCGCCTTCAAATATGATTTTACGAAGTCTATCGCATTTCAAGAAAGACGATGAAAAAACTTTTTTTACTGTTTTTGGAATGGTTATTTCGGTCAAAGCGGAGCCTTGAAAGGCATAGGGTTTTATTTCGACAACACCGTCATTCAGCTCAATTGATTTCAGATTCCTGCAATATCCGAAAGCATACGATTCGATTTTTTCAACACTGGATGGCAGCTTCACAGCCTTCAGATTGTTGCAAGCTCCAAACATGCCGGTGGGAATTATTTTTATACCTTCTTCAAATTCGATTCTTTCCAAGCCGCATTGGGCAAATACATTCAAGGACACGTCAAACATTTTGGGATAAATCTTTATATATTTTAGAGATGTGCAGCCGCTGAAAGTCAAGGCGTCTATTCTTTCAATTGTCGGTTTGAGTTCAACATATCGGAGCTCAGTGCAATTTTCAAAGGTCCAGCTTCCTATTCTTCTCAGGGTCGTTGACATTACAATGCTTGTGATGTCTGATTCTGCAAATGCATTATCGCCGAGTTCAATCACATCGGCATCGTCAATGGTATCGGGGATGAGGATATCGGTATCCGTTCCGATATATTTGGTTATGCGGATCTTTCCGTTTTCAAGAACGGAATATTCGAAATCTGTTTTTGGGTTGGGAGTCGTTCGTAAGACTACTCCGGCGGGGGTTTTTGGATCCGACTTGTTGGGGAAATTCGCACTGGT
>FR892205.1:30312-32177 GCA_000433115.1 Ruminococcus sp. CAG:382
GCGGTGCTGTCAGTACAGTCAACAGCAAAAGTATCGTTATGATTTTTCTCATGATGTTTTTCCTTTCGTGAAAAAAATTATTCTATTTCCTGCGTGGGGTAGCCATACCATGTCGGGGAAGTGAAGCCTTGGGCTTCTTTTTTATAGTAGATTATGTAATGGTCGTCCTGCATATATAAATTGAAGTATTCATCGTTTTGCGGATCGTCGGAATACCATATGTTGTCGGGCGCGTCTCCTTCAAAAATGACTTTTTCAAGCGATTCACAGTTGGCAATTACGTTTGAACATATATGTCGTACCGATTTCGGTATCGTTATCTCTGTCAACTTGGGGTTGCCTGCAAATGCAGAAGAATGAATTGTTTCCAATCCCTCCGGGAGTATTATTTCTTCAAGGTTCGGGCATCCGGATATTGCGCCTTTACCGATTTCTTTTAACGTTGTCGGTAGGATCAGTTTTTTCAGGAATGGCATACCTGCAAAACTCAGGTTTGGTATTGAAGTAATGCCTTCCGACAGTTCAAGAGTTTCGATTCCGGAGTTGCTTAATAAGAGTAAGCCTTCATTTGCCAGGCAATTCGGAGGTATGCACAGCGATTTGAGACTTTTGCAACCATCGAATGTCGAAGAAACAATAAATTCGAGCGATGAGGGCAATTCAATGAAATAAAGTGATTCGCAATCCATAAACGCGCATTCGTGAATTTCTTTCAGCTTTGAGGGAAGGAAGACCTTTTCAAGGGATTTGCATTCTCTGAACGCCGCTTCTCCGATTTTAGTAACAGTTTCGGGAATCACGACTTCCTTTATTGACGTTTTGTAAAATGAGTAGGACAGAATAAGCGTCACAGGTATGCCGTCAATGGTGTCGGGAATGACCACCTCGGCGGCGTTACCGATGTATTTGTCGATACTTATCGTGCCGTCCCGGATAACGGAATATTCGAAATCGGCAGCAATGCCGCCATTGCTTGTATCGGAAATGCTGTCCGATGCGTTTTTCGGATCCGACGCTTCGGAAATGTCAGAATTGTCACAGCCAAAGAGTGGGGCTGTAAGCGTAAGTAAGAGCAAAAACGTTGCGAGGATTTTTTTCATGATGTTTTTCCTTTCATGCCGTGAAAATGTGAAGACTGTTTCCATAAAGCAGAGAAAACAAATCAAGCCATGAAGCGCAGGCTATGGAAACAATTACATAATAGCATAATTTGCAGCTGCTGTCAACACCGTTGCGCCGGAATATGAAAAATATTGCTTAAAAACGTTTTGTATACCATTTATTGTTGTTGGTTGGCGGATTGTGAGCGAATAAAATATTTATTGCATTGTTGTCTGCGCGTCGCTTATGCCGGAAAAGAGAAAAAGACCGCATTACTGCAGTCTTTTTCCGGAACATCTGTGGAGGATGTTTTGCGGGAAACCGTCCCACATTGGCTCAACATATGGCGGAGGGAATGCGTTTGAAGCGCATTCCGGCTTCAAAAATCATGGGGTGTCCTTTTTCAGCCGATAATTGCGATAGCGAATGTTCCGAATGTGTGGAGCAGTTCGCTATACTGTTTGCAATTATACCATAAATCTCGACTTTTTGCAATAGATTCCGATGTTTTTTTGAAGAAATATGAATGAATATTTTTTTGGCAGGTTTTTGTGTATCAACTGATTCGAAACAAATGACGGTATTTTTTACAAAGAGGACACCGTCTGTCCTCTTTGTGAGCTATAATGCAGCTGCAGTTTGGGAAACCGCGCGTCCCGGACAAGCTTTTGAATGGAAGGTGAAAAAATATGGAAATCGAGATTGTGCTTGAAAAGCACGAAAGACGTATCGACGAGCTTGAGCACGAAATGGCAGGACTTAAA
>FR892205.1:32208-33248 GCA_000433115.1 Ruminococcus sp. CAG:382
TCAGAATGAGATACGTACGATGAATGAAACGCTTTGTGTTCTCACAAATGAGATCAAGCACACAAATTTGCATCTTGAACGCCACGAGCGCAAGCTGGATGAGATGGAGGCACAGCCGAGTAAGCGGCTTCATCAGATAGTGACGGCACTCATTTCGTCAATCTGCGGTGCTCTGATCACTACGGTGATTGCACTTATGTTCGGCTGATGAGGTGGTTCATGGAGGTGATATACGACTTTTTTACATCATTCGCCGGTGTGTGTGTTATCGTTGCAGCGGGATATTTGGTGGGCAGGGTGAGAGTACGCGGTATTTCGCTCGGACTTGCCGGAGTCCTGCTATGCGCTGTCTTCTTCGGGGCTGCGTTTTCTGCCTGCGGCTTCGATGTGTCATCCGTGCCTATGTTCGGCGTGCTTTCAAAAATCGGTACTTCGCTTTTTGTGGCTTGCGTCGGTATGCGGGCAGGACGTTCAATCAGACGCGTACGGTTATCCGATGCCGCAGTTGCGGCTGTATGCGGTATGCTTGTTTCGGCGTTAGGCTTTCTTGTCATGAACGTCATAGCTTTGTCTGACAGCAGCGTTCCGCGTTCGGTCATGCTGGGAATCCTCTGCGGCGCAATGACAAATACCCCTGCGATGGCTGCCGCGGGAGAGCTGTGCGGCATCAATGCGGCAGAGGTTGCGCTCGGATACGGAAGTGCGTATCTATTCGGCGTTGTTTTTATTGTGCTTGCAGTGCAGTTTATGACCGGTAGGCGATGTGAAGCTCCGATTATGGCGCGAGGCGAATTTATTACGGGAAACACGGTGCGGGGATTTGTATGGCTGTGTGTCTGCGTTGCCGCCGGCAGTGCGGTGGGGAAGATACCGCTGCCGTTTTCCGGAGTGCCGATCGGAGGGACTGCCGGAACGCTTACAGTGTCGGCTGTGTTCGGATACTATGGCGGAAAGCGTGCTTTGCCGCAAAAGTGCAGTGAACTGCTCAGAGGAATCGGACTGATGCTGTTTTTTGTCGGCACGGGCGTGCCGGCGGGTGC
>FR892205.1:33333-35459 GCA_000433115.1 Ruminococcus sp. CAG:382
CGTCGCGGTAGGAATAATATACCGTCGGCTTTTCGGAAATGACAGTATCAGCAAAGCCGTGGTCATCTCGGGAGGCATGACGAGTACGCCCGCGATATGCGCACTGATGTCGCGTAATGGCTATCTGCCGCTTGGCATGTATTCAGCATCGTATGCGTCGGCACTGCTGTTTACGGTGCTTGGTGTCGGAGTATTCTGATGAAAAGGAGGGAAAGAAATGAAAAAAAGCGATTGGAAGCGTAAGCTGACGAGTCGTAAGCTGTGGGCTGCGGTTGCGGCGTTCATTACTGCGATATGCGCCGCATTTGGTGTCAGCGACATCAGGGCGGAGCAGATCGTTGCAGTCGTTACTGCTGCGGCGACGATGATCGCATACATAATCGGCGAAGGAATCACCGATGCCGCTTCTGTCCGCAAAGAAAAGAACGGTTGAGTAAATCCGTGTGGTTCCTTAATGTCAATACAAAAGCAGCGTTTCCGACGGAGTGAACGTCAGAAGCGCTGCTTGTTTTTATATGTGCTGTTTTAGGTCCGATCAGACGCTGTAAAGAATTTCACCGTATGAGGGGTAGGGCCAATAGGTCTTTGCGACGATCGTTTCGGCTTTGTCGACGAAGGCACGGAGCGCTTCCATTTCGGAGAAAACACGGTTTCGGTAATCAATTGAACGCTTCGTTATGTCGCCTATTGCGTTTGCCCGCGCAAGCTCTCTGTCAAGACGAGCGACGGATTCGTATATACGTTTTGTTATAAGGGAAAGCTCTTTTATGATATCTTCTTCAATTGTGATGTCAGCATCGGCGCACACTGTTTTTTTCGAAAGGGCGGATGCCGAAACATCGCCGGAGAAGCGTATCAGTGCGGGGACGACATCGCGTTTTGCCATGTCCATCATTGTAAGCGCTTCGATCGAAAGAGTTTTGATGTAGTTTTCCTGGAGTATTTCAACGCGGCTTTTCAGCTCGCTTTCGGAATATATGCCCCATTTTGCAAACAGAGCGGAATTCTTTTTGTCGGTAAAATGAGGGAGCGCTTCGGGTGTGGAGGTGAAATTGACAAGCCCTCGTTTTTTCGCTTCGGCAATCCATTCGTCTGTATAGTTATTGCCGTTGAACAGAATCTTTTTATGCTCCTTTATCGTTTTGCGGATGAGGAGATTGAGTGCCTCATTGAAATCGGGGGCGTTTTCGAGTACATCCGCAAAATCGGAAAGAGTGTCGCCGACAGCGGTGTTCAGCATTGTGACGGGACCTGCCGTTGACTGCGAGGAGCCGACCATACGGAATTCGAATTTGTTTCCGGTGAAGGCGAACGGGGAGGTGCGGTTGCGGTCGGTGGTGTCGCGCGGGAAGTGCGGCAGTGAATCGACGCCTATTTCAAGCTCGCCTGCGTTTTTGTTGTTGCATGGGCGGTTTTCTTCAATCGCACTGAGAATTTCATAGAGGTCGTCGCCGACGGATACCGAGAACACCGCAGGCGGAGCCTCACTGCCGCCGAGACGGTGATCGTTTCCGGCGGTCGCGGCGGAAATGCGGAGTATATCCGCATAGCTGTCAACGGCGCGTATCACGGCGCAGAGGAAAAGCAGAAATACGGCGTTTTCCGACGGAGACTTTCCGGGGTTGAAAAGATTTGACCCTTCCGCTGTCTGGAGCGACCAGTTTATATGCTTGCCCGAACCGTTAACGCCCGCGAAGGGCTTTTCGTGAAGCAGACAGACAAGACCGTGACGCTCTGCAATGCGCTTCATGCACTCCATTGTGAGCTGGTTCTGGTCGGTTGCGATGTTGACGCTTGTGTATATCGGCGCAAGTTCGTGCTGTGCGGGAGCCACTTCGTTATGCTCGGTATTGGCATAAACTCCGAGCTTCCAGAGCTCGTCGTCAAGCTCCGCCATGAACGCTTTGACACGCGGCTTGATTGCGCCGTAATAATGGTCGCTCAACTCCTGTCCCTTCGGAGGACGTGCGCCGAAAAGAGTCCTGCCGGTATATACAAGATCTTCACGGCGATCGAAACAGCTTTTGTCGATAAGGAAATATTCCTGTTCCGAGCCGATCGTGGGAACAACACTTTTGGTTTCGATTCCGAACAGCTTCAGAACCCGCTTCGCCTGAGCAGACACA
>FR892205.1:35523-41726 GCA_000433115.1 Ruminococcus sp. CAG:382
TCACCGTTATATGCACAGAAAACGGTGGGGATGCAGAGAGTATTTTCTTTTATGAATGCGTATGAGGTGGGGTCCCACGCTGTGTATCCGCGTGCTTCAAATGAGGCACGGAGACCTCCCGAAGGGAATGATGACGCGTCGGATTCACCCTTTATAAGCTCCTTGCCCGAAAATTTCAGCATTATCGTGCCGTCCTTTTGCGGGGAAATGAACGAATCATGCTTTTCGGCGGTGATTCCGGTCATGGGCTGGAACCAGTGAGTGAAATGGGTGGCTCCCTTTTCGACCGCCCAGTCCTTCATGACAGCCGCAATGGTATTTGCGAGCGAAAGGTCAAGGGTCTTTCCGTTTTCGATGGTCTTTCTGAGGCTTTTGTATGCTTCCTCTGGCAGGCGCTCACGCATTACCTTATCCGAAAATACCATACTGCCGAAGATCGATTCGATTCTTGTCATCTTGCGCGTCCTTTCAAAAATATACTGTGAAAAAGCGGATTATCAGAGAATATCAATGCCGTTTGCGGCACATGTACGGAGTGTTTTGTCATCCCAGTGAGAGACCTGGACCTCGCCGATATGACATTTTGAAAGCAGGAGCATCGAAAGACGCGACTGACCTATACCGCCGCCTATCGTGAGCGGCAACCTGCCTTCAAGGAGCATGCGGTGGAATTCCATTTTGCGTCTGTCATCACAGCCTGCTTCCGTGAGCTGTCTGTCAAGAGAATCGGGATCAACACGGATTCCCATCGAGGAAACTTCAAAGGCTCTGCCGAGGACATCATTCCAGAACATGATGTCACCGTTCAGGGCCCAGTCGTCATAATCCGGAGCTCTTCCATCATGCTTTATGCCCGAACGGAGCCTGCCGCCGATTTGCATGATGAATACGGTGCGGTATTTTCTGCATATCTCATCCTCGCGCTGCTTTGGCGTGAGATCGGGATATGTATCCTCAAGTTCCTGCGTTGTCACAAAGGTCACGTCCGGTGAAAGCTCTGTCGTCAGTGTCGGGAATTCCGCTTTGAGGTCGTCAAGTGTGCCGCATATTGCTTTTACGATGTCGCGCACGGTCTGCTTCAGATATTCGACGTTACGCATTTCCGGGCTTATGACCTTTTCCCAGTCCCACTGGTCGACGTAAATGGAATGGAGGTTGTCCATGTCTTCGTCGCGGCGTATCGCGTTCATGTCGGTATACAGTCCCTCGCCGACAGGGAAACCGTATTTATAAAGCGCCATGCGCTTCCATTTCGCGAGCGAGTGAACGACAACCGCTTCACACCCGTCCTCCTTTATATCAAAGCGCACGGGACGTTCGATACCGTTGAGGTCATCGTTGAGTCCGGTTTCGGGATTGACAAACAGAGGCGCGGAAACGCGTTTGAGGTTGAGGGCAAGGCAAAGACGCTTTTCAAAACGGCGCTTCAGGAGCCCGATCGCGGTTTGCGTCTGGTAAAGGTTGAGTTCGCTTTTATAGCCTTCGGGAATATAAGTCTTGGACATATGTATACCACTTCATTATCAAAAAATATAATATATTATAGAACATCGGCGTCTTATTGTCAACTGTTTATGCTACAAAAAAACACGCCCCGACATGACTGGTCAAGGCGTATTAAACAAGACTATTTTGTTATTGCGGTCGCTGCCGACATGATTCCCAACTTACCGGATTCAAAGGTGAGACCGCCCTGCATGTATACCTGGAACGGTTCACGGAGCGGCGCGTCTGCCGAAAGCTCGATCGATGAGCCTTGTGTGAATGCGCCGGCAGCCATGATTATTTCGTCCTCATAGCCGGGCATATATCCCGGAGTCGGCACGACAAACGAATCGATGGGAGAAGCGGACTGTATTCCGCCGCAGAAGGCAATGAGTTTTTCGCGGTTGCCGAGGGAAATGACCTGAATTATGTCTTCGCGCGGCTCAAAGGGAGACGGGTTGACGCCGAAGCCCAGCTTTTCAAACAGCAATGCCGCAAAGTGCGCTGTTTTCATGGCGTTTGCGACGGTATGCGGCGCGTAGAACAGTCCTTTTATCATTGGCTTTGTCAATCCCATTGATGCTCCGGCTTCTCTGCCCACGGTCGGTATCGTGAGCCTTCCGGCGGCAAGAGCAACGGCTTTTTCGCTTCCGACGATATATCCGCCGCATTCGGCAATGCCGCCGCCCGCGTTCTTTATGAGCGACCCTGCGAGAAGATCGCCCTTCGGCTCCGTTTTTGCGGTGAATTCGCCGTAATTGTTGTCAATGAAGACATAGGCGTCCGATACTGATTTTACTGCATCGTAAAGCGCGTCGATCTCGGCGGATGTCAGCGTACGGCGCGAATCATAGCCCTTGGAGCGCTGAACATAAACCATTTTTATGCTTCTGTCATTTTCAAGTCCGGCAAGCACCGCAGGTATGTCGAGCCGTCCTTCGGAGGTCAGCGGGATCTCTTTGTATGCAACTCCGCCCGATATGACGGAATCCTCTTCACCGTTTATTCCGATGACGCCCTGAAGCGTATCATACGGCGTTCCCGTGACCGAAAGCATTGTGTCGCCAGGTTTCAGCAGAGCGTAAAGTCCGATGGCGATTGCGTGTGTTCCGGATATGATGTTATGACTGACAAAGCCGGCTTCACAGCCGAGACAGCGGGCAAAAAGCCTGTCCGCCGCATCTCTGCCGTCATCGTTATAGCCATAGCCCGTCGTGGGGTAGAAATGACGCTCCGAAATGCGTTCTTCACGGAAAGCGTCAAGCACCTTTTCGGTGTTGTACGTCGCGATATCGTCTATGCGGGCGTATATTCCGGCAAGCTCGCTGTCGCATTCGCGCGCAAGCGCCCTTATATTTTCACTGATTATCATACCGCTTTTTCGATAAACTCCCGAATCAATGCGACACATGCATCAAGGTCTGCCTTGTCAAGCGTTTCAATGGGTGTATGCACATAGCGGAGAGGGATTGAAACACATCCGGCATAGCAGCCCGCGCCTGCGACCTGCATGGAGGATGTATCCGTGCCGCCGGCGGTGAGTACCTCATACTGATATTTAACCTTTGCGTCGTCGGCGAGCTTTGTCAGACCGTTCACAATGAGCTGTGAGCAGACGACCGAGCTGTCCTTGACCTTGATCGCCGCGCCGCCTCCGATCGAAACAGCGCCGCCGCTTGCGCCGGGATAGTCGTATGCGACGGTTACGTCGCAGGCTATGCCGTAGGTGGGCTGAATTGCATTTGCAGCCGCTTTGGAGCCGCGGCAGCCGACCTCTTCCTGAACGGTGAAAACGTAGTAAGTGTCATACTTTACGGTCTTTGCCTCCATTGCCGCTCTGACGAGCACCGCGCAGGCGACTCTGTCGTCAAAAGCTTTTGCAGCCCAGCGGTTGTTTGCAAGATGCACCATTCGCTGTGTGAGCGAAAGATACGTACCGATCGAAACTTTTTTTTCGGCGTCCTTCTTGTTTTTTGCACCGATATCAACGAACATTTTCTTTACTGCAATATCTCCGAATGCGGTGCCGCCTTCAATTGCGATGACACCCTTGACACCGTTTTCGAACACAACTTCGCTGTATGAAGACGCGACGGGATTTATACCGCCTACCTGAGTGACACGGATAAAACCGTTTTCTTCTATGTAAGTCACGACGAATCCGATTTCATCCATGTGAGCGGCAAACATTGTGCGCTTCGAGCTGTCTTCTCCTTTTTTGAAGGCAATAAGGTTGCCCATTGCGTCCTCTGTCACGCTGTCAACGTAGGGCGCAATGTCGGATTTTATGATTTCCGCGAGCTTATGCTCGTTTCCGGTAACTGAAAAGGGAGCGGTGTATTTTTTCATCAGGTTAAGCATTTGTCTGACCTCCGATATTGATTTCGTTATTGGCGAGGAAGAGCAAAAGCGCTCTTATGTCCTCCAGATCGCTGATTTTTGCGGTTGCTGCGGGGGAATGTATGTAGCGTGCGGGAGCGGAGACGGCAAGTACTTTTGCCGCGCAGGGGACCTTCTGATATGCCTGAGCGTCGTTACCGCCGACGGCAAGATTCTTGAGCTGCGCTTTGATTCCGTTTTCCTCTGCGAGCGTCATGACGCGGCGGACAAGCTCCTTGTCATAGACCGTGCCGCCGTCCATGAAGGATATGACGGCTCCTTCGCCCTGAATACATCCGTACTGGGATTTGGGCGCGCCGTGTATGTCGCCCGCAGTGGTTGCCTCCACGACACAGACAAAATCCGCTTTTTCGGAAAATGCAACGCCGAGCGCGCCGCGGCAGCCTGTTTCCTCACAGATGCAGAAGGCAAAATATGTGTCGTATTCAAGATCGGTTTTTATCATGTCGGCAAGTACCGCGCATCCGAAGCGGTCATCGATCGCCTTTGATTTGACCCTTCCGTCACCGAACAGCTCAAAGTTCGGTACAAACGATGCGAGGTCGCCTATACCGAACAGCTTTTCGGTTTCTTCTGCGGAGTTTGTGCAGACATCGATATATGATTTTTCGACCGGAATGCATATACCGCGTTCTGCTGCGGGCTGAAGGTGGATCGGCTTTGCGGCGATCACGCCGTTAACGCGCTTGTCACCGACTATGACGCGTCTGCCTGCGACGACGCGGCGGTCAATCCCTCCGACACTGTCAATGCAGGCGTATCCGTCTTTGTCAATATGGGTTATCATGAAGCCGACCTCGTCCATGTGCGCGGAAAAAAGGCGCTTGTATGAAGGAACCTTTCTGCCTTTTTTGAATACTATCAGATTGCCTACGGCGTCCACACGGTACGATGTCGCGTAATCCTTTATTTCGTCGATAATTATTGCTCTGACTTCATCCTCATAGCCCGACGGACCGAATGCATTGCAGAGCTTTTCAAGAAGAGTAAGCATCAGTCTTCACCTCCGAGTTCTTTTACGAATGCCGCAATCAGCTTTGCGGTTTCAAGGCAATCGGAAAGGTCGATTACCTCCGATGCCGTATGCATATATCTGAGTGGTATCGATATCAGCGCTGTCGGTATGCCCTCGCGCGATATCGCGGTTACATGTGCATTCGTTCCCGTCCTGCCAGGGTCGGCTTTCAGAACGCATGAGAAGCCGTTTCTCTCGGCGCAACTCACCAGTTTTTTCGTGAAGCTGCGGCAGGTCGTGCCGGAATAAGATATTACTCCGCCCTTGCCGAGATCGATGTGTTCACGCGACTTGTCGCCCTCCGGAAAACGCGGGTTGCAGACGTCGATTGCAATTGCGTAGTCGGGCGCTGCGGCGAAGGTGCCTGTCGTTGCTCCGGAATAGCCGGTCTCCTCACCGGTCGAGAACTGACAGCAGATGTCGATATCGGCGCCGGATTGCTTTATCAGCTCTGCAGCACGAATTATGAGCGACATGCAGATTTTGTCGTCCATTGCCTTGGATACGATACGACTGCCCTGAAGGCGTTCTATGGGACCGTTCATATCGGCGAGATTGCCGATCCTGACAAGCTCTTTCAGGTGCTTTCCGTCAAGCCCGGTGTCGATATACAGATCTTTGATATCGATTGTTTTGTTCTGTTCGCCAGCCACCTGAAGATGCGGCGGCTTTGATGTGAAAACGCCTTTGACGGGCTCCTTGCCGTATATCGTGACTTCGCTTGCCGAAAGTACGCGTGTGTCGATTCCGCCGACGCCTGTGACGGAAACAAAGCCGTCGTCGAATACATTCGTCACGACAAAGCCGATTTCGTCAAGATGCGCATCAAGAAGCAGCGTTTTTGCGTGTTTTTTGCCCGAACGGCAGTAGGCAAGCACCGTTCCTGTCGGTATAATGCGAATTTCGTCAAACAGATTCATGCTTTCGCAGTAGTTTTTTACGGCGTCCGCCGCGTCAAGCTCCATGCCGCCTACCGACGGCAGCTGACTGAGAAAGCTTGCGAGTGCAAAAATTCTTTCCATTTTTTCAGTCCTTTATCTTTAGTTTTGCGATTTCTTCAATAAATACGTCTCCGCGTTCTTCAAAGTTTTTGAAAAGATCGAAGCTTGCGGAGGCGGGGGAGAGAATCACGGTGTCCCCGTCTGAGGCGACGGATTTTGCTTTTCTTACTGCGTCGTGCATGTCGGACGCAGTCAGTACCGTACCGTCAAAATGAGCTTTTTCAAGTACGTCGCGTATCTTTCCTCCTGTAGCCCCCATTGTGACAGCCGCCTTTACATGTTTTTCGAAAAGTTCACCGAGC
>FR892205.1:41759-44245 GCA_000433115.1 Ruminococcus sp. CAG:382
ATATGTGTGTTTTTTTCACCATCCCCGCCGCATATGACTATCACTTTTTCGGGAAATGAGCGCAGCGCCGCGGCGGTACGTGACGGGCTGGAGTCGATCGATGAATTGAAATATTTCACGCCGTCGATTGTGTCGATGTACTGTATGCGATGCTTCACACCCCTGAAGCTGCGTGCGACTTCAAGCACGTTTTCACGGGTTATATACGGAAGCGCCGCCGCGATGGCATCGGCAAAATTGTTGCGGTTATGTTTGCCTACAATGAATATATCACTGTCGTCAAGCCATTTTTCGCCCATGACGTATATACCGTCGGGCAGATACGAAACGCCGTTTTCGAGAAGCCGTTCGCCGGATGTGGGTATCAGCTTGCCTTTGACATCGCTGAAAAAGCCTTTTGTATATTCGTTGTCGGCGGAAAGCACACAGCGGTCGGTTTCTTGCTGGAAACGGAAAATGTTCTTTTTCGCTTCGACATATTCGTTCATATCGGCGTGCCAGTCGAGATGATTCGGAGCAATGTTCTTGAGTACCGCGGTTTCGGGCGAAATATCCATTTTGATGAGCTGGAATGACGAAAGCTCGCATACCGCGATGTCGTCGGGCGTGATTTCCTCAAGGCGGCAGAAAAGATTTACGCCGATATTTCCGCCGAGAAACACTTTTTTGCCCGCCGATTCCAGCATTTTTGCAATCAGCGTCGTAGTCGTGGTTTTGCCGTCACTGCCGGTCACGCCGATTTTCGGGCAGGGGCAGAGGCGAAAGAATTCCTCCATTTCGCTTGTCAGCAGAACACCCCGTTCCTTTGCTGCGATAAGCTCCGGCAGCCTTGCGGTATTTATTACCGGTGCGAGGAAAAGTATATCCTCGTCAATGTTGTCGAGATATCCGTCGCCGAACAGACAGCGGAACCCGTCAATTTCCGGCTGTGCCTTGCGGTCGCGCAGAGTTACATCGATCCCGTGCTCCAACATGAGCCGTGCAACCGGCATATTCGAGATCCCGAGTCCGACGAAACCGATTTTTTTGCCTGTGTAGCACCGAAGTACATCCTTTGGCATATATACACCTCAATTCGGTCATAATTGTTAATGCAATACCGCACATTCCGCCGCTGCATCTGCCTGCACCGGTATCTCCGAAGCCCGTTTGACGGAGCGGCGGTATTGTTTTTAATTATATAACAAACAAAAATAATTATCAACTGTTTGACAAAAAAATATTTTCGTGATATAATAAACCGAGTGGCGCGGGTTCGTCCCACGTCACGCCAAGCAGAGTGCTCCGTGCGATCGCGCGGTATCATACCGAAAGGTCATACCGTGAGGAAAGTCCGGGCTTCACAGAGCAGGATAACGGATAACATCCGCCGAGGGCGACCTCCGGGCAAGTGCAACAGAAAGAAACCGCCTGAACTGTTCAGGTAAGGATGGAAAGGCGAGGTAAGAGCTCACCGACGGGCAGGAGACTGTTCCGCCATGTAAACCCTATCCGAAGCAACACCGCATAAGGAGCATCACGTCTGCTCGACAGCTCCATGGGTGGCACAGAGCCGTGCGGCAACGCACGGACAAGATAGATGATCGCACAAGACAGAACCCGGCTTACAGGACACTCTGCATTTTTTTGTGAACAATTCGCTTTACGCTTGACAACCGGCATATAGAGCGATATAATAATAATATAGAAAATGTCAGCGAGGATACCGATTTGCATATCAAGATAGAACAGAATATGCCGAGAATAAAGGCTCTCGGCGAGAATATTGCCGCGCTCGGCGACGCGATAAACGCCGAGGAGCTGAAAAAAGAGGTTGCCGAGCTTGACAACCGTACCGCCGCTCCCGATTTCTGGAATGACGCTGAAAACAGCCAGAAGGTGTTGAAGCAGCTCAAGGCAAAAAAGAGTCTGCTTGACGGATATATCACGCTTTCGAAATCCTATGACGACCTCACGACACTGATCGATATGATCGCCGACGAGGAAGACGATTCCTACGCCGAGGAGGTCATTACCGACCTCACGGCACTTGAAAAACAGTATGCAGAGGAAAAAATCAGCGTAATGCTCAGCGGACAATATGACGCGAACAACGCGATTCTTTCGATTCACCCCGGCGCGGGCGGTACCGAGGCTCAGGACTGGGCTGAAATGCTTTACCGTATGTACTGCCGCTTTGCCGAGCGTCATAAGTTCAAGGTCAAGGTGCTTGACTATCTTGATGGCGAAGAAGCCGGAATAAAGAACGTTTCGATCCTCATTTCGGGCGAAAACGCATACGGACATCTCAAATCCGAATCCGGCGTACACCGCCTTGTCCGTATTTCTCCATTCGATTCATCGGGACGCAGACATACATCATTTGCGTGTGTGGACGTCATGCCGGAATTCAATGACGAGGAAGATATCGAGATCAACGATGCCGACCTCAAGATCGAAGCCCACCGTTCCAGCGGCGCCGGCGGTCAACACATCAACAAAACCGA
>FR892206.1 GCA_000433115.1 Ruminococcus sp. CAG:382
TGACCGATACAGTCATCACAGCCGTAAACGGCGATCTTGTGATAGAGGAGCATTCAGGCGGAATACGTTTCGGCACAGACGCGCTTCTTCTTGCCGATTTCGTCAGACCATTCGTAAATGCCGCCGAGCTCGGTTCCGGCAGCGGAATAATCTCGTTTCTTCTGCTCAATGATTTTCCGGGTTCCCGCGTTACGGGAATCGAATTTTCCGATTCATCAGCCGTGCTGTCTCTGAAAAACGCCGCCAGAAACGGACTCGCAAGCCGCTTTGACTGCATCTGTGCCGACGTACTTGACATCAGATCAGTCACAACACACGGCAGCTTCGATTGCGTTTTCACAAACCCGCCATATCTGAAAAACAACTGCGGCTTCAGGAACGCCGATCCCGGCAAATTTGCCGCATTCCACGAAACGACCGCCGGAATAGACGGCTTTGTCGCCGCTGCGGCACATCTTTTGAAAAACGGCGGCAGGTTCTGCGCGGTATACCGTCCCGAATACCTTTCAAAACTGCTTTTCTCAATGGAAAGCCGTGATATACGCCCGAAACGTCTCCGTATTGTATATCCGTCACAGGACAAACCGCCCTGCCTCGTCCTTGCAGAAGGCAAAAAGGCGGCAAAGGACGGCATGATAACGGAAAAGCCGTTTTACATTTACTCCGATAATACACACAAACACTTTTCATCTGGGATGAACGCCGTGTATGAAAGATTTTCCTGCGGCAGCTCCCGTTTGGTAAATAATAATGACTAAGAGGATCCTTGCTTTTCTTATTGCGACAATGATTTTCACTTCCGTATTCATAAATGCGGCAGGCGTTGTTGTTGCGGAAAGTAACGATCCTTTCGCTTTTTTTGACGCACGCAGAGAAGCCCTTCTTGAAGGAAATGTCTCGCAAATATCAACACCGTCCCAAGGTCAGCCATCCGACGGCGACGATTATATCGTAACCTTCGGCGGCAGCAAATCCACTGTGGCAAAAGCCCTTTCGGGATATGATTACCGCCCTCTCGCATACAGCAGCGAGCTGGTTTTTCTTGTAAAGCTGAAGTATCCCGAAGCTTTTGTAAAAGAAAACGCCGCGGTTATCCGCTTCTTTGAAAAGGATGCCGTCCGCACCGTGGAAGCGCGAAATCACGCCTTCGGTCAAAGCGACAAGCCCTGGGAGCTTGACTGTCTCAATGTCGAAAATATACCGTACGGCGAAATAAGCACAGCTTCAAGAGTAGTGGTCGCAATGATAGACAGCGGCGTTAACCGCAACCATCCGGCACTGAAAAACGCACGCATCCTTGACGGCTACGACATAACCGACAACTACTCCGCCGTAAATCGCGACACGTCGGGACACGGAACACGTATCGCCGGTATAATTGCGGCGCAGACAGACGTGACTGCCGCCTTCGGAATAGCACAGTTTGCCACGCTTCTTCCCATACGCGTTTCCGAAAACGGCAAGGATATCAAAACAAGCGACCTTGTCGACGCGATATATATGGCTGCCGACGCCGGCGCCGATATCATAAATATGTCATTCGGCGGCTACGAACGCATACGTGCCGAAGAGGACGCAGTCGCCTATGCTGTGTCAAAGGGCTGTCTCATGGTTGCCGCATCCGGAAACGAAGGCAGCAGCCGTGATTTTGCCGGAGAATACTCATATCCCGCTTCGTATGACAATGTCATAAGCGTTGCGTCTGTCGGGCAAAACGATGTTGCCTGCGGCTTTTCACAGTATAACGACATGGTCGATATAGCGGCGCCCGGCGAATTTCTCACGCTCCTCGGCAGCACCTCCGGCGTGATGTACGACAACGGCACATCTTTTTCCGCAGCCTACGTTTCGGCAGCAGCCGCGCTTGCCGACGCATACTGCGGCAGAAGACTCGGCTCAGCGGCATTCGAAAAGCTGCTTGAATATGCAACCGGGAAAACCGAAAAGAGCGATTACACCGGCTACGGTACACTTGACATCGCCGCTCTTCTTGAAGTATGCAGATATCCTATCGTATACGGCGTATCCGACGGCGGCACCTGCTTTGATCGCGTAAACATCAGCTTTGAAGGCGACAGCGCAACCATTGACGGTGAAGATTTTTCCGACGGCGGAAATGTTTACAGCCACGGCTTGCACACCGTCATCGTAACAAACAGCTTCGGCTCAAGAAGCGTCACCTTCATGCTTGACACAATGCAGCTGAAATACACATACCGCAACGCCGGATCCTTCTGCGTGTTCCTCTTCAGCCGCGGCAATGCCGACATCGACGGTATACCGTATGCCTCCGGCAGTCACTTCACCCTTGAAGGCGACCATGTGTTCACACTTCGCGGACCGAGCGGAAATACGGTTCAAAAGGAATTTTCGTTCCGGCGCGGACTCCCCGAAATTTCCGGTGTTGAGGACGGAAAAACATATAACAGTTTCGTTCGCATAACCGCTGCGGGGCGCGGCACTGTGCTTCTCGACGGCGTATCATTCACCGATGAAATAACCGTCACCGAAAACGGGACACATACGCTTGATCTCTCCTCGCAAGACGGAGACGCGACGAAAACCATAACTTTCACAATCGACACGACTTCCGTAGAATACCGCAAGACCTTCACAAAAAGCGCCGAAATATTCGTCGATGAAGCCCTCGGTATAGCCGTATTCGCGTCACGCGGCGGACGGAACATACTCACCGTCCCGCTCGATGACATGGAATCGGACGGACGCCTGCTCTTCCTTCCGGATACGATACTCGATATAGGTTTTTACGACGGAAAGCTCTGCGTCGTGCACAAAAAAGGCTTTGTTCTCTATGACATTGCATCTCTGTTTTCAATGCTTCCGCTTTCATATATCAGCTATCTGTCTGACGATGAATACAACGATGCCGTAATTGACTCCGACGGTGTCGTATACGCATCGCAAAACAACTCAATTGTACGCACACCGTTTGATACAATGCTGAACGAAGAATTGCTGAAACTCAGCTCACCTGTCACACAGATAACGGTCTCCGACAGCTATTACAGACTCTGTGCAAAAAACGGCTTGCTTTATTCTTACAGCAAATCCGAACGCAGGCTCGTCGGAATTGGCGACACACTTCCCTGCG
>FR892207.1:0-5334 GCA_000433115.1 Ruminococcus sp. CAG:382
GCCCCGCCCGTCCCGCGGTTCACTCCCATTCTGCGATGGGAGAAATAATCGTGCGAACAGCAGGTGCAGTCGGGAATCACGTCAATCCCGCTGTCCGGAATGCCCGCCGAAACAAGCTGAGCTTTTATGATGACCGAAAGGTCGAGCATGAATTTTTCGCCCTTCGGCACAAACGCATATCCGTAGCCTCTGCCGTCGAACGCTTCGAAAAGCTCACGCCCGACCTCATAGCAGCAGCCCTTTATGCAGGGACCGACGGCAGCCGTGATGCAATGCGTCTGTGCGCCGAGCGACACCATCTTCGAAACAAGCGCGCCGACCGCATTTTCAAGCGTACCGCGCCACCCCGAATGGAGGGCGCCGATGACGCCGTCAGCCGCGTCGCAGGCAAGTATAGTCGGGCAGTCCGCCCCGCGTACCGACAGCACGACGCCTTGTTCCCTTGTCACAATGCCGTCAACACCGTGGTCAAACGGCGGCAGGAACAGTCCCCTGCCTTTGTCGGCGGCGGTGACGACCTCAACGCACGTCGTGTGCGCCTGAAACGTCCGGCATACGTCATGCGCCGTATAGCCCAGCGAACGGGCGCAGATATCGTGATTTTCGATCACATTTTCAAAAAAGTCACGCAGGTCGCCGCTCCCCGAGGCAAGATTCATTGAATCGAAAACGCCGCGGCTGACGCCGCCGCGCCGCGTTGTGAAGAGGTGCGGGACCGGAATGATATGCGATGTAAGAAACATATGAATCACCGTTCTTCGGGCAATACCGCGCGATCCGTGCGGCGCAGGCGCGCCGATTGCATTTTGCGCGGTGTTACTTTTATTCTATCATAAATTTCCCGCGTTTTCAATACCTTTGAGGAAACTTTGACGCCCCGAAACGTACTGCCGCTCTATTGACAAACGCGGCGCGGAATAGTATAATATATTTGTATTACCATACAGAATCACGAGGAAAAGAAATGCCCGCCAAAAAGACGAATAAATCAAAAAAGAATGATTCCGTAAAACTCAAAGTGACGCTTGCCGTGCTTGCGGCTCTGGCACTGACGTTCATCCTGCTCGCAATCCTGTGGGAGCCGTTTGAGGCGGAAAATATGACCACATATTCGACAGGACTTGTCGGAACATATCTCCATTCCCGCTCCGTCTCCGATAATGTCGCAAGCACCGTTTCGGTGCTGATGTTCGTGATAGTCTCCGTCGCCGCGTATATGCTCGGCAGCATGAACTTCGCGATAATGACGAGCAAAGCGCTTTATAACGAAGATATCCGAAACTACGGCAGCAAAAACGCCGGCATGACGAATATGTTCCGTGTATACGGCAAAAAAGCGGGCTTTTATACTCTCTTGGGAGATGCGCTCAAGACCGCGACGGCGGTTTTCCTCGGCAGACTGCTCGGCGGCGAAAACATCGCGTATCTCGCGGCGCTTTTCTGCGTGCTCGGTCACATCGCACCCGTGAAATACAGATTCAAGGGCGGCAAGGGAGTGCTGTCGTCCGCGATCGCGATTCTCTGCCTCGATCCGCCGATCTTCCTGGTGCTCGTCGTCGTATTCGCTCTTGTGCTGCTCGTCTGGCGCTATGTTTCGCTTGCCTCCGTCATTGCCGCGTTCGTATATCCCGGACTTGTCATATGTTTCTCGCAGCTCCGTGCGGGAACGCCGCCCAATATCATCCCGATGGGCTTTGCGCTGTTTGTCGGACTTTTCGTGATATTCATGCACAGAACGAACCTCCAGCGCATTTCAGAACGTACCGAAAACAAGATCTCCTTCCGCAGGAAGGACAAAGAAGAGAAATAATGTCATGCCGCTTGCCGACGCAATACGTCCGCGCACTCTTGACGAGGTGTGCGGTCAGAAACATTTGCTTGCAAAGGGCGCGCCGCTCCGCCGTATAATCGAAAGCGGACACGTGCCGTCGCTCATATTTTACGGTCCCCCGGGCACGGGCAAGACCACTCTCGCCGACATACTTGCCGCCATAACAAACAAACAGTTCTTCCGCCTGAACGCGACGACCGCCTCACTCTCCGACGTGAAGGATGCGCTCGACGCTTCCGGTACACTTGCCGGCATGGGCGGCACCCTGCTGTATATCGACGAGCTTCAGTATTTCAACAAACGCCAACAGCAGTCACTGCTCGAATATATGGAGGACGGCAGGGTCACGCTTGTCGGCTCCACGACCGAAAACCCCTATTTCGCGATTTACGGCGCAATACTTTCCCGCGCAACGGTTTTTGAATTCAGACCGCTGACGCCGGAGGATATCATGCCGGCTCTCCGGCGCGGAATGGAATATCTATGCGCGGAATACGGCGCAAAGGACTGCGATGACAGCGTGCTTTCCGCCATAGCCGGCTATTCGGGCGGCGATGTGCGCAAAGCGCTGACCGCGCTCGAAAATACGTACTACGCCTCCGGAAGCGCCCTCGACCGCGAGACCGCGCTTCAGCTCACACAGCGGAGCGGAATGCGCTTCGACAAGGACGGAAACGAGCATTACGACCTGCTTTCCGCGTTCCAGAAGTCGATACGCGGCTCCGACGAAAACGCCGCGATATTCTACCTCGCGCGTCTGCTTGAGGGCGGCGACCTGCTGTCACCCTGCCGCAGACTGCTCGTCATTGCGTCCGAGGATATCGGTCTCGCGTACCCGCAGGCGGCGGCGATAACGAACTCCTGCGTCGAATCGGCGCTGAAGCTGGGTCTTCCCGAAGCGGCTATCCCTCTTTCCGAGGCGGTCATAATGCTTGCGACTGCGCCGAAATCAAACTCCGCATACATGGCGTACGCAAACGCCAAAGCGGATATCGACGCGGGAAGGGGCGCAAACGTACCGACTCATCTGCGTGACAAAACAACGCCGTCGGACAGCGTGAAGGCGGCAAAGTATATCTATCCCCACGGTCATCCGAACAACTACGTAAAGCAACAGTATCTCCCCGACGACCTGACCGACCGCAGGTATTATACCTACGGCGACAACAAACAGGAAAAGGCGGCGGAGGAATACTGGCGCAGGATAAAGGATAAGTAGTATCCCACCATAATACCATGAAACAAATAACAGCACTGCTCATGGCAATCATGCTCACGCTCTGCCTCCTGAAGGTGAAGGGCGGGGACGCGAGCGTGGTTTTCAACCTCGAAGGCGGAAACGGTGTGAATTCCGTGCCGCTGACCGTGTCGCTTGCCGTCAACGGCGGCATATCCGGCGCATCGGTCAATATAATCTACGACTATAAAAAAGTGAAGCTCGCGGGCTGGGAAAAGGGCGCCGCGCTGAACTGCGACATTATTTCGGTGGACGACAACGGCTTCGGACAGCTCCGCCTTGTTTTCTGCGCCTCCGACGGCTATGTCAGGGGTACGGGCGAGCTGCTCAGGCTGATGTTCGACCGCCTGCCGGGAAATCCGGAAGCGTCGTTTGACTCCGTCGTCTATGTCAAAATCGACAACAAGGCGGTGTTTGACACGTCATACCGCGAAGCGGCATATTCCTCCTCACCCGGCATCCTCAGCTTCACCGCTTCGAAGGACAGCTTCACAAGCGAAAAATACACCATCGATATCGATGCCGGACTCATAACCGACATTCCGCCCATGACCACGGCGGAAGAATTCCGTGCCGCCATCGGCTGCCCCGTGACCCTTTCGCCGGAGGGAGAATATATCACGACCGGCACCGTCGTCACCGCAATGACAGACGGAGTGGAGTATATCTGCACCGCAGTGGTTTCGGGAGATGTGAACGGCAACGGCAAAAACGATGCAGCCGACTATATAATCGTCCGCCGCATAATACTCCGCATGATAATGCCCGACGACATCGAAAGCCTTGCAGCCGACCTGAACGGCAACGGCAGAATCGACGCCGCCGACTATATACTCCTCCGCCGCCGCATCATGCGTCAGGAATAATTTTCTCCTTATCCGCCGAGTGTTTTTGCCTGTCGGCGCGACAAATAAAATATAAGGAATAAGTGAGGTACTGCCCATGCCCGAAACAACGGAAAAACGCCGCAAGGCGATACGTATTGCCGTGATTCTGCTCATTTTTCTGGCAGGCTTCCTGCTTAGGCTGAATTACGCCGCCAAAACGGATATATACACCCGCCAGCACGACATCGGCAGGATCGGAAGCTCGGGCCATATCGGATATATTCAGTATATCTGCGAAAACGGCAGGCTCCCCGACTTCGACGTGCGCACAAAGTGGCAGGTTTATTTCCCGCCGGTGCGTTACGCCCTTGCCGCCCCTCGGGGGCCGTTGCCGCCGTCTGGGTGAAAATACAGACCCTCTGCGGCGCGGAGCTGTACGACGCCATGATGGGCGTCCGCTGGCTCACAACGCTTTATTCCACCCTGACGATGTTTGTGTTTTACAGGCTTCTCAGGCTTCTCGGCCATGACGGGCTGTCGCTTTATGTGCCGTTTGCCCTCATCGCCTTCCACCCGACCTTCATAATTCTCGCAGGCAGTGTGAACAACGACTGCCTTGCCGTCACGCTCGCTTTCACCGCAATGTATTTCGCCGTCAGGTGGTACAAAACGCGGGGATGGGGCGCAATAATCGGTCTCGGGCTGTCGATCGGGCTTGCCATGCTGACAAAGCTGTCGTACTGGTATCTCGCGCCCGCCACGGCGGTCATGTTCCTCGTCGTTCTCATAAATGACAAAAACAAAAAACGCGTCGTCGGTCAGTACTGCGCCTTCGGCGCGGTATGCGTTCCGACCGGGCTTTTCTGGTCGGTGCGCAACCTCATCGGCTGGGGCGTTCCCCTGAACTATGTCCCCCTGCTTTCGAAGGACCATGAGCAGTATGTCGGCTTCCGCAGCTTCGGAGAACGCATTTTCGACGTCCTCAGCTCATTTAAGGAGGATGTTTATATCTGCCGCGGCACGATGGGCAATTCGTTTTTCGAATATAACCTCGCAGCCGCCATCATAAAATCGTCGGTGTTCGGCGAGTTCCGTCTCGGAACACCCGCTTCCGCGTGGACGCTCGTGATTTCGAACGCGATCCTGATTTGCTTCACCGTCGCCGCCGCGATATGGATTTTTGCAAAAAACATCCGCCCGACGCTTTTGCGCTCGTGGTTTCTGCTGCTGTGGCTCACCGTCATGGGCAGCTATGTCGCCTTTGCGTTTGCCTATCCGCATGACTGCTCAATGGATTTCCGCTATATCGTTCCCTCGCTCGGCGTGGGACTTGTGACCGTTGCCGAATATCTCAGAAGCGGAAAATGCACCCCCGTGAAGATCGCCGTCACCGCCGTCGCGGCGGGGGTTGGGGTGGGGGGGGGTGCGACAGAGATGAC
>FR892207.1:5344-6357 GCA_000433115.1 Ruminococcus sp. CAG:382
TGCACTTTAATTATAACCTGCCATGAAATCATTTGTACGTTCCCTTTTCATTCTTTTCACCGTTTTATGCGTCGCAGAGCTTGCCTTTGCGAACCGTCAGAGCATTGCCATCGCTCTCGGCGGCGCCGACACCGTGGCTGCCGACATGACAAACGCGACCGCCACCGGTTCCGTTTCGGTATACAGCGACCGCACCGCATCCATGCGCGGCAAGCACCGTATCCGTGCGCGGCAAGGGCAGCCTGAAAATCGAAAATGTCGATGCGAAAACGCTGTATGTCACCCTGAACACGAAAAAATACAGCCATTACTATACCTTTTCGCTTTACAAAACCGATGACGCATCGAGCATAAACCGCGTTTTCGTCGGCAAAAACCGTTTCATACCGGGAGGCGACAGCATTTTCGGCATAACCTCCGGCGGCAACCTGCACTCCGTGACCTTCGAATTCGACACGCACAGCCTTTTCACCGTCAATTCGATCACATTTAACCAAAAACCGCCGTTTTCCTTCAATGTCGTCCGACTGCTCATACTTTTCGCCGCCGGCGCGTTTATCATAGCGATACTGAAATACAGACTGTTTCTCCGCGAATATGCTCCCGACCGCTCTCCCGCAAACGCATATATCGCCGCCGCACTGCTTGTCTGCGTGGTTTTTACGGGGCTTTCAACCGTGAAGGCGGTCGGCTTTGACAAATACCCGTTCACCAAGCCAATGGCGGAATACGACGAATACAGCCAGCTTTTCGACGCCTTCATCAAGGGGCAGACCAACCTCGACATTCCCTTTGACCCGTCCGCCTTTGCCGCGCTCGATAACCCGTACGACTATTACGAACGCCGCGAAAAGCTCGGCGGCACAGGCGATCTCTGGGACAGGGCATACCACAACGGCAAGCTGTACTGCTATTTCGGCGCGGCTCCGGTACTGCTCATATATATGCCGATATACCTCGTTTCCGGCTATGTTCCCATGGGGGGAACGGCACCGTTCATCCTGACTGTTGCC
>FR892207.1:6372-7495 GCA_000433115.1 Ruminococcus sp. CAG:382
ACTGTTGCCGCCATATTCGCTCTGACGGCTGCATTCCTTGCCGCACTGCGGCATTACGGCATAAAGCCTCCCGCACTGCTCGTCACATCGGGGCTTGCCGCCCTGATATGCGGTTCGCTCATCTTCTTCCTGAACGCGCACCCGTCAATGTACTATAACGCCGTGCTTTCGGGCATACTTTTCCTGTCGCTGACGGTCGGCTTCTCATACCGCGCCGCAGATGCCGGAAAACCGGCATGGCGCACGGCGTACCTTGTTCTCGCGGCTCTTTCGGCAGTCTTCACCGTCGGCTCGCGTCCGACACTGCTGCTTTTCGCTCTGATGCTCGCGCCGCTGTATATTGACATGCTGTTTTCGAAAAAGCGGGCTGTCGCCGAAAAGCTGAAAAACCTTGCCGCCTTCGGCGTGCCTCTTGCCGTCGGCGCCTTTGCCGTGATGGCGTACAACATCGCACGCTTCGGCTCGCCGTTCGATTTCGGCAACAACTATCAGCTCACCTTCAACGACACCTCATACAACACCGTTTCGCTTCACAAATTCTTCCCCGCGATATATCATTATTTCCTGCAAATGCCCGCCGTGACGGGTATGTTCCCCTTCCTTGAGCTGAACAAGGTCAGCCTTGACGTTTATCGCGAATACACCTACACCTACGGCTCGTTCGGCGTTTTTGCCCTGCCTGCATCCCTCGGAATATTCGGCATACCGTCTCTCCGCTCCGACAAGGCAAAGAAATTCACATATGTTTCTGCCGTTGCCGTTGCCGTCGCCGTCGCGTTTTTCGATATGTGCAAGGCGGGCGTACATCCCAGATACGTCGCCGATATCGCGTTCCCGCTCATGTTCATCGGCGTGCTGACCCTGCTTGAGCTTGCGCAGTATGCATCCGGACTGTCGGAGCGTGCGCGCAGACACGTATTCTTTGCCGTCAATACGGTATTTGTCCTGACTGTCATCGTCGCCGCCGCGTTCCTTTTCGCAAACGAGGCGGATAATATGTATAACCTTTCACCGCGGCTGTTCGGCTTCTTTGAAAAGCTGTTCGCCTGACAAAAAAACGGAGGAAAACCAATGAAAACAGCAATCATAATCGGCGCCGGCCCCGCAGGGCTTACAGCCGCCT
>FR892207.1:7589-9045 GCA_000433115.1 Ruminococcus sp. CAG:382
TATATCGCAAACCGTTGTTCACAACGGCAACCGCATGGATATCGGCGGACACCGCTTCTTTTCCAAAAACGACGAGGTCATGGACTTCTGGAAGCAGCATATGCCCATCCAGGGCGCGCCCGCATTCGACGACAAAATACTCGGCAGGGAAAAGCCGCTTGAAAAGGGCGGTCCCGATCCCGAAAAGGAAGACCGCGTGATGCTGGTGCGTACCCGCGTTTCGCGCATATATTTCCTCAAGAAATTTTTCGCATATCCCATCACCATGAGCGGCGAAACGCTGAAGAACATGGGCTTTGCCAACACGATGAAGGCGGGCTTCGGCTACGTATGGTCGGCGATATTCAAGAAAAAAGAGGACAACCTCGCAAATTTTTATATCAACCGCTTCGGCAAGCCGCTTTATGAGATGTTCTTTGAGGATTACACCGAAAAGGTATGGGGCGTCAACCCGAGCAATATTTCCGCCGACTGGGGCGCGCAGCGCGTCAAAGGACTGTCGCTCATGAAGGCACTGGGCGCAATGCTGAAAAAGCCGTTTATGAAGAAAAACGACGTTGACCAGAAAAACGTCGAGACTTCGCTGATAGAGCAGTTCATATATCCCAAAAAAGGTCCCGGTCAGTTCTGGGAAACGCTTGCACACGAGGTGCAGTCGCTGGGAGGTGAAATACGCTTCGGCGAAAAGGTTGAAGGCATAAAAACGGAAAACGGCAGAGTCGTCGGAGTGACAACGCCGTCCGGCACCCACACCGCCGACTGGTTTTTCTCGTCAATGCCCGTCAAGGACCTTGTTGAAGGTATGAACGATGTGCCGGCTGAGGTTCACGACATAGCCGCCGCCCTGCCCTACCGCGATTTCATAACCGTCGGACTGCTTGTCGACAAGCTGAAAATCAAAAACACCACAAAGACAAAAACGCTCGGGAACATTGTTCCGGACTGCTGGATATATGTTCAGGAGCGCGATGTGCGCCTCGGCAGACTTCAGATCTTCAACAACTGGTCGCCGTATATGGTCAAAGATCCGGAGCATACCGTGTGGATCGGTCTGGAATACTTCTGCAACGAGGGCGACGATATGTGGAACACGCCCGACGACGAGTTCATCGAGTTTGCGAAAAACGAGCTTGAGCATATCGGGGTGATAGACGCCGCCGATGTCATGGATGCCGTCCGCGTCCGCATAAAGAAGGCGTATCCCGCATACTTCGGAAGCTATGAGCATTTCGACAAGGTGAAGGATTATCTCAGCGGCTTTGAAAATCTGTTCTGCATCGGCAGAAACGGTCAGCATAGGTATAACAATATGGACCACTCCATGCTCACCGCGATGGAAGCCGTCGACAGCATCAAAAACGGCACAAGCCATGAGGCTGTCTGGGAAGTCAATACCGAGAAGGAGTATCACGAAAAAAAGTGAAATTATAAGACGGGAAGACAACGGGTAATCGCT
>FR892208.1 GCA_000433115.1 Ruminococcus sp. CAG:382
TTTCCCGTGATGTAAAGGCAGAGGAAATCCAGAAAAAAGTTTATAAAAAACAAAACGTCAGCATAAATTGTGATGTCACCGTCCAAGACCGTATCGCCTCCCACGCGTATGATTATATCACATACATACGCAAAAAGTTGTCGAAGCAGACGGCGGCAAAATGATTTTCGGTGGTGTTTTTATGAAAGTCCTGTCATGCGCTCTTTCGGCAATTTTTGCGCTTGCCGCGTTGATTATCGCCATAACGTCCTACGGGGGTGATACTCCCGTCTTCGGCGACGGCTCCCGTCGCCCGCAGACGATAACCGGATTGCTGGGTGAACTTATTGATGAATGACTGCCCGGTCCGTTCGTGCGGAACGTTACTGACTTTTTTTGAAGGCAGACTGCGTGTCAGTCCGTTTTTTCCTCTGTCGCTTGCACTTATGTATTATATTGAAGGCGGTACGTCGTTTATTACGGTTCTTTTTGCCGCTTTGCTCCACGAATCGGGGCATATCGCCGCGATATATGCGGTCGGGAGCCGTGTCACTTCGGCGGCGCTTTATCCGGTCGGTGCCGTGATATATTATGCCGAAAGCCGCGTTTCCTGCAAAGGCGCGATTTTTGTTTCGCTTTCGGGCATAATCGCGAATATGGTTTTTGCCGCAGTCGGTACGGTCGTGTTTTGCATATATCCGACAGTTACACATCTGCTGTTTATCGCGGCAAATCTGTTTTTTGCGCTGTTCAATCTCCTGCCGCTCAGAAGCAACGACGGCAGTAACGCCCTGCATCATCTGCTTGAAATGCTCCTGCCGCCGTCAGACGCCCCGAAAGCAGAAAAAATCCTGCACATGGCAGGATTGATTTCATCGTTATTGGTTTTTGCCGCCGCAGCGATGCTGTATGCTCTTTCCGGCGCGTCGCCGGCAGTGGCGGTGCTGGGGATAATGGCAGTAAGCACGATTGCTTGGGGGCGTTGAAAAAGCGCCGACCGGAACAGAAAACGCCATGAACAGTAACTGTTTATGTGCTGTGAAACAATCGCTCCCGAGGTAATCCGAAGAATCCCCTCAGGAGCGATTATAGTTCCGGTTATTTTGTTATTAACTTATCTCCACTCGGTAAGCAGGGAAGCGGCATCCTCATCAACAACAACATAGACCTTGTTGTGGAGCTTGAGGATGGAAGCGGGGCAGGACGGGTCGACGTCGCCTTCAAGCATTGCCTTGATTGCGTTTGCCTTTGCCTTGCCGTTTGCAACCAGCAGTACGCTTCTTGCATTGAAGATGGTGCCGATACCCATGGTCACTGCCTGGGTGGGAACGTCCTCAATCTTTGCGAAGAAACGGGAGTTTGCTTGGATGGTTTCGTGTGTAAGGTCGACCTTATGTGTACCCATGATGAAGCGGTTGGTCGGCTCATTGAAACCGATGTGACCGTTTCCGCCGATGCCGAGAAGCTGGAGATCGACTCCGCCGGCAGCTGCGATAGCCGCATCGTATTCCTTGCCTTCAATCTCAACGTCCTTTGCGAGGCCGTTCGGGACATGGGTGTTTTCCTTTTTGATGTTGATGCCGTAGAAGAGATTGTGCTCCATGAAATAACGGTAGCTCTGGTCGTTTTCGGGAGAGAGCGGATAGTATTCGTCAAGGTTGTAGCTCTTTACATCCTTGAAATCGATTTCGCCGTTTTCATACATTTCGATGAGCTTTTTATAAAGACCGACGGGAGAAGAGCCGGTTGCAAGACCGAGGATGCAGTCGGGCTTCTGGTTGACCTGAGCGGCGATGATCTGAGCCGCCTTCATGCTGAGGGTATCGTAATCCTTGCAGACAACAAGAACGATATTATTGTTTTTGCCGTTTGTGAGATATCTGAAATTGGACATTTTCAAATTTCCTCTTTTCTTTATGATACATATATAATAGCACGTCAAAGTCCGTTTTTCAAGACTTTTCGTTAAATTCTTCCTCGTGCTCTGCGAAAAAATCGCGCAGCACCCTCACATTTTCAAGATCCGTCCATTTTCTGACTCTTGCAGGCGAACCATCGAGGTCATATATCTTCGCGCCTTTCATCGCCAGCAGGAGGGGCGAATGGGTCGCAATGATGAACTGACAGCGGTAAAACCGTGCGCTGTCGGCAATAAAGCGCGCAAGCTCGGCGCAAAGTGAGGGTGAAAGGCTGTTTTCGGGCTCGTCGAGCAGATAGAGCGCGTCTTCCCGAACGGTGTGTGTAAAATATCCGAAAGCGTTTTCGCCGTTGGAGCCGGACGCGATGTTTTTGTCGAGACTGCGGTTTATGTATGCCGAGGAGGTACAGCCTTTTCGCTTTGCGTCGTTTCTCACTCTGAGAGCGTCGAGGTCGGCAAGCGAATCGAAGTGTATGCCTTTTTCGTCGTCAACGCGGGACGATTTCAGTTCCAGCCATTTGTCATACAGCTCAAAGCGCCGTCTGTCAATATCGCGGTTCAGCCCGCGCAGGTCGAGCATACGGTCAAACACGTCGTCGCTCGTGATGATGCGGCTGTCTGACGGTATCCGCGAGTCTTCGGGAAAGGTGCAGAGCGCGACGTAATCTTCGGTATACGGCGTTTCGTTAAACGGAGACAAGCGAGAAAGCCCCAGCTTTTCGGCGATGATGTTCAGCGCGGTGGATTTTCCGGAGCCGTTGCCGCCGTAAAGTATCGTAATGTCGTCGAAATCAAGGCGGAACAGTCCGCGTCCCGACAGTATTTTGAAAGGATATGCGTCTGTTGAATAGCAGGTCAGATTTGTTTTCTTGCCGCGCCAGGTGTAGTTGATTTCCTGCTGTACGCTCGGAAAGTCAAAGCTTTTCAGGTATATCATATCACCATACCTCCGCCGCAGCCCGCAATCTGCCCTTGCCCGTTTCACGCACCACTCCGAGATAGCGCAGTCTGCCCTTGCCGCGTACCGAAACGATGTCGCCCTCTCCGACCTCACGGTCGGCGCGTGTTTCGGTGCGGGAATTTATGAATACGCGCTCCGATTCTATGAGCCGCTGCGCCTCCGACCGCGAAAGCTGCCATATCGCCGCGATTATCGCATCTGTCCGGTTCGAGGTGATGACAAACTCCTTTTTTTCGGGTACGGGTATCGCAACGTCGGGCAGCCCTTCGAGGCGGGTACAGCATACCGCCGTGCGCTTCACCTCACGAAGCTCGCCTGCAATAAAATCGGCGGCGGAGGCAAGACAGAGGATATAGCCCGTTTTACCCGACACGATAATATCGCCGACAAGCTCCCGTGTTATACCCAGACCCATCAGCGCGCCGAGAAAATCGCGGTGAGTGAGGTCGTCAGCCCACTTTTCGCCCTTCGGCTCGGCTTTCACGCATACGACCGGAAAAGCGGCGGTGTTTTCCGCGTCCTCTCCGAATGCGGCAACGACTCTTTCGGCGCCGTCGTAGCCGCCGTAGCATACGCAGGGCAGATACGCTTCGCCGAGAACCCGCTGAGCCTCAAGGTCGAGAAATCTGGTATATTCTGTTGTATGCCGTGTGCAGGCACGGTCAAAAAGCTCGCAGAAGCGGTCGTACAGCGGATTTTTCATAATCAGAGCACCAAGGTCAGCAGCGGGATTGTGATAAAGCAGAGCAGCGTGCTGATAAGCACGCAGTTTGCGGCAAGCTCGGTTTCGGCGTGATGTATTTCAGCCATGTTGAGAATGACCGACGCGCAAGGTACTGCCGAAAGGATGAGTACCGATGCTTTGAACGAGAAGGGAAGCGGCAGGAATGCCACCGTAAGATAGCAGAACAGCGGGAAAACGACCAGCTTTCCGAGACAGATGATATAAACAAACGGCTTTGAAAACAACGACAGAAACCTGACCGTTGAAAGGCGCACGCCGAGTATTATCATGCAAAGCGGCGTTGTCATGCTGCTGAGCAGGTTTACTGCGTTCATGAGCACGTCGGGGACATATTGCCCCACCGAAAAGAAATGGAGCGGCAGTGCGACGAGCAGTGCTATTACCGACGGGTTGAGAACCGCCGCGCGGAGCGACATGTATTTCTTTTCGCGCGTCAGGCAGTAAACACCGACGGTGAACACAAGTATATTCATCGAAATGATATACACCGACGAGTAGCAGGAGACCTCGGGGTTGTCCGGCATGAGCGCGCGTATGATCGGAAGCCCGAAGAAGCCGACATTTCCCATGACGGAGGCGATGGTCAGAATACGGTATTTTGCGTCGTCATATTTCTTTTTGAAAAGCGCATAAATCACCAGCATGAAAAGCACCTGAAGCGCAAAGGTTATGACAAAGAACAGACCCATGTTTCCGATGTTTTCGCCGCTGAAATCGGTGTTCAGGAATGCGTGTACAATCATGCAGGGCGCACATACATAGACAAGCACCGACGACATCGATGAGAGGTGCTCGGGCTTTACGATGCGGCATTTTGCCGAGATATATCCCGGAAGGATGTAAAGCAGAGTAATTATTACGTTTGTGAGAGCTGTCTGAAATTCCATTAATGATTGACTTTTCCTTCCGAGATCATTCTGTCAAGTATTCCGGCGGCGGTGATTACGAATTTCACACAGGGTCGGGCTTGGTAGTATTTGCTGTCGCGCGGCGTGGCGTTCGGCGACGGGTCAGCCGCCATGCCNNNNTCCAGCCTCCATGCCGCCGAGAAGCTCGCGGCATATAATTGTTTTGTGTTCTTTTCTGAATTCGTCGGCAAGGCGCTGTATGAGCGCATAATGTGCCGATTTCGCTTTTACGTCCGTCGGGTCGTAGTCGCCGTAAAGCAGTCCCGCGACCATGAACATTGCCGAGCAGGCACCGCATACCTCCCGCATACGCCCCATACCGCCTCCGAAGGACGACGCAAGGCGCAGAGCCGTGCTTTCGTCAAGCCCCGTGACATCGGTAAATGCCGCAAGCACCGCCTGGGCGCAGCCGCAGCCCGAAAGAAAGAACTCTGCGGCTTTTTCTGTGTGTGTATTCATTCAAAAACTCCGTATTTTATTTTTATGCGCTCCAGCTTACGCAAAAGCGGCTTTGAAAGTATTGCAAGGAAAACGACGTTGGAAACGGCATAAACCGCCGTGACGGGCAGCGCCGTGCCGACGTAGAACAGATATCGCGCAGACGAAAATCCGCCCTCTGCCGAAAATGTCGTCCAGATATCCATAATCAGCGAAAACGCAACGCCCGCAAACGCGCCGTAAATGAGCAGAAGCATCATAGGCGGGTTCCTCCTGCGTGAAAAAAGCAGTCCCGCGAGCAGTCCGATAAAGCCCCACGCCGCCATCTGGAACGGCGTCCAGGGACCCTGCCCGAAATATATGTTTGAAATGAGAGCCGACATACTGCCCGTCATGAAGCCTGCCTCGGCGCCGAAAGCGACTCCCGCGATCACCGTCATCGCCGTGACGGGTTTGAAGCCGGGTACAGGCGCGAATATGACACGCCCGACGACCGTAAGCGCGGTCAGAACGGCAAGCACCGCAAGCTCTCTGCCGCTTTTTTTGCCCTTTTCGAACGTTACGGCGACGGGAACGCAGGAAAGCAGAGCCACTCCCGCCGAAACGGCAGCGTACCTTTCCGTGCCGATGAGCCATACGCCGAGCGCAAGCAAGAGCGGCACGCCGCAGATCAGGCAGGCAACAGAGACAACGCGTTTTTTATTCATGGCGGAACCCGCTTTCGGCGCACAGCTCTGCCGCGCGGTTTGCGGTCACGGCGGTTTTGAAAAACGGACGCGTCATGCGTGCGGCTGCGGTTGTGTAGTAATCGTTGGCGGCGAAAAAACGGGTGCTTTCTCCGATCGACACAATTCGTCCGCCGAAGATAAGCGCTGTTCTGTCGCCGTTCTCGGCGGCAAAATCGAGGTCGTGAGTCGTGATGACGACTGTTTTTCCCGATTCCGTGAGACGGTGCAGCATGGCTGCCAGCGCTTCCCTGCACAGTGCGTCCTGTCCTTTGGTCGGCTCGTCGAGCAGAAGAACCGCAGGGTCAGAAAGCAGTGACAGAGCAATGGCTGCACGCTGCTGCTCTCCGCCGGAAAGGTCATAAGGATGCCTGTCTGCAAGCGATGCAAGACCGAACGCCTCCAGAAGCATGCCTTTGCGCTCACTCAGTGTGCTTTTCGGCATATCCGTCGCGGAGGCGAGGTCTGCGAAGCATTCGTCAACGCTTTCCCCCGTGAACACCGCAAGCGGATTCTGCGGCAGATATACGACGCCTTTTTGTCTGCCGCCTCTGACGCGTCTTCCGTCGATATACATTTCGCCGTGCGTCGGCTTGATAAGCCCGCATATGAGTTTCTGCAGCGTTGTTTTTCCGCAGGCGTTGCCGCCGAGGATGCACAGCAGCTCGCCCTTTTTTATGTCAAGACAAAGCCCGTCGAGTATCGGCTTGTCTTTTTCGTATGAAAAATATATGTCCCGGAGCGAGACCGCGGCGGTACGTTCCGGAGATTCGGGAAATGCTTCGTTTGCGGGCGTTTTGCCTTTCATCCCTTCGGCAATATATGCTCTGCCGTCTTTGACGGTCAGGGGAGCATCACAGCTTCCGCCGAGCGCACGGTATATGCGTAGCGGTGTCGGAAGTTCGATGCGTTTTGAACCTCCGTTCGGCAGTGACCGGAGACGTCTGCCCATGTTTTCCGGTGTATCGTCAAGCAAAACGCTGCCGCTTTCAAGCATGACGACGCGGTTTGCAAGCGGAAACGCCTCGTCAAGGCGATGTTCGCTCATAATCACGGTGACGCCGAGCTCATCGTTCAGCTTTTTCAGACAGCCGAGAAATTCACGCGCCGCCACGGGGTCAAGCTGTGAGGTGGGCTCGTCGAGTAATAACAGCGACGGCTTCATTGCCATGACGGACGCAAGCGAAAGCAGCTGCTTCTGCCCGCCGGAGAGGGTATGAGTCTTTTCGCCGTATCTGTCTCCGATCCCGAAAAAGCCTGCGACTTCGCCGATTTTCGCGTTTATCGCGTCGGAATCCATGCCGAGGCTCTGAAGCCCGAAGGCAAGTTCGGAAATACAGGTATCGGTGACGATCTGTGTTTCGGGATTCTGCATGACATAGCCGATGCCGCAGGCGGCTTCACGGTCGGTGAGCGAGGAAAGCGGTCTGCCGTCAAACAGAATTTCGCCGTCAAGTTTACCGTTCGGCGCGAGCTGAGGCTTGATGAGCCGCATGAGCGTGGTTTTGCCGCATCCGCTGTTGCCGCAGAGAAGTATGAAGTCGCCCTCGTTTACGGTGAGGGAGACGTCTTTGAGCGCCGGAGAGGTACTGCCGGCATATGTGAAATTCAGCGAGGATAAAGTAAGCAAAGCCATTTCCGTCAACCTGTCACCGCAAAGGGAATTGATAGAACAAATGTAAAAGCAAAAAGCAGTATGCTTTTCGTATCGAATGCGAGGTGTGTTATTTCGGGGTAAAAGCCGAAATCGCCTGCGCCGCAGACGCGAAGCAGTATAATTGCCGTTGTTGCGCAGACCGTCAGCGCACATATAACGCCGTCAGTTACGGTGAAGCGATAGCGCGAATAGGGACTTCTGCCCGGCAGACCGTATCCGCGAGCAAGCATTGAATCCGCGGTTTCGATGCTGCCTTCAAGGCTTTGCGACACCAGCACCGAAAAAACGCTCATTTTTGCTCTCGCACGCCGTATGATGCCGTCGCCGTCATAAACGCCGAGCGCGGTGAGCGCGTCTTCGGTTTCGGCGGCGCAGCGCTTCAGTCGGGGTACAAACGCAAGCGTCATTGACAGCAGCAGTGCAATACGGGGACAGCGTCTGCCCAGCAAGCAGACGATTTTGTCGTCGGTCATGACGTCGCTTAGGCAGGCGAACCAGAAGAACGCGCCGCCGAGCATGAACGAGGAAACGGCGCCGTAGACAAGCGCCTCCAGCGTGAACGGGCTGTCGTTGATGAAAAACAGCACCGTTGCGCCGCGATGCACGAAAAGCGGATTGATCGCCGTTATACAGAGCATGAGCGCTAAAACCCAGCCGAATGAGCGCAAAAAAGCCCGCCTGCCCTTCAGACGCGCATAAAGAAGAGCCCCTGCCGCAAAAAGAATGCCGCCGGTCACAGGGTGCAGTGTCGCCATGGTAAGCGCGATCAGGGAGATGAAATACAGAAATGCGGCTGACGGATGAAGCATACGTATGCTCTTCACGACCGCTCGCCGCGCCGCACTGTGATATTGCCGCTCACGGCTTTCACCCCGATTCATTTATTGATGAGCATATTGTATCACAAATATGACCCCATTTCAAGTGAGAACGCCGCGGACGGGAACGAAAAAACGCCAAATTTCTCTTGACAATCCGACGCTGCGGTGGTAAAATACAAACAATCGGGGACAAAAGCGGCATACAATCGGTTTTTGTGTGCCGGAGTGACTCCGTCCAACCGAATATGCAGGCGTAGTTTAGTGGCAGAACTTCAGCTTCCCAAGCTGACCGTGCGGGTCCGATTCCCGTCGCCTGCTCCAAAAAATCCGAGCCGTCCGGCCCGGATTTTTCGTTTGTGTTTTTCTATTCCGTTCTCAGCGCCACCACAGGGTCCTTTTTCGCTGCGATTCTTGACGGAATAAGTCCTGCTATGAACGTGAGGAACACGCTGATTGCGACAAGTATCGCCGCTCCGCTCACAGGCAGTGCGCAGAGTCCGCCGATCGAGGTCAGCGATTTGATGATAATGTTTATCGGTATCGTCAGCAGCAGAGTCACGCCGATGCCGAGAGCACCCGCAACAAAGCCGATCGTGATTGTCTCGGCATTGAATACGCGTGAAATATCGTGCTTGGATGCGCCGATTGCTCTGAGTACACCGATTTCCTTGGTGCGTTCCAGAACGGAAATATACGTAATGATGCCGATCATGATTGACGAAACGACAAGCGATATCGAAACGAATGCGATGAGAACGTAGCTTATTGCGTTGATTATCGTCGTGACGGACGACATCAGCATTCCGACGTAGTCGGTATAGTGGATCTCATGCTCCTTGCCGACCTTTGCGTTGTATTCGTCGATGAGTGCGGTGATCTTTTCCTTTGCTTCAAAATCCTTCGGATATATGCTGATGAGCGACGGTTCGGCGAGATCGGACACGCCGAGAAGCGTGAGGTTGCCCTCGTACGTCGCGTCGGTCGTCGGCTTCGTCAGACTCTTTGACAGCGTTTTTGCAATTTCGTCGTCACTCATGCCGGAACCGCGCATCGTTTCGATGAATCTGCGCATTGTTGCCGCCTGTTCCTCGGGCATTGCGGTGATCATCTGCTCAATCGCTTCCATGGTGAGCACGGTATCGTCGCCGCTTGCGTCAAAAGCAATGCCGGTGAAGATATCGGTATCGGGGTCAGCCTTCTGCGCTCTGACGACTTCGGAACCGTTGACGGTGTTTATGAGATGCTCTGTGAGCGAATGCAGATATCCGACGTATCCCGTGCCGACGTTTACGGCGGAGCCGTCGGCAGGACGCACAATACCCACCACCTTAAGCGTGATGCCGCCGGTTTCAATGGCGTTTCTGACAAAATCGTCGTCAGATGAACGGTCGACCCAGACGTCGCCGTTCTTTTCGAAATACGCGCTGTTCGGAAGCATCGAAAATTCCAGCTTCAGCAGTTCGTCATAGGTGTATGAGACCGTTTTGCTGTTGAACTTCCCGCCCTTCATTTTGTCCGAGACCATCTGTTTCAGCTCGTTTATGTCGAGCAGACCGAGTGAATACAGGGTATAGTCGCTGATCTCGTTACTCTCGCTGACGGCGATCACCACCTCGTTGTATGCCGTCGGTTTTCTGCCCGCGATAACATCAAACTGACTGTCAAAAAGGGAATCGTTGTCGATAATCTCTTTCCAGACGTTTGTACCGCCGCCGAGCGCCGACGCACGGTTGTTCATGTCGGCTTCCGTGCCCGTATCCGCTGATGACCGATTGCCGCCGAAGCCTATCGCCTTCATGACATCGCTGGGGTTCACCCTGTAAACACCGTCCGACGTGTCTGCTTTATAGATGTTCATGACGGTGGAATAGCTGTATTTTATGTCGGTAGAAAGGTCGCGTATCTCGCTGCCGTCCGTTTCGAGGAACTTCACAAAAGCCGCGAGGTCATTTTCGATAACGCTGCTGATTGTCATGTCAAGCATTTTCAGCATGACGTTGGTGGAATAGATTTTCGTGAGGTCGGTGTTTGTCTGCACGTCGCCGCCGCCCATAAAGGCGCTCATCATGTCGGTCATGTCCATCGTCGTTTTTTCGATAGTGACGGGATAGCTTGACAGCGTGTCTTCCTCAACGCCCGAAATATACGCCGAAACTCCCGACGACAGCGCGAGAATCAACGCAATGCCGATGATGCCGATCGAACCGGCAAACGAGGTCAGGAAGGTACGCGCTTTCTTTGTCATAAGATTGTTGAAGCTGAGCGAAAGCGCGGTGAAAAAGCTCATCGACGGTTTTTTTGTCTTTTTCTTTGTCGGCTTCGGAGGCTCCTCTTCGACGGTGTAAGGCGACGTGTCGCTCACGATCTTTCCGTCAAGGAGTCTGACGATGCGTGTCGAATATCGCTCCGCAAGCTCGGGGTTGTGCGTGACCATTATGACAAGGCGGTCGCGCGCCACCTCGCGGAGTATGTCCATGATCTGAACGCTTGTTGCGGAGTCGAGCGCGCCCGTAGGCTCGTCGGCAAGCAATATGTCGGGGTTGTTGACGAGAGCGCGCGCTATTGCTACGCGCTGCATCTGACCGCCCGACATCTGATTGGGCTTCTTGCGGAGCTGATCGCCCAGCCCCACTTTGTTCAGCGCTTCCTTTGCACGATCCCGGCGCTCCGAGCGTGAAACGCCCGAAAGAGTCAGCGCAAGCTCAACATTTGCAAGCACCGTCTGGTGAGGGATGAGATTGTAGCTCTGGAACACAAAGCCGATCGAACGGTTGCGGTACGCATCCCAGTCGCCGTCGGTGAAATCTTTTGTTGATTTCCCGTTTATGACAAGGTCGCCGGAGGTGTACTGGTCAAGCCCTCCGATTATATTGAGCAGTGTGGTTTTTCCGCAGCCCGACGGACCGAGTATCGACACGAATTCGCTTTTGCGGAAGCCGATATCAACGCCGCGCAGTGCGGGGACCTCGCTGCCTGCAGTTATATAGTTTTTGGTGATGTTGCAGAGCCTGAGCATTTTGTGTTCCTTTCGGCAGAATAATAACGTATGACACTAATTATACTCCCGTTTGTGAACGCTGTTTTACGCGCGCTGAAATTTTTATCGTGTTTTGCGCCGTTCTTGACAGCGGGAAACGTTTGGTGTATAATTAATCCGATGAGGTGATGTCATGCCCAGATCGAGCAATCAGAAGCTGAAGCTGCTTCGCATATATAATTATCTGCTTGAATATACCGACGGTGAGCATACCGTCACAGCCGCAGATATCATAAAGGAACTTGAGCGCTACGGGATCCCTGCGGAACGCAAGAGCATTTACAGCGATCTTGAAGCTCTTGCCGATATGGGTGTCGACGTGCAGAAATCAGCCGACGGTTGGTTTATCGGCGAGCGCGAATTTGACCTGCCGGAGCTGAAGCTTCTGGTGGACGCGGTGCAGTCGTCGAAATTCATCACCCGAAAAAAGAGCGGTGAACTTATCAAAAAACTGGAAAAGCTCACGAGCCGCCATCAGGCGGTGGAGCTGCAGCGGCAGGTGTTCGTCGCAAACCGCGTCAAAAGCATGAACGAAAGCATTTACTACACCGTCGATGCCATAAACAACGCCATAAACGCCGACCGACAGCTTTCCTTCCGCTATTTTGACCGCGACGCACAGAAAAACAAGGTGTACCGTCACGGCGGCGGGATCCTCACCGTAAGCCCGTGGGCGTTCGTGCTGGACGGAGAAAATTACTATATGGTAGCGTATGACTCCGCCGCAGACACCGTAAAGCATTACCGCATTGATAAGATGGACAGCGCCTCTACCTCCGGAAAAAGCCGTATGGGCGGTCAGCTTTTCGAGGATTTTGATGCCGCGCTTTATGCCCGCCGTATGTTCGGAATGTATGCGGGTAATGAATATATGGTGACGCTTGCCTGCAAAAACAGACTTGCCGGCGTCATGCTTGATCGGTTCGGAGAGGGTACGATATTTGTAAAAGCATCGCCCGAATGGCTTGAATTCAATGTCAGGGTCGCCGTCAGCCCGAATTTTTACGGCTGGCTTGCCTGCTTCGGCGGCGACTGTACGATAAAATCGCCGTCCTCTGTCGTGGACGGCTTCAGAAAGTACATCGGCGGAATTGCCGCCGCGTATGAGGTTTCGGACAAATGAAAAAAATTGCATTGCTTCTCGTCCTTTCGATGCTGCTACTGCCGCTTTGCGGCTGCGGGTCGGCGGAAAAGAGCGGGATTGCGTTCATCTGCTCCCCGGCGGGAGTCGAGGACCGATATGAAGGACAGGCACTGAAAACGGCGATTTTCGCATACTGCACCGAAAAAGGACTGCCGTACCGCGAATATATTTCGGATGACAGCGCCGATTATTTCAAAAACGCCGCATTGTCTGCGGCGCAGACGTGCGACATCGTCATATGCGATTCAAAGGCATCGGCTGAGCTGGCGCAAACCGGCACGGCATATCAGACCTCTTTCCTGTTTGTGAATTACACCGGAAGCGTCGGAGCAAACGGCAGAGCGGTCGCGTTTTCCGAGGAGGACGCGGCGTTTCTTGCAGGCTATGCCGCCGTATGCGACGGTAAGAGGCATTTCGCCTTCTTTGCAGGGGAAAAAAATGATATGAGTTGCCGCTACCTGAACGGCTTTGTTCAGGGTATAGACGCTGCTTCATCTGAAAGCGCAGCCTGCACGGTGACTTATTATTTCACGGGCAGCGACGAAGCGGGCGACGAAGCCAAAGCGATCGCACAGAGCATGTTCATGGACGGCAGCGAGATAATGATGGTCGCGGGCGGAGAAATATACAAATCGGCAGTACAGGCGGCAAATGTGACGAAAAAATTCCTCATCGGCTGTGAAATGGATCAGGCGGGCGAATCCGAGCGGTTCGTCACGACTGCAATGAAGGAGTATTCCACCGTGCTTGCCGGCGAGCTTGATGCATTTTACGACTCAAAGGCGTGGAGCGCCGGTTTCGCGGGGAAATCGGTCGTTTATCGTTACAGCCACGGCGCGGTCGGCATACCGACATATACGGGCGCATACCGTTTTGCGAGCTTCCCCGCGGATATGTTTGCAAACGTCGGAGAAATGCTGAAAGCGGGCAGTCTCACCGTAAGCCGCGGCACGTCACTTCCTGCGGCGCTGCAGCATACGACCGTCACCGAGCGGGCTCGGGATAATTGACCGGACGGTCTTGATTTCTTAATAATTTTGGGATATAATCATATTATAATAAGTAAATTCTGAAAGGAGAAATTTCCATGATCACAAAGGATTCACTCATCGGCGACGTTCTGGATGCAAATCCCGACCTTGCCGAATATTTCTTCGAAATCGGCATGCATTGCCTCGGCTGCCCCGCTTCCCGCGGTGAAAGCATCGAGCAGGCTTGCCGGGTTCACGGCGTTGACTGCGACGCGCTTCTCAAAAAGCTGAACGACGCTTCCAAAAAATAGGAAACGGTTCACTCAGATCCGGGTTGACGCAAAAAAGACGCGTGGGCGACCATGCGTCTTTTTTTGTTTTGCGGTGTCGCTGTGCCGTCTGGCTGCATATACTGTATCGGTGATGAAAATGCTTATACATATTGTCAAAGAAGGCGAAACGGTTTCGGCAGTGGCTGCGCGGTACGGAATAAGCCGCGAATGGCTGACCGAAACAAACGGACTTGTCGGCGGCGGATGCCTGTCGACGGGGCAGGCGCTGGCGATCGTGTTTCCGCTTGTGACGCACACGGTTGAAGCCGGCGAAACGTTGTATTCCATCGCGTCGCGATACGGAACTTCAATGAACACGCTTTATAAAAATAATCTGCACCTTCGCGGAATGCCGGAGGTATACGCCGGAGAAACGCTTGCCATACAGATAGAGTGCACGCCGTTCGGCAGCAGGGAAATAGGCGGCTATGCATACCCGTTCATAAACAAACGCATCCTCAACACGGCATTGCCGCTGATGAACGCGCTTATACCGTTCACATACGGCTTCACGACCGATGGCGCACTTGTCGCTCCCGACGACGAGCCGCTTCTTGCGCGCGCGGCGGTTTACGGCACGCGACCCGTCATGCACCTTTCGACGCTGACCGAAAACGGAGTGTTTTCAACCGAAAACGGCACACTGCTGCTAAGCGACAGCGCGCTGTGGTGTGTGCTGTGCGACAACATCATCGAAAATATGAACGCAAAGGGCTATGTCGGGCTTGATGTCGATTTCGAATATCTCGGCAGGGAAAACGCATCGCTTTACGCCGGATTCATTGCGTATCTCCGCGAACGTCTGAACGCCGTCGGCTACACCGTGACCGTCGCGCTCGCGCCCAAGGTACGCGACGACCAGCCGGGAATACTTTACGAAGGACATGATTACAGGGCGCTCGGCGAGGCTGCGGACAGCGTTCTGCTCATGACCTATGAATGGGGCTACACCTACGGTCCGGCACAGGCGGTGGCGCCGCTTCCCAATGTCCGCCGCGTCATAGAATACGCGCTGACGGTCATTCCGGCGGAAAAGATATATCAGGGCATTCCGAATTACGGCTACGATTTCACCCTGCCGTATGTTGCCGGCGAGTCAAAGGCGACCTCGCTTTCGACGCGTGAGGCGTATGCCCTTGCCTGCCGCACCGGAAGCGTCATACAATATGACCCCGACGTGCTTTCGCCGTATTTTTATTATACGGCGGATAACAAGACCCACGTCGTGTGGTTCGAAGACGCGCGCAGTATGCGCGCAAAGCTGTATCTGCCGTTTGAATACGGGCTGAAGGGCGCGCTTTACTGGAATCTTGACAGAGAAAATGCGCAGAATCTGACGGTATTGAATTGCTATCTTAATTAAAGCCGCGGAAAATCGGCTTTGTGACAGAAAAATGACTAAAATGTGTTGACAATCGGGAAAATATATGATATAATATATACAAACACCGACGGACGATATATACAAACACTGACGGAAGGGAAGACAGACGACATACCGCAAGAGAACACGGAACGTGTTGCGTTTGCCGCGCTGACGGAGGAATTGACTATGAAATCAATTAAATTGATGCTTTCGGCGATTTTCGCTCTGATATTGGGTGGATACTTAATAATGGCAGGAAGCGGTTCAAATGGTAGCGCAGTTGCGTATGCGATAGGTCTTGCTTTGTCTCTCACGTCGATCGTGCTGCTCATAACTGGTCTGTGCACCAAGGGTGCAAAATCGGATACGGACCGAAAAACAGTTTCGACGAAAAGGAAGGATTGACTATGAAATCAACTAAATTACTGCTTTCGGCAATTTTTTTGGCTGTATGGGGTAGCGCCTTTTTGTTGGCGGCCTCTCGCGGCGGAAACCTGTACACCATATCCGGCATAGGAGCTGCTTTGTCTCTCACGTCGATCGTGCTGTTCATAAAGGGTCTGTGCACCAGAGGCGGAAAATCGGATACGGAATCGCAGAAATAAAAACAACGGGGCTCATGCGGAAAAACCGCGTGAGTCCCTTTTATTTTACAGTTTGTCTATTGACTTTCGGCTGTCGGCGTGGTATCATGCATGTGAATTGGAGGAATTATCATGATACGTATCGGAACAGTCAATATTGATACCTCGCACGCCCCCTCTTTTGCGGAAATTCTGCTGAAAGGCGATCGCGCAAGATACACCGCTATCTATAACGACGGCTTCAGAACCGAAGAAGAGGTCGCCGATTTCATCACAAAATACGGTCTTGAAAAACGTTATACCTCGCTTGAGGAAATGGCAAAAAACATCGACGTCGCATTCATTCAGTCCTGCGACTGGGACCGCCACATAGAGCTTTCAAAGCCTTTCGTCGACGCCGGAGTACCCGTGTTCATCGATAAGCCCATCGTCGGCAATATGCACGACGTGAAAATCATTGAGGACTGGGCAAAGCAGGGCAAGGTCATCCTCGGCACCAGCGCGATGAGATATACCTATGAACACGACAACTTCTTTGAGAACGCCTGCACCGATGATATAATCAACATCACCGCAACCGTTGGCGTTGACGAATTCAACTATGCGATCCATGCGGTCGAGGAGATCATGGGCTTCATGAGAGGTCATCGCCCCGTTTCCACCCGCTTCATCGGCAGCAATACCGTCGGCGATGTCGATACGGACAGCTACCGTGTGATGTTCGATAACGGCGTTGCCGCGTATTATCACATCTGCAAAAAGGGCTGGCAGCCCTCCACAGCCATCGTCATGACCAAGAAGACCACATTTGTCTATAAAATAGATTCGAACAAGGTCTATGAAGCAATGCTCAAACAGGTCTGCAATTATTTCGAGGGCAAGGAAAACAACCTCGCAACCGTCGAAGAAATGCTTGACTCCGTGAAGATAATGCTCGCGGGCAGAAAGAGCTACCGCACCGGCGGCGGAGAAATTCCCGTCGCGTCCCTCAACTATGATGAAAAGACCGCCTTTGACGGCAAGGAGTTCTATGACTTCTATGCCGAAGCGAACAAAAAGAAATAGCTCTTCAAAAACTGCGTCGTCCTTGCCGGACGGCGCTTTTTTAACGGTTTTGCGGCTTGTTTTCGGAGCGCATATAACAAGAGCCGGCGCACGGAAGCTTTGTCGCGTCGTGCGGCAGACTCTTATTGAATTGCCGTTATCAATGCAGTCGGTCCGCCAATCGGTTCCGACAATCGGCTTTTTCATTTAATCTTCCTCCGTATCGGTTTTTCGGCATCGGAGCACATCACGCGCGCACACGAAAGTCAAGGTTGTGCGAAACTTGCGCACAGTATTTTTGCGCAGAAAAAGATTATACTTAATTTATAATTTTGGTTTGGTAAAAGGGGTTCGTATCGTGACAATTGCGGAAGCACTTTCGGCAAGACTTACAGAGCTTATGGAGGAAAGGAACATTACGGCATATCGTCTTTCGATGCTGACGGGTGTGAACCAGACGACCATCGGCGACATCAGACACAAACGCAACACCGCCGTAAATGTCCGTATACTTTTTGAACTCTGTCAGGGGCTTGGAATCGAAATGGCTGATTTCTTTGACAGCCCGTTTTTCTTACCGAAAACATAATCGATTGAATTCAAAGCCGAAAAAAAGCAACCGCTTTTTTGCGGTGTTGTATTATGTAACTCTGAACGATTGATTGATTAAAACGCACATAAACCATTAATTCAATGAAGGGATGCAAAACATGACTATCAACAAGAAATCCGAAGGCGAAAAGCTCACACTCACATTATCCGGCAGACTCGACACAAACACATCTCCCGCGCTTGAAGCGGAGCTGAAGCATTCCGTCGACGGGGTGAAGGAGCTGATTTTTGATTTTTCCGACGTGGAATATATTTCCTCTGCGGGACTCCGCATCCTGCTTGCGGCACAGAAGGTCATGAACCGCCAGGGCAGCATGAAGCTGACCGGCGTAAGCGCAGACGTCATGGAAGTTTTTGAGATCACCGGCTTTTCCGATATATTGACGATAGAATGACGCCTAAAACATGAAAACTTCATTTCTGCTCTTTATAGTGGCGCTTCTGCCCGTGGTTTTATCGGCTCTGATATACCTTGCGGAGCGCACAAAAACGGTACGGAAAATTCCTTATGCCGCCCGGCAGATCATAACAGGCATTCTGTTCGGAGGACTTGCGATTATCGGGACGGAATTCGGCATCAAAACCGACGGTGCAATAATAAACGCAAGGGATGCATCGCCGCTCTGTGCGGGGCTTCTTTTCGGCGCTCCCGCCGGCATCATTGCAGGCGTTATAGGCGGCGTTGAACGTTGGCTCGCCGCATATTGGGGCGTTGGAGAATACACGCGCCTTGCCTGCAGTGTTTCGACTGTGCTTTCCGGTGTTTTTGCGGCAGTTTTGCGGAAATATATGTTTGACAACAAGAAGCCGAAGTGGTATTACTGCCTTGCAACCGCGGCGATCACCGAAGTCATACATATGCTGATGATCTTTCTCACGAATATGACCGACGCGAAAACAGCCTTTTCGTTCGTTCGTGCCTGCTCGCTGCCCATGATAGCGGTAAACAGCCTTGCGGTGATGCTTGCGGGGCTTCTCCTGACGGTTCTGTCCGGAGCGGAACGCAAGAACGTGCGGCACGAGCTGAAAAAAATTTCCCAGTCGTTCCAGCGCTTTCTTCTTATCTGTGTCATGGCGGGCTTCCTTATGACGACGGTTTTCACATGGGCGTTGCAGACAGAGCTTGCGAAAAACGAGGCAAACGAGCTTCTTGAGCTGAATATGTCGGATGTCCGCGAGGATATTCTCGACACTTCAAACGAAAACCTTCTCCGTATAGCCCGGCGTATTGCCCTAAGGCTTGACGACGCCGATGCAATTACCGCGGAGCTGTTGTCTGAACTTAAAGACGAATTCGATATGGCGGAGATAAATCTGATCGACGCAAACGGCGTCATCACGCTTTCGACTCACTCCGACTTTATCGGGTACGATATGCACGGCGGCGAGCAGTCGGCTGAGTTTCTTGTTCTGCTTGACGGCGAAATCAATGAATTCGTGCAGCGCTATCAACCGACTTCGTCAGACCCGACAATCCTCCGCAAGTATGCCGGCGTGCGGCTTGAAGGCGGCGGCTTCGTGCAGGCTGCCTATGATGCACGGCGCTTCCGCAGGGATATCGACGACGCCGTGATAGGCGCGACGCGCAATCGCCATGTCGGAGAAAACGGCAGTATTATAATTGCCGGCGAGGACTGGAATATCGTGAGCGACCGCCACGGGAACGAAGGTAAAAACCTTGACGTTTCGGGCATTTATATTGACCGCACCACAATGCCGGAAAGCGAAATGTTTGAAGCGGTCGTTTACGGCAGCGAGGCGTTTTGCTCATATATCGTTTCCGAGGGCTATTATATTGTCGCGGCAATTCCGCAGACGGAAGCGATGTTCTCGCGCGATACCGCCGTTTATGTCACGGTATTCATGGAATTCGTTGTGTTCGGCATGCTGTTTATCGTTGTCTATTTCCTGATAAAAAAGCTTGTCGTGGACAACATGATAAAAATAAACGAATCGCTTGCGAAAATAACGAGCGGAAATCTTGATACGGTTGTCGATGTCAGAACAAACGAGGAATTCGCTTCGCTTTCGGACGATATCAATTCGACCGTCATGACGCTGAAGCGATATATCGCGGAGGCGGCGGCACGTATCGACAAGGAGCTTGAATTTGCAAAAGCAATTCAGCATTCCGCGATACCGACGGTCTTTCCGCCGTATCCCGGTCATGGCGAATTTGACATATACGCCACTATGGATACCGCAAAGGAGGTCGGCGGCGATTTTTACGACTTCTATTTTGTGGGCGAAAACAGGCTCGGATTCCTGATCGCCGACGTGTCCGGCAAGGGAATACCCGCCGCAATGTTCATGATGACGGCAAAAACCATAATCAAAGGCTATGCCGAATCGGGCAAGTCGATTGACGAGGTTTTTACCACGGCAAATGCAAAGCTTTGCGAATCGAATGAAGCGGGAATGTTTGTCACCGCATGGATGGGAGTTCTCGATATAACGAACGGGAATGTCGAATTCGCAAACGCAGGGCATAACCCTCCGCTCGTGCGTCATGCGGACGGCTCCTTTGAATACCTGAAATCAAAGCCCGGCTTCATCCTTGCCGGAATGGACGGCATGAAATACCGCAAAAACGGACTCGTGCTTTCTCCGGGCGACGAAATATATCTGTATACCGACGGGGTTACGGAAGCAACGAACTCCGAAAACGAGCTTTACGGCGAAGAACGGCTTCTTAACCTTCTGAATACTCTGCAAGGGCTTACGGGCGAGGAGGTCTGCCGCGCGGTGAAAGCGGATATAGATGCTTTTTCGGGAGACGCTCCCCAATTCGACGACATTACAATGCTGTATCTCAAATATAACGGAGGCACCGGAAAATGAAAGAAATGACGATACCCGCGACAGTTGAAAACATCGAAAAGGTAACTGATTTTGTAAACGGTCAGCTTGAAGAAATCGACTGCCCCATCAAGGCGCAGATGCAGATAGATATTGCGATAGACGAGCTTTTCGGCAATATCGCGCATTATGCGTACAATCCGGAAACAGGTCCCGCTACCGTCCGCGTTGAGGTGACCGAAGCGCCTATTTCGGTCATTGTCACCTTCATAGACCATGGCGTTCCGTATGATCCGCTGAAAAAAGACGACCCCGATATCACTCTGTCAGCAGAAGAGCGCGATATCGGAGGACTCGGTATATTCATGGTCAAGAAAACAATGGATGAGATCACGTATGAATATAAAGACGGTCAGAATATCCTCCGCATACGGAAGGATATATGAAAGCATCCGGGGACAGTCCGGAATCATTTAACGAGGTGAATGTATGAGCAATCCGATATTCCGCCAGAAAAGCATTGAAAAAATAACTTCTCCGGAGCAGATAAACGATTATATCCGCGTCTCGAATCCGAGCGTATGGATGGTTCTCGCGGCAGTTATCGTGTTGCTTGCGGGTGTGTGCGTATGGGGGGTATACGGACGCCTGGATACCGTAGTGAAGACCGGCGGCGTCTGCAAAGAGGGAAAGCTGACGGTCTATCTCGACGCAGATCACCTGCCGGGTGCGGACGACAGCTTCATTGTTTCGGTTGACGGAACGGAATACGAAGTGTCCGGAATTACCGCTGCACCCGTTCGGATAAACGGCGATACGGACGCATATCTTCTATACCTCGCGGGCTTTTCCGACGGCGACTGGGTCTATGCGTTCAGTGTGGACATTCCCGACCTCGGAGACGGTACCTACGCCGTGTCGGTAATTACCGATCGTGTCAGACCTCTCGACTTTGTGCTCGGGGATTATCGGACAGACTCCGGAAGCACGGTGCTTCGTGCCGATGCGCGCCCGGTTTTTGCCGTTTTGGCTGAGGTACGCAAATGAAACCGACGAAGAAGATAAAATCTCCGGTAACAAAGGGCGTCGCCAAGGTGCCTGTCGTAATGCAGATGGAAGCGCTTGAATGCGGAGCCGCAAGCCTTGCGATGATCCTCGCATACTATGAAAAATGGATCCCGCTCGAACAGGTACGCCTGGATTGCGGCGTTTCGCGCGACGGATCAAACGCAAGAAATATATTGCGTGCCGCCAGAAGCTACGGACTTTCGGCAAAGGGCTATCGTTATGAGCCCGAGGTGTTGAGAAGAGAGGGAAAATTCCCCTGCATAATCCACTGGAACTTCAACCATTTTGTGGTTCTTGACGGCTTCAGGGGCAACAAGGCGGTGCTCAACGACCCCGCAAAGGGAACATATACCGTCCCGATGAGTACATTTGACGATTCGTTCACGGGTATCTGCCTGCTTTTTGAACCGGACGAAGGCTTCGTGCCGGAAGGCAAGCCGCAGTCAATGCTGAAATATGCGAAAAAAAGACTTGCCGGATGGTAGCTACTCATAAAACAGCATCAACAATCAACTGAAACAGGGTAGCTGCCATACG
>FR892209.1:0-1014 GCA_000433115.1 Ruminococcus sp. CAG:382
GTCATGATCGTCGAACAGTTCGGCGGTCTCGGCGGCACGGCGACATACGGTCTTGTTACCCCTGTCATGCACACGCATATTCCGTCTGACCCCCAGTGTTCGTATATCGTTCCGAAGCTCAATGCCCTGATGGTCAGGCTGGGTGTTGCGGACACGGCGACAGGTCGCTATTTTGACCCGATGGGACTCAAGATCGCGCTTGAACGTATGTGCATGGATGCGGGAGTCGAAATGCTGTTTCATACGTTTATCACCGATGTTATAAAAGAAGGTGACACCGTTAAGGGTATTGTCGTTTCGAATAAATCGGGCACATATGTCGTTGAAGGCAAGGTGTTCATCGACTGTACCGGTGACGGTGACGTGAGCGTACTTGCGGGTGCGGAGTACACGAAGGGCAATCCGGAAACGGGCAAATGTCAGCCCATTTCGCTCCGCTATCTCGTGGACGGCGTGAATGTTCCCGAAATGGGTGAGTTTCTGCTGTCGGAGACAGCACGCACCGGTGTGGACAGCGCGTGCAGCTATAACCGCGACACGCAGGATTTTTATATGGCGGTGTGCCGCGAGGGTGCGTGGACGCTGGGTGACCTTTTCGACAAAGCTATTGCCGCGGGTGACCTCGTTCCCGAGGACAGATGGTATTGGCAGGCGTTCCGCGTGCCGGGCAGACCCTCTACCGTTGCGTTCAACAATCCCGAATTTTTTGAGGAGGTTGACGGTACAGACGTTGAGCATCTGACGCATACCCAGCTTGTCGGCAAGCAGCGCATTATGCGCCAGCTCATGTTTTATAAAAAGTATTTCAAGGGTTTTGAAAATGCTTATATCGGCGAGATTGCCGGTATGGTCGGCATCCGTGAGTCGCGTAATATCGTGACCGAATATGTCATGACGGCAGAGGATCTCATGAAGAAGAACAAGTTCGACGACGCCTTCTGTCAGTCGAATTACCCGATCGATATTCACGGAAAGACCCTCAACTGCAAGCCGGTCGCACCTAACGACGACGGT
>FR892209.1:1031-13624 GCA_000433115.1 Ruminococcus sp. CAG:382
GTAAGCCTTGGTATGAAATCCCGTACGGCACACTGGTCGTCAGGGGGATTGACAACCTTATGGTGGCGGGACGCTGCCTCGGTTGCGAATTCCTTGCACAGTCGTCGCTCCGTGTTCAGCAGTCAGTACGTTCCAGCGGCGAGGCGGCGGGTATCGGCGCGGCTATGGCAGTCGAGCAGTCGGTTCTTCCGAAGCAGATCGACGGCAGAGCCGTCAGAACGGAAATGGAGAAGCTCGGTGCGGTTTATGCTAAATAATCGCTGATTTTTCGGCGGCGGGGTCGTTCCGGCCCCGCCCTCTTGGNCCGCCACCGCCGTCTTGGCGTTTGTCGCTTTTGTCAAAACTGACGAAGCGGCAGGGCGGCAAAAAAGCGACGTCGGGCAAAGCGCCGATTTCGATAAAAAAACGCAAAAAGGCTTGATTTTCTGTTGGGAATAGTGTAGAATCTTATTGTATTTTTTGTTTGCCTCAGGATTTGGAAGGAGAAATGAAATGCAGCTTCTGGAACAGCGTATTCTGACCGACGGTATTGTCGGTGAAAATGATGTGCTGAAGGTCGGCAGTTTCCTCAACCAGCAAATCGATACACAGCTTCTGCGCGCCTGCGCGGAGGAGCTTTGCCGCCTTTTTCAGGGCAGCGACGTAACAAAGGTTCTGACCGTCGAAGCGTCGGGCATTGCAATAGCGACCGCAACTGCAATGTGCCTGGGCGTTCCTTTTGTTTTTGCCAAAAAATCCAAAACAAACAATATTTCCGGCGACGTATATTCGGCGGATGCATATTCCTATACCCATAATACAGCCAACACCGTTATAGTACCTTGCACTTACCTCTCGGAAAGCGACAAGGTTCTTATTGTTGATGACTTTCTTGCGCGCGGTGAGGCGGTCGGCGCACTTGCCGATATATGTGACAAGGCGGGTGCGGAGATCGTCGGCGCGGGTATCCTTATCGAAAAATCGTTCCAGAGCGGAAGAGGTATTCTTGAAAAGCGCGGAATAAGAGTGGAATCGCTTGCGCGCGTTTCAAAACTTGATCCCATAAGCGGCGTTGCGTTTCTTTGAAGAGAAACGGACATGACCGGTATTGGTTTATCGGGCATTCCTGCCCTGTAAATACATTAATTATCTAATATGTTTTTTGGAGGAAAACAATGAAGAGAATTATCTGCATTATGGTTGCTATGCTTCTCGCCGTGCTTCCCTGCGTCGCGCTTACTGCGTGCAACAACGACAGCGGCAGCAGCAAGGTTGATCTTAAGGTCGGCACTATCCTTATCGGCGACGAAACCGAAGGTTACACCCTCGCGCACATGAACGGCATGGTTGCCGCGGTTGAAGCGCTCAAGAAAGAGGGCAAGAACGTTCAGATTATGAACAAGAAAAAGGTTGCCGAATCCAGCGACGTCAAGACCAACGCGCTCGACCTCATTGCGGACGGCTGCACCCTTATCGTCACTAACTCTTACGGTCATCAGTTCCATTTCGACGATGTTATCGAAAAGAACCCCAATGTCACTTTTGTTGCCATGACCGGCGACCTTGCAAAGAAGGACTCCGCGGAAAAGGGCTACAAGAATTATTTTAACGCTTTCACAGACATTTACGAAGCAAGATATGTATCCGGCGTTATCGCGGGTATGAAGGTTAAGGAGCTTGTTGACAACGGTACCCTTACCGCCGAGAAGATGCCTACTTCTTTTGACGAAAACGGCAATATCAAAATCGGCTATGTCGGCGCTTTCAACTATGCGGAGGTCGTTTCCGGCTACACCGCATTCTATCTCGGCGTCAAGAGCGTTGTTGACAATGTTGTTATGACCGTCAAGTACACCAACTCCTGGTTCAGCGAACAGAGAGAAGCAAAGGTCGGCGAACAGCTCCAGCAGCTCGGTTGCGTCATCATCGGTCAGCACGCTGACTCTACCGGTGCTCCCGCCGCTATCCAGAAGGCTTACAATCAGAACAAAAACCTCGTTTGCTACTCTGTCGGCTACAACGTCGATATGCTCGATGTCGCTCCCGATGTGGTTCTCACCTCTCCCACCAACAACTGGGAGGTTTACTACGAAACCATCTTCAGAGATATGATTGAAGGCAAGACCCTTCCCACCGACTGGTCCGAAGGCTATGCTCAGAACGCTGTCGGCACAACCAAGCTCGGCAAGGCTTGCGCAGCAGGCACCGCCGAAAAGGTTGAAGAAACCGTCAAGGCTATCAAGGACGGCACTCTCAAGGTATTTGACTGCTCCAAGTTCACCGTAAAGGGCGAGCACATCAGCAGCTACGATAAGTCCTACGGCTTTGAAGGCAACGAATGCATCAAGACCGAAAACGGCATAACCTTCTTTGATGAATCCGCTCTCCGCGCAGCTCCTTATTTCGATATCCGTATCGACGGTATCTCCGAAGTCGCTTCCGAATACGAAGCCGAATAAGCAAATCAATAGCTTCTCAAGGGAAGCCGTCCCGAAAACGGCTTCCCTTACTTACTTTTTACAAGGCAGGGCTGAAAAATGGAACAGTCACAATACAAGCTCGCAGTCGAAATGCGTGATATAACCAAGCGCTTCGGCTCGACTGTCGCAAATGACCACGCCTCTCTTGAGGTACGCAAAGGCGAAATACTCGCACTGCTCGGCGAAAACGGCAGCGGCAAGACAACGCTTATGAATATGCTGTCGGGCATCTATTATCCCGACGAGGGTCAGATTTATATAAAGGGTGAACCGGTCGCCATACGTTCGCCCAAGGACGCCCTTGCTCTCGGCATTGGCATGATATATCAGCATTTCAAGCTGATAGATGTTTTTACGGCGGCGGAAAACGTCGTTCTCGGTCTTAAAGAGGACGGCAAATTCGACCTCAGGGCTGTCGCCGCACGGGTCGCAGAGATATGCAGTAAATACGGCTTTGAGCTTGACCCGAACAAAAAGGTCTATGAAATGACCGTTTCCCAGAAGCAGACGCTTGAAATAATCAAGGTTTTGTACCGCGGCGCCGACGTACTCATACTCGATGAGCCGACTGCCGTGCTTACTCCTCAGGAAACGGAAAAACTTTTTGCGGTAATCCGCAACATGAGAAACGACGGAAAGTCCGTCATCATCATCACACACAAGCTCCACGAGGTGCTTTCGGTATCGGACAGAGTGTCCATCCTCCGCAAGGGAAGGTATATCGGCACGGTCGAAACAAAGGACGCAACCGAGCTTTCGCTCACGGAAATGATGGTAGGCGAAAAGGTCACACTGAATATTGACCGCCCTGAGCCGAAGAACTCTGTAAAGCGGCTGACCGTGAGCAACCTCAGCGTTACGAACGCCGACGGCATGAAGGTGCTCAAAAACGTGAGCTTCACTGCATTCGGCGGGGAGATACTCGGTATCGCGGGCATTTCCGGTTGCGGGCAGAAGGAGCTGCTTGAATCCATTGCGGGCTTGCAGCACGTTGATGACGGCTCGGATATAACCTACAACGCACCCGACGGCAGTGTTAAGCAGCTTGTCGGCAAATCACCGCGCAAGATACGCGATTTCGGTATTTCACTTTCGTTCGTGCCGGAGGACAGACTCGGTATGGGGCTTGTCGGCGCGATGGATATGACCGAAAATATGATGCTCAAGACATACGAGGATGGCGCTCCCGTATTTACCCATAAAAAAGCGCCGCGTGAGCTGGCGGAGCATATCAAGGATGAGCTGGGAGTTGTGACGCCGGGCATTGATACACCTGTCCGCACGCTTTCGGGCGGCAACGTACAGAAGGTGCTTGTCGGCAGAGAAATCGCTTCCGCACCCAGCGTGCTGATGACGGCATATGCGGTGCGCGGACTGGATATAAACACCTCTTACGCTATATACGACCTGCTCAATCAGCAGAAGAGGAAGGGCGTCGCCGTGATGTTTGTCGGCGAGGACCTTGACGTGCTGCTTGCACTGTCCGACCGTATTATGGTGCTTTGCGGCGGCAGGGTCAGCGGAATCGTTGACGGCAGAACCGCGACAAAGGAGCAGATCGGACTTATGATGACTAATATGAACGGAGGCGACGCACAATGAAGGACAATACAAAACAGGCAGTCGCAAAGGAGCCGTTTGTACGCATCGCGGCACGCAAGGATGATTTCTGCAAGCCGCTGACCGCCGTTGCAATACGTGTCGCCGCGCTTGTCGGCGCGTTGCTTGTCTGCGGGCTGTTTATCAGGCTCGCGGCGAATATTTCGGTTTTTGAGGCGTTTGCCGCCATGCTTAAGGGTACCTTCGGTCAGTTCGGCAACGCGACAAGTATGAAAATTAAGTGCTGGGACAGCGCGATTTACGCAGCAAGACTGCTGTGTATCTCCGTTGCGCTTGCGCCCGCGTTCAAGATGCGGTTCTGGAACATCGGTGCAGAGGGACAGATCGTTATGGGCGCGCTGATAACCGCCATTGTCATGCGCGACTGCACCTCGCTTCCCTCACCTCTGCTTTATACGCTGATGATACTCGGCTGTATTGCGGGCGGAGCGATATGGGGTATTGTCCCCGCCGTTTTCAAGGCAAAATGGGGCACAAACGAAACGCTGTTCACTCTTATGATGAATTACGTTGCCATGAAAATCATGGACTTCTTCTATAACGACTGGAAGGGGCTCAACTCCGCTCTCGAAAAAATCAATTCCAAAACGAAAATCGGCTATCTGCCCGAAATTTTCGGTCACGGCTACACCATAAACATCATCGTGTTTGTTCTGCTTGCAGTCATCGTGTTCTTCTATCTCAAAAAGACCAAGCAGGGCTATGAGATTGCAGTTGTCGGCGAGTCGAACAATACCGCGCGGTACGCGGGCATCAATGTCACCAAGGTTATGATACGCACTATGGCGATATCGGGCGCGATATGCGGACTTTGCGGCGGGCTTACCGCTGCGGGTCAGATTCAGACGATTGCCTATTCGGGTGAGCTTTCCAACGCCGTCACGAACGGTTACGGCTTTACGGCGATTATCGTTGCGTGGCTTGCAAAGTTCAATACTCTCGGCATGATAGGCATTTCAATGCTCATTGTATTCCTTGAAAAGGGTACGGCACAGCTCGGCAACACCTATTCCGCGTTGTCGGTCGGTGCAGGCAACGTACTCATCGGCATTGTGCTGTTCTTCATCATCGGCAGCGAATTCTTCATTCGTTATCGCCTGATATTCCGCGAAAAAGCAAAAAAGGAGGCGTGCTGACATGAGCGAAATAGGAAATCTCGTAATCTCGTGGATTATGTGCGGCATCACCTTCGGCTCTATCATAATGTACGGCGCGCTCGGCGAAATTCTTACCGAAAAGTCGGGCAATATGAACCTCGGAACGCCGGGCATTATGTGTATCGGCGGCGCGTTCGGATTCGGCGGCGCGTATCTGTATGAAATCAATACCGAAACGCCAAATGCCGTTGTCACGATAATTTTCGCGCTTGTCTGCGCGTTCCTGTCCTCTGCGCTCGCCGGTGCGTTGTTCTGCTTCCTGACGACGACGCTCAGAGCAAATCAGAACGTCACCGGTCTCGCGTTGACTATCTTCGGCTCGGGACTTGCAAAGTTCTTCGGCACGTTTATTATACCCAAGGGTACGACTACCGTTAAGGCGGCGTTTGCCAACAGGATATTCTCGGCAGCGATTGCCACGGAATCGCCCGTTCTGAAGATTTTTCTCGGTCACGGCTTTATGATGTACCTTGCGCTCGTTGTTGCGATTGCGATGGGCTATTTCCTGAAGCGTACACGCATGGGTCTTAACCTTCGTGCCGTGGGTGAGAATCCCGCTACGGCGGACGCAGCAGGCATAAACGTCAGCCGCTTCAAGTATGCTGCGACGATTCTCGGCGCCGGCATATCCGGTCTCGGCGGTGTGTATTATGTGCTTGACTACAACTACGGCGGTTGGTCTACGGCGGCGGCGGGCGATCTTGAATCGCTCGGCTGGCTTGCGGTGGCGCTGGTTATATTCGCGGTATGGCGTCCGCTCAACCTCATCTGGGGCTCGTATCTGTTTGGGCTTTGCTATTGGCTTTACAGCTTTATTTCGGTGTTCGGTGTGAAAACCAACGCCGCTCAAAGCTCGCTTCTCGAAATGATACCCTATGTGGTCACCATTGTGGTGCTTATTGTTTCCAGCATACGCAAGAAAAAAGAAAATCAGCCGCCGGCAAGTCTGGGGCTGTCGTATTTCCGCGAGGAAAGATAAAGATCAATAAAAAGCGTTACCGTCGGACTGAACTCCGACGGTAACGCTTATTTTATCAGGGGGATTATTGATAGAAATCGAGTATGTCCTTTATTATGAAACTGATGGCGAAGTGTTGCGGGGATTGGATGCCATCATAAGAGCGGCGAGAAGAAGTACCAATGTTTTTTTGTTTTCAAAGTGGACACACGGCTTTGCGTATGTCGTTCCTTTTCTTTTTTGTTTTCACCTTTTATTCAACCGAAAGCGACGAGACACTCACCGATTTTTTGATTTTCAAAAAAAAATATATTTTTTCAAAAAAGCTATTGACAATTCCGAAATTATGAGTATAATATCAAATGTTGTCGCGTGACACAGAGCCCTCGATGAAAGCGACACGGCAATAATTGATGCGGCTGTGGCGGAACTGGCAGACGCGCACGTTTGAGGGGCGTGTGGGCAACCGTATGGGTTCAAGTCCCATCAGCCGCACCAAGAAAAGAAAAAGTCGCTAAATGCGACTTTTTCTTTTTGTACCACAGGAAATGCGGCGAAAACAATTACGACATAACAGTACAACACAAGAACGACTCACCATGCCGCGCAATCGGAATTGTGCGGAATTGCCCGAGATTTGATGGTCCGCAGTTTTGCGGCTTTTTTGTTTTGCAGAGGAGGTTTTTATGGCAAATACGTATGAGGAGAAACTCGGCACGGAGAAAATGCTGCCGCTGATTTTGAAAATGGCGCTTCCGTCGGTGGCTGCGCAGCTTGTGAATCTGCTTTACAGCATTGTCGACCGCATCTATATTGGCCATATTCCCGAAATCGGGACGGATGCGCTTGCGGGTATCGGGGTTACATCGTCGGTGATCATGCTCGTCGCAGCGTTTGCGAACATCGTGGGCGGCGGCGGTGCACCGCTGGCGTCAATAGCGCTCGGCAAGGGCGATCGGGAGCGTGCAAAGCGTATTCTCGGCAACGGATTTGGTCTGCTTGTTATTTTCGCGGCTGTCACGTCGGCTGCCGTATATATTTTCATGGAGCCGTTACTGCTCCTCACGGGCGCTTCCGAGGCGACGATCGGCTATTCTATGGACTACCTTTCGGTTTATATGACGGGCACGCTGTTTGTGATGCTTGCGACGGGGCTGAACACGTTTATAAATGCTCAGGGCAGACCCGGGATAGGTATGCTGTCTGTCATAATCGGCGCGCTTCTGAACGTCGTGCTTGACCCGCTGTTCATATATACCTCGGGAATGGGTGTCAGAGGTGCGGCGCTTGCAACCGTCATTTCTCAGGCGTTCAGCGCGGCGTGGGTGGTTGGATTCCTCGCTTCGTCCAAAGCGTCGCTCAGGCTCAAAAAACGATATCTGCGCTTTGACGGAAGCGTTGTCGGGCCGATATTTGCTCTTGGCGCCGCACCATTCGTCATGGCAAGCACGGAAAGCCTTGTCGGCTTCGTTCTGAACGGCAGTCTGAAGAATTACGGCGACATATACGTCAGCACTCTTACGGTGCTGCAGAGCGCGATACAGTTCGTGAGCATCCCTATGGCGGGATTCGGGCAGGGGATCGTCCCTGTCGTGAGCTATAACTACGGTCACGGGAGCTATGATCGCGTAAAACAGGCGTTCAGAATCATTGTGGCGGTGCTGTTCACCTTCAATTTTGTGACGATACTTACGATGGTGATGTTTCCCGGTGCCGTCGCATCGATATTCAACGATGATCCCGTGCTTGGCGAAAAGGTCGTACACGCGCTTCCGCTCTTTATGACCGGAATGCTGATATTCGGTTTGCAGCGCGCCTGTCAGAACATGTTTGTGGCACTGGGGCAGGCAAAAACATCGTTGTTTATCGCGCTGCTCAGAAAAGTCATATTGCTGATACCGTTGGCACTGATACTGCCGCATTGGTTTGACGTTGACGGCGTGTTCCTCGCGGAGTCGTGCGCCGATTTTACCGCTGCGACTCTGTGTACGGTCATATTCTCGGTCAGGTTCCCGAAAATACTTGCGGCGGCAAAAGAAAGGAATTTATAAACGACGAAGCGTTTCCTCACAAAAAAGGAAACGCTTTTTTGCATTTTTTCAGATATGAATCGCAATCAAATCATCACCGTCAAGCGTGTGAGCGGAAAATAACGGTATATTGACGCGATTATGATTCGAAGAGTTTGAGAGGAAAATGAAAAAAGCCCCGAAGGGCTTTTTTCATTTATCAAAATTCAGACTTATCTGAACTTTCTGACTGCGAACACGCCGCCGGCAGTGACAAGAGCGAGGAGTGCGATTGCAGCTACGCCAAAGTCGCCGGTTTCGGGAGAAGTCTTGGAGGACTCTTCGGAAGGCTCTTCGGAAGAAGGTTCAACAGAAGGTTCAGCGGAAGGCTCTTCGGAGGAGGGTTCCTCAGAGGAGGGCTCTTCGGAAGAGGGTTCGTCGGGTCCGTCATTACCAACGGTGATATCAGCGTAAGTACCCTGACCTTCAACACGTTCAGCGTCAACGGTGGTGAGGGCAACATCATCGATGGAAATATAGATGTGATAGCCGTCAGCTACGTCGTCGAGAACAACGAAGGGGATTGTGAATACGAAGTCATCAGCGCTCTGGATTGCGTTTGCCTGCTGAGCGTTAACAGCTGCGAAGTTGATAACGTTGCCTTCAACAGTGGTGAGAGATTCCCAGTCGGAATCCTGAACGTAAGGAGCGGAGAAGAGCTTCATGAGGTCAGCGGGAAGTACGGGCATAACTGCCTTGTCGTCATACTTGAGAGCGAATTCAACGCCGAGGAAGGAATTCTTGAGGTCTTCAAGAGTTACGGTTACGGTGAAGATATCGCCTGCCTTGACGGATTCGGGGAATTCAACTGCGATAACTGCAGCGGGATCCTTGACGTCCTTGATAACGGGAGCGTCGGGCTGAGTTACGGGAGCCTTTTCGCCGGTGGTGATCTTGGCGAAGGAACCGGTACCGTCGACACGGTCGGAATCAGCATTGGTGCCTGCGACTGCGTCAACTACGATGTAGGAAGCGAGGTTAGCGGCAACGTCAGCCTTAGCGGTGAACATGAGAACGATTGCGAAGCTGTCTTCGTCGATGAGGTTTGCAGCTTCTGCGGTCACGAAGGAGAGTTCGATCTTACCGGCTTCAGCGGTGGTGAGGCTTTCCCATTCGCCGCTTTCAACATTCTTTGCAAGAAGAGTGTCGAGGAAGTTGCCGGTGGGGAGATAAAGCTCAAAGAGGTCTTTATCATAGGTAAGGGTTGCTTCAACACCGTAGAGGAACGACTTGAGGTTGCTTGCGGTGATGGTTGCAACGAAGCTGCTGCCAGCCTTTACGTTGTCAGCGGAAAGTTGAACATCGAGGTTGAAAGCGCTGTTTTCGGGCTTTGCGATAACGGGTTCGTCGCCGGGTTCTTCAGAGGGCTCTTCAGAAGGCTCTTCGGAGGGTTCCTCGGAGGGCTCTTCGCTGGATTCTTCAGCAGCAACTTTGCCGTATGCTTCGCATTCGGAGATGAAGAGGAATACGCCGCCGACAGTGGAGGACTTGGTGTACGCATACTTGACATAACGGCCGGAAGCTTCTGCTTCAAGCTCTGCCCAAGCGCCTTCGCCGGTGAGGTTTTCGGTTACGGAACCAACGGAGGTCCAGGTGGAATTGTCATCGGAAACGAAGAATTCGACCTTTTCGATCTCAGCGATACCGCTGCCGCCGGTGCCGTAGATATGAGTTCTGAATGAGGAGAATTCGGTAACAGAACCGAAGTCGAGAACGATTTCGCCGACTTTGCCGTCGAAGTTATTCTTGGCGCTGTCGTTGTTGTAGTAGAAAGCTGCCCAGTCGACGCCGGCCATACCGAGAGCGCCGTATTCAGCGATAATACCGTCGTTTACCTTGCCGTTGTAGCTGCAGGGCCACTGGCTTTCGTTGTCGACATATTCGGGAGTGTTGAGAACTGTTGCATTGAGTGCAAGGTTCTTGGATTCGGAAGGTGCGGTAGAGGGTTCTTCAACAGGAGCTTCGCCTTCAACGAAGGAGAACTCGGTGTACATATTGTACTTTCTGTTGGATTCAGCGGAATAGGTTACTTTTGCGACGATCTTGTCAGCTTCAACGGACTTGCCGAAATCAGCTGCGATGTCAACAATCTGAGCATTGCCTTCGCCGATTGTTGCGGTGAAGGATTCGCCTGCCACTTCAAAGGTAACTGCTTCGGGGAGACCGACGTTACCTGAGGTGTAGTTGAGGATGGAGAGGACTACGCCCTTGACAAACTTCTTACCGTCAAGGTCGAGAGTGAGGGTGTACTCACAAACGGCGCCTGTACCGTTCCTGAGAGCGAACATGTACTTCTGGTTGCCTTCCCATTTTACGATGGGAGTTTCAGCGTCCTTTACGCCGTCAACGAGTACATCGACAGTGCCGTAAGGGCTTGCCTGTACGGTTACGCCATCGGGAATATCATAGGAGACAGACATTCCGGAAGCGCTTGCGGAGAAGACGAGGCAGGTTGCGAATACGCTGACGGTTAGCAATGCCGAAAGCAGTATGCAAAGAGCCTTTCTGGTGATGCATTTCTTCATAATAAAAGATACATCCTTTCTAAAAAATTCTGTTTGATAAACGGTTTCTGACGCTGCAAAAACAGGTTGTTTTTGCAGTTGCAACTTATAATATCACAAAAACAAAAAGTCTGCAACATAATCAACCGATACCAAGCACGTTGATTCTATCACATCTGCGCCTGTTTGTCAATAGAAAAATGTCTGATTTGTTGCCGTTGTTGCAGAAAAATGAGAAGAAAAAGGTGAATTTGCGAACATAAAAGCCCGCTTCGCGGAAAACGGTGATGCAAAGCGGGTGAAACAGTGATGTATGAGTTTGTTCCGGCGATATGCCGGGAGCTATTTCATGAGTTTTTTCGCGACATACAGCGCGAAAGGGTCCTCCGGCTCAAAGGCGACGCTGACGGGTGCGGGAAACGATGTGGGGAGAGTTTTCACGGTCAGGAAGTGCTTTCCGACGTTTCCCCCGCGTACTCTGATATGGGCGGGACGAAGCCCGGCTTTTGCAACCGCGCGGATATATTCTCCTGCAAGCGAAGCGAAGTCGTCAAGAGTCAGAGCGGTCGAAACGTTGATGTCAAAGGACATCCGCGACAGATCCGAAAACTGCTCCGAAACGTCGAGTTTTCCTTCGGGAAAGGCGCTTATTCCCGCGGATACGACGCCGAATTTTCCGTTCGGATATGCGTCGCGCAGTGCGAGCTGGACCTTCAGACGCGCGTCGCTCATCAGCGAATTAACGGCGCGGGCGCGGTAATTATCAATCACATATGTGCCGTCGGAATACAGTGTACAGATGTCGGTCACGTTGTTCGTGCCGTAGATCTCGGTGAAATAAAGGCGCTTTGCGCGGTCGTAGCGCAGACCGTTCGTTTTTACCGAATCGGTATAATTCTCACTGACATAGGCTTCAAGCGTGTCGGAAGCGCGAAACGCCGACAGTGGACTGCCGAAAAGATAAAAATGCCCGGCGCAGCCGATCGCGACAAGGAAAACGGCGGCAACGGCGGCGAGTGCTTTCCTTGATTCAGTGAACTTTGCGGCGAGACAACCGACAAGGCAGCATACGCCCGAAAACGCCGCGCATACAACGGAAAATTCAAAATCTCCGACGAAAAATGAGCTTACAAAGTAAGCGGAGACGGCGAATATGATCGACGAAAACAGCCATTTCACACGTGTGAAGCCTGCGGCAACGGCGCATACTATACAGAAGGGAAGAGTTGCCCATTTGCCGCCCTTCGGCAGCAGCATATATGCGGAGACAAACGCCAGAGCGCATACGACGATGAGGTCGATATAATATCTCAGAGTTGTGTTTTTGCTTTTTTCCATCTGTGATTCCTCACTCTATGTTATAAGGATTCGTGAGCTTTATGAGAAGTTCGGTGTCGTCGTCCGATTGCGAGCGGTTGTTCCGCGTGAAGCCGCAGACGGTGCAACGGTGAGTTATGACGAAGCCGCGGCGGGAATCGGCTTTTACGGCTATCGGCTTCATAAGCCCGCGGCATTGCGAGGCACGGTCGCCGGGGTTGACATCGACATGGAGCGAGCAGAGGCAGAACGGACAGTGATTACGCGACGAATAGCCGAGAGGGGGTACCTCTCTGCCGCATCCCGCGCAGATAAACCCCGAGTCGTTTTTCGCGAAAAGTGTGTTGGATTGCGACATGGCTTTGCCTCCGCCTAAAAAAATTTACAATCTGGGTATGTACATTTGCTTTCAGCTATATTATAATACGTAATTGTGAATAATTCAAGAGGACGTTTCGCGTCCCGAAAGGAAAATAGATTTTATGAGCAAAAAATGCGCGGTCAATCCC
>FR892209.1:13695-24463 GCA_000433115.1 Ruminococcus sp. CAG:382
TGAATTCCAAGCAGGGACTCGCCATCGCGGTACGCAACACAGACGGCGATATCGTCGTCCGGCAGAAACAGAGACATACTCTGAGAGAGAAATACAAAATCTGCAGAGTGCCTGTCATAAGAGGCATTGTCGGCTTTGCGGAAACTCTTGTCATGAGCTTCAGAACGCTGACGGAATCCACCGAAATGCTGGGTGTTGAGATGGAGGCGGAAAGTAAATTCGAAAAATGGCTGGACAAAAAATTCGGCAAATCAATCATGGCGGTCGCGTCACTTATCGGTACAGTACTCGGTGTGGCGCTCGCTTTGCTTTTGTTTATATGGCTGCCCGCCCTGCTTGTGCGCGGCATTGAAAAGTACATTGTTCCCCTCGGCTGGACGAAGAGTGTCATCGAGGGACTTGTCAAGATCGGCATCTTTGTCGCATATATTGCGCTGGTGTCGCTCATGCCGGAGATAAAACGCGTTTTCATGTACCACGGCGCGGAGCACAAGACGATTTTCTGCTATGAGAACGGTCTGGATCTTACCGTTGAAAACGTGAGAAAACAGAAGCGCTTTCACCCGAGATGCGGCACCTCGTTCATATTCGTCATCATGATTCTTTCGATTCTTGCCGGATCGGTTATCACGTGGGACACGATGTGGATACGTGTGCTGCTCAAGCTGGTGAGCCTGCCGCTTGTTGTCGGTGTGGGCTATGAATACATCATGTACGCCGGAAAGCACGAAAATACGCTGACACGTATACTTTCCGCACCCGGACTGTGGCTTCAGCATATCACGACGCGTGAGCCCGACGACAGTATGATCGAGGTCGGTATCGCGAGCGTCAAGGCGTCACTCGTCAAGGAATTCCCCGACTATGACGTACCTACCGAAGAAAAGGTCGCCGCCGCGAAAAAAGCGAAAGCGGAAAAAGAAGCGGAAGCCGAAAGCAGCGGAAACGACGGCGGAAACAGCGAAAACAACTGAAACAGCGGAGAGGTACTTATGAAAATATCGGAATACAGACGTTCTACACGTGAAACACTCGGCAGACTGTTCGGCGACGAGGCGGGACCGCTTTGCGACGTGCTTCTTTGCGCCTTTCTTGACGTTGACCACTCAAAGCTCCTTCTCATGGCAGACGATGAGATACCGGAGGAGATCACATACAAAATGTCCGACGCCATCGACAGGCTCGGAATGGGCGTTCCCGTGCAGTATATCATCGGAAATTGTTGGTTCTACGGACTTAAGATACAGGTCGGGCAGGGATGCTTCATACCGCGCAGCGACACCGAAAACCTCGTCAAGGCGGCAATCGGTATTATACCGCAGGGCGGCAGCTTCGTCGATATATGCAGCGGCAGCGGATGTATTTCGGCAGCGGTCAGCGCAAACAGACCCGACGTAAAGGGCTGTGCGCTCGAATATTCGTATAAGGCTCTGCCGTACACCGAAAAAAACCTTGAGGCGTATCCGAATGTCAGCGTCAGACGCTTTGATGCGCTTGATGAGAGCGATTATGACGCATTGGCTGAGCAGTTCGGGCATCGCTTTGACGCGATACTCTGCAATCCGCCGTACATAAAGCGGGAGGACATGGATACACTTCAGCAGCAGGTGCTTTATGAGCCGCACACCGCACTTGACGGCGGCGAGGACGGACTGGATTACTACCGTACGATAATTCCGCTTGCACCCATCATCCTCAAGGACAGCGGCGCAATCATTTTTGAAGTCGGCGCGGGAGAGGCGGAGGATGTCGGCAATATGCTCCGTGAAGCGGGCTACAAGGTGGCGTTCATCCGCGACGTTCAGGGGATCGAACGTGTCGTGCTCGGAAAAAAATATTGACAAAACGCTTTTGATATATTATTATAATTAAATGTAAGACGAAGACAAGCGGCAAAAAGCGCCGCATGGTTCCGGAGAATTGCTTTCGATATGGAAAAGATAACATCACGGCAAAACGAAAAAATACGGCAGGTCGCATTTTTGAAAAGGCGTAGTGAACGCGAGTCGACGGGACTGTTCTTTTTTGAGGGTGTTCACCTGTTGGAGGAATTTATCCGGTTCGGTCATACACCCGAATACGTCTTTGCAACGGGCGACGCGATATCGCGGTCGCCTGCGCTTATTGAACGGTGCGGCGACACCGTTTATGAGGTTACGGACAGCGTTTACGAAAAAATGACCGACGAAAAATCGCCGCAGGGGATATTGTGCGTTTCCCGTTTTCTCGATTCCGTCAGACGGGGAACACCCGAAAAGGGAAGCATAATCCTTGAGTCGCTTCAGGATAACGGCAACGTCGGCACAATCATACGCACCGCGGCATCGCTGGGTACGCGCGGCGTTGCGCTGAGCGCCGACTGTGCGGACGTTTACGCTCCGAAAACCGTGCGGGCAACGATGGGCGCGCTGTTTTCCACAGATATAACCGTCGTTTCCGATATGCCGGAGGCGATACGGAATCTGAGAGCGGACGGCGGGCGTGTTTTCGCGGCACTCCTTGATGAAAACGCCAAAAGACTTGATGAAACCGACATACGCAGCGATGACAGCTTTGCCATCGGAAACGAGGGAAACGGTGTTTCCCGCATGACCGCCGACGCCTGTGACGGCGGTGTTTATATACCCATGAGCGGCAGGACGGAGAGCCTCAACGCTTCCGCTGCCGCCGCGATCATCCTTTGGGAGATGAAGAGAAGTGGAAACGGATAAAAGAATATATGCCGTGTGGCTGGCGATGGTTCTCGGAACGAAAATTGACTCCGTGAATGTGCTTTACGGCGCCTGTGGCGACGCGGAGGAGATATACCGCCGCGACGATTATTCCGATATTGCCGACCTTAATCCGAGGGCGGCAAAAGCACTGCTTTCAAAAGAGCTTGAAAACGCATCGGCTGTTGTCGCGCAGTGCGACAGAAAAGGCGTCGGTATTCTGACATATGACGATCCGTTGTTCCCGAGCCGGCTGAAGGCGCTGGCTGCTCCGCCTACGGTGCTCTATTACAAAGGCACCCTGCGCAGGCTTGACGACGAGTGCGTTGTCGGCATGGTGGGTACGCGTAGCATGACCGATTACGGCAGAAACGTCACATATGCGTTTGCAAAGTCGCTGGCGGCGGGCAATACCGTCATTGTGAGCGGTCTTGCGGCGGGTATAGACGCGACGGCGCACAAGGGCGCGCTTGATGCGGGCGGTTACAGCGTCGCGGTACTCGGCACTCCGATCGACAAGGTCTATCCGATGGAGAATTATGAGCTTTTCGGCGAAATGGAAAAACGGGGTGTTATATTCAGCGAATATTATCCCGGATGCAGAACGACCGGTGCGTGTTTTCCCATAAGAAACAGGATCATCGCGGGTCTTTCGTGTGCGCTTATCGTATGCGAGGCGGGAGCGCACAGCGGCGCACTGATTACGGCGCGGGATGCCGTCATGCAGGGTAAGCCCGTGTTTGCGATACCCGGACCTGCGGGGAGCGCAACCAACGTCGGTACGAATGAAATGCTCAAGAAAGGCGCACGCATGGCGGCGCGACCGTATGATGTGCTGTCGTCGCTGGAGCTTGCGTATCCTGACAAAATACATATCCGCGGCGATGCTTTCACGATGGGCGAGAGCGAACCGCCGAAGGCTCCCGTGACTGCTCCGCGCACGGGAAAGGCGGCTGAGGCAAAGCCTGCAAAAGAACAGACGCCACAGAGAAAACAGCAGAAAAAGCCGCTTGTCGGTCAGACGCTCGACGACCTCACCGAAACGGAGCGAAGGGTCATGAATGCAATCGACACGGACGGCACTACCGCCGACACCATCACCGTGAAAACGGGGCTGTCTGTGTCCGAGGTCATGTCAACTCTCACATTGCTTGAGATCTACGGCAGAGTAAGGTCGGAGGCAGGCGGGATATTCATACCGAACATATGAATTCATACTGAAATACGATATATACCGTGGCTCAGCCGTATGCACGGCGGTCACTTTACGAAAATAAAAGAGGATTCGGGGAAACGGATTTATGCACGTTTCCGACCGGTATTGTTATGAACACACTTGTTATAATTGAGTCACCGAATAAGGCTCCCACAATAAAAAGCTGTCTCGGCAAGGGATACAAGGTCGTTGCATCAAAGGGTCATGTGCGTGATCTGCCCAAGAGCAAGCTGGGTATTGATATCGAAAACGGCTTTGAGCCGCAGTATATCAACATACGCGGCAAGGGCGAGCTTATCAACGAACTGAAAAAGGAAGCAAAGAAGAGCGACTTCGTTCTGCTTGCGACCGACCCTGACCGTGAGGGTGAAGCGATAAGCTGGCACCTTTCTGTGGCGCTCGGGCTTGACCCGGCGAAAACAAAGCGCATCACATTCAACGAAATCACAAAAACCGCGCTCAAAGACGCGATAAAGCATCCGAGAGATCTTGATATGCGGCTTGTCGATTCACAGCAGACAAGACGTATTCTCGACAGACTTGTCGGTTACAAGATCTCGCCGTTTCTCTGGAAAAAGATCAAATCCGGTCTTTCGGCAGGACGTGTTCAGTCGGTTGCGACGCGTATGATCGTGGAACGCGACGATGAAATACGCGCTTTTGTGCCGGAGGAATACTGGTCGGTTACCGCAAACCTCATAACACCGAAGAATGAGCCGTTTGTCGCTAAGTTTTACGGAAACGCCGACGGCAAGCTTGATCTGACCAACTCCGATGAGACAAAAAAGGTTCTTGAAGCTGTCGGTGACGGTGATTTTATCGTTTCATCGGTCAGAAAGCAGATAAAGCAGCGCCGCCCGCTCCCCCCTTTCACCACATCCACTCTCCAGCAGGAGGCGAACCGTCGTCTCGGCTTCCCCTCTCAGCGCACCATGATGATCGCACAGGAGCTTTACGAGGGCGTTCATGTCGGTGAGAAGGGTATGCACGGTCTCATCACTTATATGCGTACCGACTCGGTGCGTATCTCTGATGACGCGCGTGCGCTGGCAAAGACCTTCATATGTACTCATTACGGCGACAACTATTATCCTGCCACACCTAATATATATAAATCCAAGTCGGGCGCACAGGACGCGCACGAGGCGATACGCCCGACGGATCCGTCACTGATTCCCGAAAATGTACGCGGCAAGCTGTCCGCCGATCAGTATAAGCTCTATAAGCTCATCTGGGAGCGGTTTGTCGCAAGTCAGATGAAAAATGCGGATTTCGATACCGTCGCGTCCGATCTGACGTGCGGCGGCTATGTGTTCCGCGCAACGGGACGCACAATGCGTTTCCCGGGCTTCCTTGCGGTTTACGGTGATGTTGACGACGGGGACAATTCCGAGGACGGAGACGGCACTCTGCCCGAGCTTGCCGAGGGAGACATCGCGAAAAATCACGGTCTCAAGCCCGAACAGCATTTCACGGCGCCTCCTGCGAAATTCACCGAAGGCTCTCTTGTCAAAATGCTTGAGGAAAAAGGCATCGGCAGACCTTCAACATACACCCCCACGATCACGACCATCATCAGCCGCGGATATGTCCAGAGAAACGGCAAGGCGCTTGAGCCTACCGAGCTTGGCAGAATAACGACGCAGTTCATGAAGGACGGCTTCCCGAAGATCGTTGATTACGATTTCACGGCGCGCATGGAGGATGATCTCGACCTTATCGAAAACGGAAAGGCTGATTATCACGAGATACTTTCCGAATTCTATGCCGATTTTGTCGAACAGCTTCACAACGCAGACAAGATGATTGACAAAATCGAATATAAAAAGCCCGTCGAAGAGACGGATATAATATGTGAAAAATGCGGTGCGCGTATGGTCATCAGAGAGGGACGCTACGGCAAATTCGCCGCCTGCCCCAATTTCCCGCGGTGCCGCAATACAAAGCGGCTTGACAAGGACGGAAAAAGCGCCGCCGAGCCGGAGGAGACCGATCCTTCAAAGGAAATAATCTCCGACGAAAAATGCCCGAACTGCGGAAGCGATATGGTTTTGCGCAAGGGCGCTTACGGCACCTTCTTCGCTTGCAGGAACTACCCCGACTGCAAGACAACAAAGCCCTATCACAAGGATACAGGCTTCAAATGCCCGCTTTGCGGGAAAAAGCTCGTCACAAAGACGAGCAAGAGCAGAAGGACATTCTATTCCTGCGAGGACTATCCGAATTGCAGCTTCTCATGCTGGGATATCCCGACCGATGAGACCTGTCCGAAGTGCGGTGCGATGGTTTTGAAGAAGAAATACAAGAATATCAGATATTGCAGCAAAAACTGCGGCTGGACATCCGAGGGCGAGAAAAAAAGTGAAAGCTAATATAATCATCGATGTCATGGGCGGCGACAATCCTGCGGCAGAGCTTGTGCGCGGAGCAGTGGCAGGGTCGCGGGGATGCGGTGCGGCTCTGGCACTTGTCGGAGACAAGACAGAAATACGCCGTGCGCTTGACGGATTTAAAGCAAACATCATCGATGCACCCGAGGCGGTTCTGATGACCGATGATGCCATGTCCGTAATACGTGCAAAAAGCGGTTCGTCTATGGCGACGGGCTGTCGTATGCTCGCGGCGGGTGACGGGGACATATTCATAAGCTGCGGAAATACAGGTGCGCTTTATACGGCGGCAAGCCATTATGTCAGATGCTACAAGGGTCTTCGCCGCGCGGCGCTCAGCGCAATCGTTCCGCTGTCACAGCCGTTTGTAATGGCGGATGCGGGTGCAAATCCCGAAGCGGATGCGCTGTCGCTTCTGAGGTTTGCGAAGCTGGGCGAGATATACTGTCAGGCGGTGCTTGGCGTCGAAAAGCCGCGTGTCGCACTCATAAACAACGGAACCGAGCCGCAGAAGGGCACGAAGATATACCGCGAGGCATATGGGTTGCTCACTGCGTCGGACATGAATTTCGTGGGCAACTGCGAGGGACGCGACCTGCCTCTCGGCGTATGCGATGTTGCCGTGTGCGACGGTTTTACGGGAAACGTCGTAATCAAGCTGATTGAGGGCATGGGAAGGTTTATGACGGACGGTCTGAAATCCGTGATCGGCGCGAATACGAAAACAAAGCTCGGCGGTCTGCTCGTCAGGGGAGAACTGAAAAAATTTATGAAGGGGCTGGATGATACCGCATACGGCGGTGCGCCGCTCCTCGGGATATCAAAGCCTGTCGTCAAGATACACGGCAACGCGTCCGAAAAAACGGTGCGCAGTGCGGTGATACAGGCAAACGGCTTTGCGGAGCGAAAAATCAACGAAAAAATGGCAGAGGGTATTGCCTCTCTGACCGTGACGGGTGTTTGAAATGAAAAATGAGGATATCCAGCGTCCGCAGGAGGAACTGGAGCTTAAAATAGGATATGTCTTTGAAAACAAGGAGCTTCTGAGAACGGCGCTGACGCATTCGTCGTATTCAAACGAGGTACGTGGCAGGGAGACGGCGGTCGAATGCAACGAAAGGCTGGAATTCTTGGGAGATTCGATTCTGTCGGTCATTGTTTCCGATTATATTTACAAGAATTACAGGGACTTCAACGAGGGCGACCTGACGAAGATACGCGCGGCGGTCGTCTGCGAAAATTCGCTTGCCGAGGTTGCATCCGAATTGTCGCTTGGGAGTTATATTTACCTCGGTCACGGCGAGATCGTCACGCACGGCAGACACAGAAAGTCGATCATCAGCGATGCGACGGAGGCTTTGCTTGCCGCGATATATCTCGACGGCGGCATTGAACATGCGCGCGAATTCATACTTCCGAGGCTTACGGGGGCTATACGGAGCTGTGCGAAAAAAGGCGCAGAGGACTACAAGTCAAAGCTGCAGCGTATTGTTCAGCAGACGCCGGAGGAAATTCTCGAATATGTTCTCGTCGGCGAGGACGGTCCGGCGCACGACCGCGTTTTCACAATGGAGGTGCGCCTGAACAGCAATGTACTCGGCAAGGGAACGGGACACAGTAAGCGCGAGGCGGAGCAATACGCGGCGCGGATGGCTCTCGAATATTTCGAAGATGAAGACAAGGCATAAGAACATTCCTTTTTTCATCCCGCACGAGGGCTGCGGTTTCCGTTGTATATTCTGCTCGCAGACGAAAATCACGGGCGTCTGCCGCAGTGCGGAGCAGACGGCTGAGGAATGCAGGGAACTTGCCGAAACGGTTGAGGCATCGCTTATGACGCTTCATGACGGAGACAGTGCGGAAATCGCGTTTTTCGGCGGCAGCTTCACGGGGATCGAACGTGAACGCATGATATCGCTGCTTGAGACTGCCGAAAAGTATATCGGTGACAGAATCACGGGAATACGGCTGTCGACGCGTCCGGATTATATCGACGGTGAGATCTGCGATATCCTGAAGGCGCACGGAGTCACGGCGGTGGAACTCGGGATACAGTCGGTGTCGGACAGGGTGCTTGACCTGAACAGGCGGGGACATCATTCCGACGTGAGTGAAAAAGCGTGTTATCTTCTGAAAGAAAACGGTTTTTTGCTTACGGGTCAGATGATGTGCGGGCTTTACGGCTCGACTCGGGAAGATGAGGTTGATACGGCAGGAGCGATTGTACGCTGGGGCTGCGATTCGGCGAGAATATATCCGACGGTGGTGTTTTCCGGAACGGAGCTGATGACGCTGACGAAGCAGGGCAAGTATACTCCGCTGACAACTGAGGAGGCTGTGAGCCGCGCGGCAGATTGTGCGTCGGTATTTGTGAAAAACGGTGTGAAGATCCTGCGTATCGGACTTCATTCGTCGGAAAATCTGGCGGAGGCACCGTTCGGCGCAAAGCATCCTGCGCTCGGTGAGCTTGTCATGAGTGAAATATATTATAAGGAAATCAGGGACGCATTGGGCGGCGCCGGCGATAATGTTGTCGTTTATGTGCCGTTGGGGTGTGTTTCAAAAGCGGTCGGTCAGCACAGGGCAAACGCCGTCCGGCTTGAAAACGAAACGGGAAAAAGGCTTTCGTTCCGCGAGGACAAAAGTCTTCCGGAATATAAAATAAGGATTGAAACAAATTGAGACTCAGACAGATTGAGATGCAGGGCTTCAAATCGTTTGCCGAAAAAACGAAAATAGAATTCCCGCAGGGGCTTACGGTCGTCATAGGTCCGAACGGGAGCGGCAAGAGCAATATAAGCGACGCCGTGCGTTGGGTGCTGGGCGAAATGAGCCTCAAATCTCTGCGCGGCAACAAGATGGAGGATGTGATCTTCAACGGCACGCAGAAGCGTCAGCCCGCGAATTACACGTCCGTGTCGTTGTATCTTGATACATCTGAGGAGTATGACGCCGCAAAAAACGGCGAGGAAGCGCAGATCAAGGACAGGATCCGACTTTCCGACGAGCCCGAGGTCGTTATCACCCGAAGGTATTACCGGACCGGTGAAAGCGAATATTATATCAACAAAAAACAGGTCAGGCTGAAGGATATATACGAGCTGTTTTACGATACGGGAATCGGCAGAGAGGGCTATTCCGTAATCGGTCAGGGCAAGATTTCCGAGGTGCTTTCGGCAAAAGGTGACGAGCGCCGTTCGATTTTTGAGGAAGCGTCCGGAATCAGCAAGTACCGTTTCCGCAAGACCGAGGCGGAGCGCAAGCTCAGGGACACCGAAAACAATCTTGTGCGCGTCAACGATATTGTCGGCGAGCTGTCGGCACGTATCGGTCCGCTTGAAAAAGAGGCTGAAAACGCGAAGAAATATCTTGAGCTGAGCGAGGAAAAAAAGGGACTTGAGATCACCGTGTGGCTGGAGCGCACAGATAAGATACGCTCCGAAATGGGTGAACGCGAGCAGAATCTTGCCGCGGCAAAGCTGGAGCTGGAGCTTGCGGAAGAGGATATAAAGCGGCTCGAAAACGAGGAAGAAAAGGCGGCGCAGGAAGGATATGAGCTTCTCAGGCGCAAAGGCGAGGCAGAAGCGGAAATTTCCGCGGGAGACGCATCGTCTGCCGAAGCGACGGGGAGAAAAGCCGTCATTGAAAACGAATTTCTGCATCTTGATTCAAGGATAGAGGAATGCAGTACCGATACAGCGGTCGCACGTGAGCTTCTTGAAAGCGCGTGCGAAGAGGAAAAGGCGGCGGAATGCGGGCTTGAAAAGGCAAAAAATGCTCAAAACGACGCCGATGAAACGAAAAAGAAGCTGGTCGCAGAGTATAACAACGCAGTGTTTGATTCGGATGAAGCAACGGAAGAATCGGAGCGCATTACATCAGACATCGCAGAGTCGCAGTCAAGGCTGAACCGTCTCGGTATTGAAAGAGCGGCGCTTGCGGCACGGCTTGAAGCATCAGCCGGAAATACCGACGACGGACGTATCGAAGCGAGCCGTCGCCGCGTCGAAGAGCTGGCAAAGCAGGCGGAGCAGGCACGCGAAGAGCTCGAAAAAGCTGTCGCGGAATGCGACGGGATCAGGAACGGCATACGCGATGCCGAGGAAGAAATCAGAAAACAAAACGTCGGAAAAGCCGGCGTTGACGAAAAAATATCGGCGCAGAAGGTGAATGCCGCTGCGCTTGAACAGCAGAGAGAGGGACTTATCCGCCTTGACAGGCTGTTTGAGGGCTATTCGGGCGCGGTCAAAACGGTCATGAACGCCGCGCGTGACGGCAGGATCAGAACCGAAAACGGAAGCGTTAATATACACGGCACCGTCGCTTCGCTGCTTTCGACGGACGGTGAATATGTCGTGGCGCTCGAAACGGCTCTCGGCGCGTCGGTTCAGTTTGTCGTCGTGGAACATGAGGCGGATGCAAAGGCTGCTATCGCGTTCCTGAAGCGGACC
>FR892210.1:0-1374 GCA_000433115.1 Ruminococcus sp. CAG:382
AGTGAGGGTGTTGTCGTCCCCGTCAACAATTCATCCAAAGAACACCGTAAACAAATTATGCTCGCAAAACCATGAAAACAGTATCGTCGAGCCGGCGTCGAGCTGTGAGAAGAACGTCCAGCCCAGCTGTGTGCCGTACGGCAGCAGCAGATTGACGAGCGCGACGAACAGATAGACCCTGACAGCCGCAAGTATCACTCCGAGCAGAACGCCGAGGAAGGTGTTTGCCTGCCTGAGTACCGGCAGGCGGAAAAAACGATCGAGCAAAAACAGCGCCAGCTTCAGAATGAGCAGCGAACCGAGGAACAGCGCAAGAAACGCCACAACCGTCGCGACTGCATGAACAACGGGCTTTGAAACATATTCTTCAAGGTCAACACGCAGCTTTTCGGTGTTTTCGGTCCGCCACTCCTGCCATTTTTCCCGAATTTCTTCGGTATCTATGCCGAAGACCGAGATCATGTTCATGAACGCGCTGTTGTCTTCGAGGAGCTTCGGGTCATAGCTTTCGCTGTCCGAGCTGACAAAGCCCGCAAGCGTGTCGGAAAGCGAAGCGCGCGCCTTGTCCGCGACCGACGAATTGCCGAGGTAGTCACGCACCGGATTTATGAATGCCAGCGCAACCGCAACTGCGATGAGAAACGATGTGCCGCCCAGCAGCGTGCGGATAAAACCGCGCTTTGCCGCGAAAAATATCGAAAGTGCGATAATGACTATAATAAGAATGTCAAGAATTGCGCTCATTTTTTATTATACCTCACTGCTCGGGCGGAGTCAATACCGCCGTCGGGAAATCGTTTTTATTATATACCAAAGCGATGTTTTTATAAAACATTATGATACTGTTGCTGTCAGGCTCCGGAAGAACGCATTTGTAATCGATCCCGATATCGTCCGATTTGTCTTCACTGCGGCTCGTAAGATCGACTGTGTGAAGCACGCCGGCGCTGTAATAATAGAGATGGCTGTCGATGATATCGGCGTGTGAAACGTCGTTCCTGACACTGCGGCTCATGATGTGGCTGCCGTTTTTTGAATATATCTCAAGCGTTGTGGCGTTGGAAAGCCCCGGCATTGCAAACGAAAGCACAAAATAATCGTCGGACATGAAGAAGCGCTTTGCCGTCTTTCCCGTGAAATACACCGTTGAGGTTATCTCGCCGTTTTTGTCACAGAATCTTAGCGCCGAACCGGTGAGCAGCGCATAGCCTCCGTCGCCGAAAAAGCCGACGTAAAGCGGTACTTCGTCCACAAAATCGAAAACCTTCGAAGGCTCTGCCGATTCATCGGGCGCGAAAATGTAAAAATAGGCGTGATAGTCGCCGCTCTGGTCGTTTGTGAACGCCGCAACGGCTGCCGTGGTGCCGTCGCCGG
>FR892210.1:1417-4930 GCA_000433115.1 Ruminococcus sp. CAG:382
TAGCGGTCGGCGAAATAATATTTGAAAATAATGCGGAATTCGCTGTCGTATATTTCAACGCCCGAACGGTAGCCGAGAGCCGAGGTGACAACGCCGTATTTCCCCGACGGAGAAGCGGCGAGCGAAAGGATCGGATATGAATAGCTCTGACTGTAAAGCAGCGAATACGCCGAATAGATGTTGAGCTGATATGACGAGCGATCGGCGACGATGAGATGCTTGCCGTTGACGACCGCAAGCGGCTCATTGAACTCGCCGTTTTGCCTGAGAAGCCGCTGCCCCGCCGTATCGTAAACCGAAAGACCGTTGCGGTTTGCGATGGCGACGTCTCCGTTCAGTATCGCATAAACCGTGTCTTCATCACTGTCGTATGTGATAGTATTTCCTGCCGCAAGCGTAGTGTCACGGTCGACCGACATGAACTTCATCATGTATCTGAAATTTTCCATCGTAAGCTCACTTCCGTAGAACGTAAAACCGAACGCGATGAAGCAAACGAGTACAGCCAGCAAAGCCACCTTCAGAACAGACAGTCGGGTCGCCAGATGCGCATAATATTCGGTTGGCGTCGGCTGAGCCTTTTTGGGCTGCCGGCGCTTTTTGGTCGTGAAGATCGAAAATACGGACATTGTTTGATAAGCCTGAAAATCAGTAAAAAACTCTGTTGAGATAAAGCCCCTGAGCCGGAACGGTACATCCCGCGCGGCTTCTGTCGTGTGATCCGATTATGTCGGCGACCGGTTCCTTTATTCTGCCCGAGAGCGATTGAAGCACCGTGCCGACCATGATGCGGACCATGTTGTAAAGGAACCCGTCCGCCGCGGTATAAACCCTGACAAAATCGCCGTCTCGCTCCGCGCGGAAATATTCCACCGTGCGCCGCGTGTCCTTTATCTTGCTGTGCGTCGCCATGAACGCCGAAAAATCGTGCGTGCCGACAAAATCACTGCCGACAGCGTTGAAAGCGTCGATGTCTATATGATGTACCCATTTCAGCGCCGTATCGGTATAAAACACGTTTTTCAGGCGGCTGTTCCAGATGAGGTACATATATTCCTTGCCCTTTGCCGAATAGCGCGAATGGAAATCATCGTCCGCAAGCCATGCCCGGTCAACCGAGATGTCGTCGGGCAGCAGCCTGCTTATCGCATACGGCAGCCTGTCGCAGGGAATGTGAGCCTCGCAGTCGAGATGGCATATGTAGGCGTTTGCGTGAACGCCCGCGTCGGTACGGCTGCACCCCGTGAGCTTCACGTCGTGCTCAAGCACCGCTTCGACGGCATCCTGCACGGTTTTCTGAACCGAAACGGCATTGGGCTGAACCTGCCAGCCGGAATATGCGCTGCCTCTGAACGAAAGCTGTAAGACGGTTTTCACAGTATGCCAAGCTCCACTTTGTTGAGTAAGAATATGCCGATAACAACGGCGATCATGAGCGACAGGAAAATGAAATCGCTTGCTTTAAGCTTTGCGACCTTCATCTTCGTTCTGCCCTCGCCGCCGTGATAAAGACGTGTCTCCATTGCCTCCGCAAGCTCATATGCGCGGCGGAGCGCCGAGTAAAACAGAGGCACGAGGATCGGTATGAGCGCCTTGATACGCGCTTTCAGCCCACCCGTGTCGAACGAAACGCCGCGTGATTTCTGAGCCGAAATGATCTTGTCCGTTTCTTCGACAAGCGTCGGTATGAAGCGGAGCGCGATCGTCATCATCATCGAAAACTCGTGAACGGGGATCTTCAGTTTTTTGAGAGGCGAAAGCAGACTTTCAAGCCCGTCGGTAAGGTCGAGCGGCGATGTCGTGTACGACAGTATGACCGACGTACCCAGAACAAGGCAGACAAGTCTCAGCACCATGAAGCAGGCGGTTTCGATACCTTCACGGTAGATCGAGACAATACCGAGCTTCAGTATGAGATGCTCGCCCGAAACGAAGAAAACGTTGATTACCGCCGTGAAGATAAGCACGATGAACAGCGGTTTTATGCTTTTGAACAGTATTTTTGCATTGAGGCGCGAAATGAACATGAGCGCGAGCGTCCAGACAAGCACCCCCGCAAACGCGAGAGGGCTTGACGCAGCGAGTACGCCCGTGAGGAACACGATCAGCATAACGATCTTGATGCGCGCGTCTGTTTTATGAAGCAGGGAGTTCCCCGGAAAGAACTGCCCCAGAGTGATATCCTTGACCATTTATTTTCCCAGTCCCGATTCAATCAGCTTTTTGGCATAGCCCAGCGTGTAAACGTCGCTGCGGGAAACGACGCCGCGCTTTTTCAGCTCAATGAACAGCTTTGTGATCTGCGGAACGTCAAGCCCCGCATCGAAAAGCCGTTCTGCGCTTTCGAAGATTTCTTCAACGGTGCCCTGCATGAACACGCCGCCGTTTTTCATGACGACAATACGGTCGCACCAGTTTGCGATGTCCTCCATACTGTGTGAAATGAGGATCATCGTCGTTCCGGTCGTTTTGCGGTATTCGACCAGCCCGCCGAGTATCTCGTCCCTGCCTTTGGGATCAAGTCCCGCCGCCGGCTCATCAAGCACGAGCACCTCCGGCGACATTGCGATGACTCCCGCGATCGCGGCGCGCCGCTTCTGTCCGCCCGATATTTCAAACGGCGAAGCCGCCAGCATTTCGCTGTCAATACCGCAGAACCTTGCCGCGGCCGCGACTCTTTTCGAAATTTCCTCTTCGGAAAGCGACATATTGTGCGGACCGAACGCGATGTCCTTTTCAACCGTTTCCTCAAAAAGCTGATATTCGGGATACTGGAACACCAATCCCACCTTGAAGCGTATGTCGTTTACCGACTGCTTTGAGCGGTTGATGTCCTCGCCTTTGAAAAGCACTTTGCCGAGTGTCGGCTGCAAAAGCCCGTTCAGGAGCTGTGCAAGCGTCGATTTGCCGCTGCCCGTATGACCGATTATACCGCAGACACAGCCCGCGGGAATGTCGAGATTTATTCCGTCAAGCGCCGTCAGCGCGAAGGGCGTACCCTCGCCGTAGCGTACCGTGACGTTTTCGAGTTTTATTATTGGTTCATTCATTACGGAAAAGCCTTTCGATTCTGTCTGCCGCGTCCATTGCGTGAAGCACGTCGGTGTCAACGGACAGACCGTCCTTTTTCAGCATCCAGCAAAGCTCCGTGACCTGCGGTACGGAAAGTCCGATGGATTTCATAGCCTCAACATTCCTGAAAATCTCAACGGGCGCACCCTCCGCAAAAACTCTGCCCCTGTTCATAACGATGATGCGGTCGGCAAGCGCCGCCTCGTTCATGTGGTGGGTTATGGTTATGACCGTCATTTTTTTCTCGGTATTCAGCTTTTTCATCGTCGCAACGATGTCTTTTCTGCCGCTCGGGTCAAGCATGGCGGTTGCCTCGTCGAATACGATGCAATCGGGCATCATTGCAAGCACGCCTGCAATTGCAACGCGCTGCTTCTGTCCGCCCGACAGCTTGTAGGTTGAGTGCTTTGCGTATTTTTCCATGCCCACCGTCGCAAGGCA
>FR892210.1:5013-5962 GCA_000433115.1 Ruminococcus sp. CAG:382
CGACGTCCTCCTCCACAACCGATGCGACGATCTGGTTGTCGGGGTTCTGGAACACCATCGCGCATTTTTTGCGTATTTCAAATTCGCGCTCCTCGTCGGTCGTGAGCATCCCGTCAACGGTGACAGTGCCGACGCGCGGCAGCAAAAGCCCGCAGAGCATTTTTGCAAGCGTGGATTTGCCGCTGCCGTTGTGACCGAGTATGGCGGTGTATGTACCCTTTTCGAATTTCAGCGAAACGTCGCTGACAACGTCCGGCTTTCCCTCGCCGTATGAAAATGAAATGTTCTTTGCTTCAATCATATGAGTAAGTCAAAAGTAAAAGTGAATAGTGAAGAAGTTCGGAAGGTTTTTCGGTCAAAGTCCGAAAAACAACAATGATATTCGCCTTCGGCGAGTAAAAGTTCTGCGAAGTGAGAGCGCTGTCTTCCCGTCTTTTCTCTTTGTCGTCCCCGTCTAAAACTTCGTCCACCTGCTTGCCGCTCCGCAGGGCAGTGCAATTCCCGATTCTTCGACCGGCAGCCCCAGCTCGTCACTTGAAACGCTGCCGCCGAATCGGGGGTAAAGGCTTTTGTGCAGTATGTATCCGCACGTTGACGGCGAAAGATTTGTGGTGTATGAATTGAGTATGACAAACAGCGGATTGTCGGACACCAGCTCCGCAATGCGGCTCATCAGCGCGTCAAGGCTTTCTTCAATGACCCAGCGCTCGCCCTTGGGACCTCTTCCGAAGGAGGGCGGGTCGAGAATAACCGCATCGTATTTGTTGCCGCGCCTGATTTCGCGTTCAACAAAGGCTAAACAGTCGTCAACGATGTAGCGTATGCCGTCCGACGGCACGCCGGAAAGCAAAGCGTTCTGCTTTGCCCGCGCCACCATACCCTTTGATGCGTCAACATGGCATACAAATGCGCCTGCCTTTGCCGCAGCCACGCTTGCACCGCCCGTGTA
>FR892210.1:6003-14211 GCA_000433115.1 Ruminococcus sp. CAG:382
CGTATTCGGCGCCCCGACGCTTTGATTATCGGCGTGAACCAGTCCCAGTTTGCCGCCTGCTCGGGGAAAAGCCCCGTGTGCTTGAAGCCCATAGGCGAAAGCAGGAATTTCATTTCCCCATAAGGTATGACCCATTCCTCCGGAATGTTTTTTCTGACCCAGTCGCCTCCGCCCGAGCGAGAACGGCTGTATATGCCGTCCGCCTTTTTCCAGAGCGGATTTTTCCGTTCACCCTTCCAGATTATCTGCGGGTCGGGACGTATAAGCGTGTAATCGCCCCATTTTTCAAGCCGTTCGCCGCCGTCTGCGTCGATGAGGCGATAGCTTTTCCATTTATCTGCTGTAAACATACGATACCTTTCAGTTTTCGGTATTTATCTGCATCTGTGACGGCATGATGCCTTCGGGCGCTCTCAGTCCGAGATGAGCATATGCCGAGGCGGTTGCCATTCTGCCACGCGGTGTACGGTTCAGAAAGCCGAGCTGAAGCAGATACGGCTCATAAACGTCCTCCAGCGTCACCGATTCCTCACCGATGACCGCCGCCAGCGTTTCCAGCCCGACGGGGCCGCCGCCGAAATGCTTTATTATTGCCGCGAGCATACGTCTGTCCACCGCGTCAAGCCCCAGCTCGTCCACGTCAAGGCTTCTGAGCGCTCTGTCGGCAATGCTCTCGTCGATTTTTCCGTCGCCCAGCACGAGCGCGAAGTCGCGCACACGCTTCAGAAACCGGTTTGCGATACGCGGTGTTCCGCGTGACCGCCGCGCTATTTCAAATGCGCCGCCCTCCGTAATCTGCGCGCCGAGAATTGACGCGCTGCGCGTCACTATCCTCGCCAGCTCCTCGTTCGTGTAAAGCTCCAGCCGGAACAGCATACCGAACCTGTCGCGCAGCGGTGATGAAAGCTGACCCGCTCTCGTCGTCGCGCCTATCAGGGTGAACGGCTTGAGAGGAATCCGTATGGAACGTGCTGCGGGACCCTTGCCCATCATGAGGTCGAGCGCGAAATCCTCCATCGCGGGATAAAGCACCTCCTCCACCTGCCGGGGCAGACGGTGTATCTCGTCGATGAACAGAATATCGCCTCGCTCCAGCGTCGTGAGAAGCGACGCAAGGTCGCCTGCCTTTTCTATGGCGGGACCGGACGTTATTTTGAGGTTTACGCCCAGCTCCGACGCGATTATGCAGGACAGTGTCGTTTTGCCCAGTCCGGGCGGGCCGTGAAGCAGAACGTGGTCGAGCGCGTCGCCGCGTATTTTTGCCGCGTTGATGAATACCGACAGATTTTCTTTCACCTTTTCCTGCCCGACGTATTCGTCAAGCGTTTTCGGACGGAGCGACAGCTCGTTTTCACCGTCCTCCTCGGTAAAATCGCCGCCGGTAATGCGGCTTTCAAAGTCAAATTCGTAGTCCCCCGAAGGGACTGTCTGATTTATAGGCACAGCAAATCTCCTGCGTTTGTTTTCAGAATCTGTTTAATTTCTTGAGCGCCAGCGCAATTATCTCTTCAAGCGCCAGAGTACCGTCGATACCTTTGACCGCCTCCGCCGCTTCGCCTCTTGTATAGCCCAGTACGGTCAGCGCGTTCACCGCCTCAGTTGCCGCCGACGGCAGAGCGCCGCCCGCCGTATCGTCCGACAAATCGAGCTTTCCCTTAAGTTCTATGATGACCTTCTGCGCGGTTTTCAGCCCGATGCCGTTTGCCCGCGAAATCATTTTCGCGTCGCCCGCCTGAACCGCCGAAACAAGCTGATTCGGAGTGAACGCCGAAAGCACGGAAACCGCCGCCTTCGGACCTATACCCGAAACGCTCAGCAGCTTTGTGAAAAACAGCTTTTCATCCTCCGAGGCAAAGCCGTAAAGCTCCATCGCGTCGTCGCGTACCGCAAGATATGTGAAAAGCTGAGCTTCCTTGCCGAGCTTTGAAGCAAGCGCCGCAAACGTGTTCTGCGTGACCGTCAGACGGTATCCGATGCCGCCCGCGTCTATTACCGCCGTATCGCCCGCAAGGAGCGCCAGCGTACCTTTGATGTAATAATACATATCAAGACCTCAAATCCCGCGCATACTGTTGCCGTGACATATCGCAACCGCGAGCGCGTCCGCGGTGTCGTCGGGCTTTGCCGGCTCGGGCAGCCGCAAAAGAAGCTGCGTCATATAGATTATCTGTTTTTTTTCTGCTCTGCCGTACCCGACCACGGATTGCTTTATCTGAAGCGGGGTGTATTCGTAAATATCGACGCCGTGCTTTTTCGCGGCAAGCAGAATGACGCCGCGTGCCTGACATACGTCGATGGCTGTTGTCACGTTGCGGTTGAAGAACAGCTCCTCCACCGCCATACAATCGATGGCGTGACGCTCTATTATGGTGCAGACCGAGTCGTAGATCTCCTCCAGTCTGTTTTCGAGAAGCTGATGCGGCTTTGTTATTATCGCGCCGTATTCGATTGCGCGGTAAACACCGCGCTGGCAGTTGACAACGCCGTAGCCCACGGTTGCAAGCCCGGGGTCGATACCGAGAATTATCATGATGTGCCGCAAAACCTCCGCAAATCCTATTCCATCATTAAATAATAACATAAACCGTCGCGGTAGTCAAGAATATAGCGCAAATAAGAAGATAATTCTTTTTTAAAAAATGATAAATTTTTTCACATTCCTCTTGCAAAAAACAAAAATATGATTTATTATATTGTGTAGTATCATGTGTGGTGTTCGCACTGCGCGAAAAACAAGAAAGGCAAACAGAAAAATGGTCATAGACGAAATCAAGCAAATCCTCGCAAAACAGCTCAGAATCGACGCGAATACAATCAATGACAACTCCAATATAATCGAGGATCTCGGTGCGGATTCCATCGACCTCGTGGAGCTTCTTATGACTATCGAAGAAAAAAAAGGCATTGTTGTTTCCGACGAGGACGCGGTAAAGCTCAAGACAGTCAAGGATGTTGCCGATTACATCGAACAGCATTCCTGAGATCAAGTGAAGAAAACCGTTTTATTCGACCTCGACGGCACGCTGCTTGATACCCTCGGCGATCTTGCCGCGGGCGTCAATCATGTGCTGTCGGGTTTTTCTTTTCCGCAGAGAACGCGGGAGGAGATACGCTCGTTTATCGGCAACGGCGTACCGACCCTTCTCCGCCGCTCTCTCCCCGCAGGTGTCTCCGAGGATACCGTAAGCCGCGCAATATCGGACTTCACTGCGTATTACCTCGCGCATATCTGCGACAATACGGTTCCGTATCCGGGAATTCCGGAGCTTCTTGCGGCACTGAAACGCGACGGCGTGAACGTCGGCATAGTCTCAAACAAGAAAAACGAGGCGACCCGGCTCATATGCGAAAAGCTGCTCGGAGGGCTGTATGATTATGCCCACGGCGCGGCAAACGAGGATGAACGCAAGCCGAAGCCCGACATGGTGTACGACGCAATGGCTCATTTCGGCGCGTCAAAGGACGAGACCGTATATGTCGGCGACAGCAATGTCGATATCGAAACCGCATGGAATGCCGGCATAGACTGCATTTCCGTTACGTGGGGCTACCGCGATAAAGCCGCACTCGAAAAAGCCGGAGCGACCGCATTTGCCGAAGACGCAAAGCAACTCCCGGCTCTTCTCAAAGCCCTGTAAATTGTGTACTTTTTCGGAAGTTTGTATTGACTTTATCGCGTTTGTATAATATAATATAGTTGATATAAAATTCCGGAGGCACACGCTGTGAAGAAAACGGTGGCAATGCTTGAAAAAGAGCGGAAACGCGCTCTCATACCTTTCTTCGTCATGTGCGCCTTCATTGCACTCGCCCTCGCCCTTTGGCAGTTTTCTGTTCCTGCGTCGGTCATGTCAGCCGTTGTCGGCGTGCTTGTCAACGTTGTCTGCGGCGGCAGAATGCGAAAAAAATACGTTTCGGCATATAACTCCGTTTCCCGCGGAATGCTCCTTGAGCAGACATACGGCGGCATCGACTTTGACCCGTCGCGCGGCTTTTCTGAGAAGGAAGTCGCCTCAGCCGGCATAATGAAGCCGTGGAACGGCTTTGACAGCAAAAACGGCTGTACCTGCAAAACGGGAAACATCGCCTTTGCACTGGCTGACCTGTCACTGAAATTTCCCGAAACCGACGAAGAGCCTCCGTTTGACGGCAAATGGACGGTATACAGATACAATCTCGCCTTCAGACATCCCGTGCTGGTGCGGCAGAAGGGCTTTTCCGCCGCGAAAGTGACGGGCAACCTTCTTTCCACCGATATTCCGATGCAGAAGCTCCATACCGGAAACAGTATGTTCGACCAGTCTTTTTCGGTGTACGCCGGAGACGCACGGTCCGCGCTGTCGGTGCTGACACCGCCGGTCATGACCGAGCTGATGAAACTCCGCGAAGCGTCGGGCGGCAAGCTTGCCGTCGCAATGAACGGAAACAGACTTTGGGTCGTGCTTTCCGACCGGAGCGAAGCTGCGGAACCTCCCATGTTCCGTAAGGTCACCGCAAACCGTCTTTCGGACGACCTGGCGGGCAGGCTGAAGCTGATCACCGATTTTGCCGAAGCGCTGCAGCTTGAAAAAAAGATTTGGACGGCTTCCGACGGCATGTCCGGGGCGGAGGATGCATAATGCCTTCAATTGTCTACACAATAATAATTATCATAGCGCTTCTGTTTTTCGGCGTGCTCGTCTGGTATGTTGCGACGCGGAACTCAATAAAACGTGCCGAGCAGGCGGTGAACGAATCCGAAGCGGCACTTGAACCGACGCCGAAGCGGCACTTGATGCCGCAATGTCCGCACGGCATGACGCGCTTGCGGGCGCTGCCGAAGCGGTACGTACATATACCGACACGGAACTTCCGATACCTGTGACGAAGCCGAAAAAATGCGCGTCGCTCGAAGAAAAGGAAAAACAGGCAAAACAGCTGGACGAGCTTGCGGAAAAGCTCCGGGTGACACTTGCGAAGCACCCTGCGCTGAGCGCCGACAGTGCATTTGCCGCCCTTCCCGCATCGGAAGAAAAACTGAAAAACGCGATTTGCACATATAACGCCGGAGCCGACCGCCTGAGCGGCAAGCTCACACGTTTTCCCTCAAAAACCGTCGCGGGGCGTATGTGCCTTGAAAACAGACAGCGTTTCTCACTGTAAAAACAATATATTTTCATCATAAAAGGACGATTAATTATGAAGTACATCAAAAACGGTAAATTGATCCTCAAGGACAAGATCGTTTGCGGCAAGGCTCTTGCCTATGACGACAAGATCGTCGATATTCTCGACGAAAGCGCGATTCCCGCAGGCGCCGAGGTGATCGACGCCAAGGGCGGCTATGTCGCACCCGGACTTATCGACGTGCATATCCACGGTTATGTCGGACTTGACGTTTCCGACGGTAACCCCGACGATATCAGAAAGATCTCCGAGGGTATTGTCAAAAACGGCGTAACTCTCTGGCAGCCCACGACAATGACCATCGCCAAGGAAAAAATCCTCAAGGCGTATGACGCCGTCAGAAGCGTGATGGAAGAAAGCAAAACATGGAACGGCTCCGCAATTCACGGCGTGCATTCCGAAGGCCCGTTCATCAACCCCAAAAAGAAGGGCGCACAGGAAGAAAAATCGATCCTCAAGCCCGATGCCGATATGATCCTCGACAATGCCGACGTTGTAAGATACGTAACTCTCGCACCCGAAATGGACGAAGATTTTGCCGCGATCAGAAAGATTGTTTCAAATTCGAATGTCGTGGTTTCAATGGGACATACCGACGCGGATTTCGACTGCGCCATGAGAGCGGTTGACGCGGGCGTACGCTCTACGACCCACCTTTTCAACGCAATGTCCGCTCTCGGTCACCGCAACCCCGGAGTTGTCGGCGCGGCACTCAAGAGCGATGTATATACTGAACTTATCGTCGATACCTTCCATGTCGATAAGGGGCTTTATTCCGTCATCGCAAAGCTCAAGGGCGACAAGCTCGTGTTCATCACCGACTGTCTCCCCGCAGGCGGACTTCCCGACGGAGAATATTTCCTCGGCGGTCAGAAGGTCATCGCAAAGGGCATTCAGTGCAGACTTGAGGACGGCACGATTGCCGGCAGCGTTCTGAAGCTCAACAAGGGCGTGTGGAATGTGTACGAAAACACCGATCTCCCGCTCTGGCAGTGCGTGAAGTGCGCATCCCTCAACCCCGCGACCATGCTCGGCATAGCCGACAGAAAAGGCTCACTTGATATCGGCAAGGATGCCGACATAATAATCACCGATAACGAATTCAATGTAAACACAACCATAATCGGAGGTACGGTACGCTATGGAGCTTAAGGTAAAATCGGTTCTTGACAAGCAGTTTCAGCCTATGAGCCTTGTCGTCCGCGAAATGTGCGAGGCAACAAAGGAAGACGGACAGGATATCGTGATCGGCATCGTTCGTAATAACGGCTACGTTTCCGCATACAAAACCCGTATTTATAAAGACGGCGTCGGTAAGGACGACGTGAATTTCAGATTCATCGAAAGAATGGTCAAGGCGCTCCTCTGGGTGCGCGGCGGCTATAAGATAATCATTGCCGGCTCCCCCGTTGTCGGCGAGAAAATAAAAGCCGCATATGCAAAGGGCGGTCTGCGCGACTTTGATAACGGCTTCATGGCAAGATGCTATGAGCATCCGTTCGAGGTCGAGGTCACCGACCTTGCGCATGCACCCGTGACGGCTGAATCCACCTCTCCCGTGGGCAGACACTTAAACGGCTGCCGTATCGGCTTTGACGCGGGCGGAAGCGACAGAAAGGTTTCCGCAGTCATCGACGGCGAATCCGTTTATTCCGAGGAAGTCGTCTGGTTCCCCAAGCTTCAGTCCGACCCCAAATATCATCACGACGGCGTGTACGAGGCAATGAAGACCGCCGCAAGCCATATGCCCCGCGTTGACGCAATCGGCGTTTCGTCCGCAGGCGTGTATGTTGACAACAAAATTATGATAGGCTCGCTGTTCCTCAAGGTTTCCGACGAGGACTTTGAAAAGCATATCAAGCATATGTATACCGACATCGCAAAGGAGCTTTCCGCCGAATACGGCAAGGAAATTCCGATCGAGGTCGCAAACGACGGCGACGTTACCGCCCTTGCGGGCGCAATGGACCTTAACGACAATAACGTTCTCGGCGTCGCAATGGGTACCAGCGAAGCCGGCGGCTATGTTGACGGCAACGGCAATATCACCGGCTGGCTCAACGAGCTTGCGTTCGTTCCCGTTGACTTCTGCGAAAACGCAATGGTTGACGAGTGGTCGGGTGACTATGGCTGCGGCGTCAAGTATTTCAGCCAGGACGGCGTTATCAAGCTCGCTCCGCTTGCGGGCATCGAGCTTGACGAAAAGCTGTCCCCCGCAGAAAAGCTCAAGGTAGTCCAGAACCTTATGAAGGAAGGCGACGAAAGAGCAAAGAAAATATACGAAAACATCGGTGTCTATTTCGGCTACGAAATTGCGTTCTATACCGAATTCTTCGATATCAAACATGTACTTATTATGGGACGTGTCACCAGCGGAGAGGGCGGCGTGCTGCTTCTGAACAAAGCTCAGGAAGTCCTTGACAAGGAATTCCCCGAAATCGCAAAGAAGCTGGAGCTGCATATCCCCGATGAATCCAGCCGTCGCGTAGGTCAGTCCGTCGCAGCGGCAAGCCTTCCCAACGCATAACAGACAAAACCGCGGGGCTGTGTCAGACAAAAATGGCTCGGCCCCGTATTATATAACAAAACAATTGCAGAGTAGGCTCATCCGCGTAGGGGCAAAAAGCCCCGCAGTGCCTTGTGAACAGGGAGTTGACACAGGGACGAAAGGGAACGCAGAACGTGCGTTTTTCCGCGGTGGGTGAGCCGCATCCCGCTGAAACTATGTTTTTGCGCGCACCTCTGCACCGATAAAAACGAGGCAAAGTGATTGCGGGTTTATATCCGCGTCCGCCTCCGACTGAGGTGTAAAATGAAATCAAATCGCACGACCTTCATCACTTTCGGCACATTTCTTTGTGTTGCCTGCGGCGCGTTCGCGCTGTCATTTTTGTTTTATCTCACCGGAGCACCGCTCCTCATAACCGAGATAATTCTCGTCCTTCTTGCCGCCTTCGGCGTATATCTGATAATAAGGGGCGTAAAGCTTCCGAAAACGGTACCGCTTTCCCGACGGGAAGCGACTGTTCGCCTTGCCGTCAC
>FR892211.1:0-6451 GCA_000433115.1 Ruminococcus sp. CAG:382
GGCTTTGAGCTTCCGGGCTGTCGGCTGACGGTGCTTTGCGATACCGGAAGCGTGACGGAGGCTGCGGTCAAGAAGCTGCGCAGTGCAAGACGGCGCTTCAAGAAGAGCGAACGCATCACGTCTTATGCCGACCTGAATGTGGGCGATTATGTCGTACACGCAAATCATGGTATCGGCGTTTATGCCGGTATGACGGAGCTGACGGTCGAGGGCGCGAAAAAGGATTATCTCCGGATAAATTACGCGGGAAACGATGTGTTGTATGTACCGTGCAACCAGCTTGATATGGTGTCGAAGTATATCGGCGGCAGTGACGACGGCAGAGTCAAGGTGACTAAGCTCAGCTCACAGGAATGGCAACGGGCAAAGTCACGTGCGAAAGCGGCTGCAAAGGATATCGCAAAGGAGCTTATCGCGCTTTATGCCGCAAGGCAGAACAGGCAGGGATATGCGTTCGGACCAGATACCGAGATGCAGGACGAATTCGAGGCTATGTTCGAATGGCCCGAGACGGACGGTCAGCTTCAGGCGGCGTCGGAGATAAAAAAAGACATGCAGGACCCGCATCCGATGGACAGACTGCTTTGCGGCGATGTCGGATTCGGTAAGACGGAGGTGGCACTGCGCGCCGCGTTCAAGGCGGTGGACGGCGGAAAGCAGGTCGCGGTGCTGGTGCCGACAACAATACTTGCGATGCAGCATTACAACACCATGCTGTCGAGATTCCGCGGCTTCCCCGTAAAGATAGAAATGCTGTCAAGGTTCGTTTCGAAGAAGGACCAGGATGACACCAAGGCGGATATCAAGAGCGGCAAGGCGGATATCGTCGTCGGTACCCACAAGCTGCTTCAGAAGGATATTGAATTCAGGTCGCTCGGATTGCTTATCATTGACGAGGAACAGCGGTTCGGTGTGACTCACAAGGAAAAGCTCAAAATGCTGTCCGAAAACGTCGACAGCCTGACGCTGACGGCAACGCCGATTCCGCGGACGCTGAATATGGCGCTTTCCGGAATACGCGACATGTCGGTTCTGGAGGAGGCTCCTCAGGACAGGATGCCGGTGCAGTCATATGTGTTGGAGCATGACGAAGCGGTTATCGGAGAGGCGATACGGCGTGAGCTCAGGCGCGGTGGGCAGGTTTTTTATCTGCACAATGTCGTTGATACGATATATTCAAAAGCGGAAGAGCTCGGACGGGAATTTCCTCAGGCGGTCATCGCTATCGCACACGGCAAGATGGATAAGGATGAGCTGTCCGACGTGTGGAAGTCGATGGTGGAGGGAGAGATCGATATTCTTGTCTGCACCACGATAATTGAGACCGGCGTGGATATACCTAATGCGAACACACTGATAATTGAGGACGCAGACCGGATGGGGCTTTCACAGCTTCATCAGATACGAGGTCGTGTCGGACGTTCGTCACGACGCGCGTATGCGTATTTCACATACCGTCCGGGTGCAATACTTACCGAAATTGCGTCAAAGCGGCTTGAGGCGATAAAGGAATTCACCGAGTTCGGCTCGGGCTTCAAGATTGCAATGCGCGACCTTGAGCTTCGCGGCGCGGGCAACATTCTCGGCGCGGAGCAGTCGGGTCATATGGCGGATATCGGCTATGATCTGTATATCAAGATACTCGAAGAGGCGGTCAATGAGGAAAAGGGCATCGTGCTTCCCAAAAAGGAGGACTGCCAGGTCGATATTCTCTGCGACGCTTATATTCCGGACGAATATATTCCGTCGGGACAGGTGCGCATCGATATGTACCGCAAGATAGCGTCTATTTCTTCTCCCGAGGACGAGGACGAGATTCTCGACGAGCTTTACGACAGATTCGGCGAACCGCCTGTCTCCGTTACAAATCTGCTTAAGATTTCTCTGATACGCAACTCAGCCGCAGAATCCGGAATAAAGAATGTCAGTCAGAAGCAGGGCATAATTTCGTTCTATCCCACCGAGTTTGACATGAGACGCTGCGTCGAATTCGCGGCGCTTCCGGAAGTGAAGGGCAGAGTCATGATATCGACTGCGGGCAAGCCGTATTTCTCGGTAAAGACGAATTTCGGCGAAAATTCCGCCGAAATCGCGGAAACGGCAATCAACGCATACAAATCGCTTAAAAGTTCAATAAACAACACATAAAAATTAATAGACAAAACGGTTGTTTTGTTGTATAATACGTTTGTCGGCGGCTGTTTTGCGACAGCTGCGGCATTCAGCACTGAAAGGATTACCCGAAAAATGAGACTTAAAAAGAAAATCATCTGTATTCTGATGTCCGTTTTGATGCTTCTTCCGCTTGCAGCCTGTTCTGATAACAGCGTGACGGTGGCAAAGTACAAGGACACTTCGATCGATTCAAGCATGTTCTCCTATATGCTTTCGTCGCAGAAAGCGTATCTTGAGCAGATGCTCTACTACTATTACAAGACCACCGATTTCGATTCCGTCTGGGCATCCGAATTCAGCAAGGATGAAAGCGGCAACACTATTACGTTCGGCGACAACGCTTTCAACGGCATTGTCGACGCATTGAAAATGTTTGTCGTTGTCAAGCAGCTTTGCAAGGAATACGGTCTGAATGTCACCGACGAATCGACCGTCAATGCCATTGAGGGATATATTTCCGAAGATATCGCGACCGCAGGCGATATCAATTTCCTTGAAATTGCACTTGCGGAATACGGTGCAAAGATCGGTGACGAGAAAGATTATCTTTACACTACAAGCCTCACGAGTGTGCTTCTTGATTATCTTTACGGTGATAACGGCACAATGAAGATCCCGGATTCCGACATACGCGCCGAGTTTGACAAGAACTATACCAAGGTCGATATGAATATGTTCAGCTATTCGACGAAAAACGATTCCGGTACATATGTCAGCCGTGTTGACAGCGACATACCCGAGTCCGAGCTGAAGGATTATTTTAACAGGCAGTATGTCAAGGCAGAGCATATTCTGTTCTACTTCTATGATACCTCCGACAAGAGCGGAAAAACAAAGATATCCGAAGCGGATATGCAGTCAAAGCGTGAAGCGGCTGCCGTACTTTTCGAAAAGATCAAAAACGGCGAAATTACGTTTGACGATGCAAAAAAGGAAAATAATGAGGACACCGGTATGTTTACGGATGCCGACGGCGACGTCATCGAAAAGGGCAAGCTCAACGAAAAGTTTGCGGATTTCGAAAAGATGCTGTTTGACCTTGAAATCGGCGGCATTGCAATGATCGAGACGGATGTCGGCGTTCACATCGTTCGCAGAAACGCCATGGCGGACAAGGATTTCGACGATGCAAAGGATGACATTTCCAAGGCAGTGACCAAGGAACGCATTGCAAATGAGGCAAAGGATTTCTTTGAAAAGGTCAAAAACGGCAGTGCAAAGCTTAATGACGAAACAAAGTACGGTTCGTATCAGGAGGCTGTTGTGTATTCCGCCGGCGAGATGGGCGAAGAAGTGGAAAAGCTTATTGCCGAGCTTAAGGATGGTGAAAGCCTTATTTACAACGATGACAGCTGCACGGTAATAATCCGCCGGCTTGCGACAACCGACGATGATTATAAAAAGGAGTATTCCACAATAAAATCGGCGCTCAGTCAGGAAGCTTTCTATGCGTACCTTGAATCGCTCTATCCGCAGGTCGAGCTAAACGAGGAAGAGATCGCAAAGTATACCTTTGCGGCGGTCAAGAGCCTGAGCATCAAGTCATACAACAGCTGATACGGAGTTGATTTATGAAAAAATTGATTGCATTGCTCCTTTGCGCGCTGGTGCTTTCAGCCTGCGGGAATACCGATGAAAAAACGTCGGATACCGGCACGGTGAGCAGCACCGTTTCGGAAACGGAAACCGCAAAAGGAAAATACAAAAAAGCGATAACAACCGATTCAGCCGGTGCGACGGTGTCAACGACGGAATACGAATATGATTCCGACGGCAACGTGACACGCGAAGCGGTCACATATGCTTCGGGTGAAAGCGAGGTCACGGTGTATGAATACGTGTCCGGCAGACTGCAACGCAAAACTCTGACAACGAGCGGAAATTCCACCACAACATCGACCGTTGAATATATCTATGACGGTGACAGGGTGACATCCGAAAAGCATTCGGACGGCAGTACCGTCACATACACCTATGATGACAAGGGCAGACTCGGCAAAATGGACGACGGAACACAGCAGGTTATTTACCGTTATTCATCAAGCGGCGTCCTCGGTCAGATGGTGCTGGCAAAAAACGACGCAATTCTTGCCGTGACCGATTACGCGTATTATGAAAACGGACTTCTTGCAACCGAAACCGAAGAATCGTCGCACGGCAAGTATATGTTCACCTACCATTATGACGATGACGACAACCTTGTCAGGGCTGTTGCAACCGATTCGACCGGTGTGACGTTACAGACTACCGAGTACATATATTAAGGCTAATTTAAGAACATTTATTCAAAGGAGAAAAGCAACAGATATATATCCGAGTGGCTTTTCTCTTTCTTGATTATTAAAAAACGGAGATAACTATGGCAGACAGAACAGGCTACACATCACCGCTTTCGACCCGCTACTCCAGCAACGAAATGCAGTATGTTTTTTCGGAGGAATTCAAATTCAGAACATGGCGCAGACTGTGGATCTCGCTTGCAAAGGCGGAAAAGCAGCTCGGACTCGATATCACAGACGAGCAGATCGCCGAGCTTGAGGCTCATGCCGATGACATCAATTTCGAAGTCGCAGAGGCACGCGAACGTATTGTGAGACATGATGTAATGAGTCACGTTTATGCGTACGGCGTTCAATGCCCCAAGGCTGAGCCGATCATTCATCTCGGTGCAACGAGCTGCTATGTCGGCGACAACACGGACGTCATAATCCTTCGCGAGGCGTCAAGGCTGGTGCTGAAAAAAGCTGCCCGCGTCATCAAAAATCTTGCGGTGTTTGCAGATAAATACAAGGCATTGCCCTGCCTTGCATATACGCATCTTCAACCGGCTCAGCTCACGACTGTCGGCAAACGCGCGACGCTCTGGATGAACGAGCTTGCGATGGATATCGAAAATCTCGAATGGCAGCTTGCAAACCTGAAGCTCCTCGGATCAAAAGGCACAACCGGAACTCAGGCGAGTTTTATGGAGCTGTTTTCGGGTGATGAGACAAAGGTGAAGAAGCTGGAACAGCTTATTGCCGAGGACATGGGCTTTGAAAAATGCGTTCCCGTTTCCGGTCAGACGTATTCGCGCAAGGTTGATGCTTATTTCCTCTCGGCTCTTTCCGGTGTGGCGCAGAGTGCGTACAAATTCGCAAACGATATGCGTATTCTGCAGTCGTTTGAGGAAATGGAGGAGCCGTTTGAAAAGAATCAGATCGGCTCGTCCGCAATGCCGTACAAACGCAATCCGATGCGCTGCGAACGTATATGCGCACTTGCAAGATATGTCATTGTCGACAGCCTTAATCCGGCTTTCACCGCCGGAACACAGTGGTTCGAGCGCACGCTTGACGACAGCGCAAACAAGCGCATATCGGTTGCCGAAGCGTTCCTCGCAGTTGATGCGATACTCAATATATATATGAACGTGTCCGACGGAATGGTTGTTTACGATAAAGTCATAAACCGCAGAGTGATGGAAAAACTGCCCTTCATGGCAACGGAAAACATCATGATGGAATCCGTGAAGCGCGGCGGTGACAGACAGGAGCTTCACGAAATCATCCGTGTTTATTCACATCAGGCTGCCGCAAAGGTCAAGCTTGAAGGCGGCACCAACGACCTGATCGACCGCATTGCTGACGATGACCGCATTCCGCTTTCAAAGGATGAGATCGTATCACAGCTCAAGCCCGGGCTATACACGGGCAGATGTGCTTCTCAGGTCACTGAATTTCTTGATGAGGTGGCGGGTCCGATCATTGCAAGATACGATACGACGGGTGTCGAAGCCGAGCTGAAGGTCTGACACCGTATCAAATAAAAAGAGGTTACAACTATGAGCTACGCAGAAAAGCTTGAGTGGGGTTCGTCACTCTCTACCTTCTGGAATATGGATTTTGGAACCCTGAAATCGCTTGCCGATGCGGGAATCAGAAACGTCGAACCGTCATTTTATTACGATTATTACTTCAACGTCCTCGACTTTCCGAAAAACGCGGGAAGACTCGCCGAGAGAGCAGCGAATGCTGGTGTCGGGCTTTATTCGCTCCATCTTCCGTTCTCGGAATTTTTCGATATTTCGACAGAAAATTACGAGGCGCATTCCGTTACCATGTACACAAACAAAACGCTCATACGCGCAGGAGCCGAGGCGGGAATCAAAGTTATGGTGCTTCATCCTTCGAGTGAACCGATATCGGACGACAGACGCGAGACAAGAATGCGCATCTCGCGCGAATCGATCATCAGACTTAACGAGGAATGCGAAAAATACGGCATAAAGCTGGCG
>FR892211.1:6471-8492 GCA_000433115.1 Ruminococcus sp. CAG:382
GCTGGCGGTCGAAAATCTGCCGCGCCTTTGTCTTTGCAGAACCTCCGATGAAATGGTGAAACTGCTTGACGGGACGGGTGCCGGAGTCGTTTTTGACACAAATCATGCGCTTTACGAAAACAATGTGCATTACATAGACACAATTGCCGCAGCCGGTCTGAAGATTCATTCGCTTCATATTTCCGATTATTTCAAAGACGAAAACGGAGTGCTTGATGAGCGCCACACGCTCCCGGGTGAGGGCATCAACGACTGGAACGGAATCCTCGGAGCGCTTGAGCGTGCCGGATATGACGGACCGCTGATGTATGAGATCTCAAGCCGTCCGCGCGGACATGGAGGCGTTATTGATGCCGCAGTGCTTGCGGAGAATATGAGAAAGCTGTCGCATTACGAAATGTAACAGAAAAATACACAAAGAAAAAGAGCCGATCGAAGGCAATTTCTCATAAGGATGTCAGGAAACATCCAATGAAAAAAGCCGATTGAGCGTGCAAGCACAAGCCCCGAAGAATTCAGTGATGAATTCTTCGGGGCTTGTGCTATATGTTTTTTGAATACGGAAGCAAGTTTTTAACTCACGGTTGCCCTAAAGCAAAGAAGTAAAATCCATCCACCACGGCAAGTCGTCTATCAACATATGTGGAAGCAGTGTCAGGACGGTGACTGCCGGGATGATCAGATACGGTTTTCGCAACAGCTTTGATGCGACGCAAACCGTAACGGAAAGCAATACAAACCCAAGCATTTGTCTGAATTCAAAAAGAATCGCATACAGAATCAGCGGAGCATTGGTCTGAATCGGAATTCCGATCACACTGAGTGACGGAGCAGAGAGCATTTCAAGCGGATATTGACGGATGATAAACGCAAGGTCGGTCGCCGTAAAGATCAGAAACAACAGTGCCGAAACCGTTGCGGCTGTCAAAAATTTCGTGCGATCAAGTGTGTATCCTCCATGCTTAACACTGGGAAGCAATCTGTCCATGCCGCCCTTGTACTCAAAGGGATATATCCCGGCAAAAAGCAAGAGAATCAGCGCGTAAAGGTACAGGTCAGGCTCCGCGCTGAATAACGTCTTCCACCCGGAGTCGTAAATAATCTCCGCTTTCTTTCCCGCATCGTGCAGCGATTCGATATGCCGCCGCTGCTCATCCAGTCGTAGAAAGGCCGACTGCCGCACTTCTGCTACGTACAGCTTTTGCAGATATTCGTTGTATTGTTCGGAGGTTATCAGCCCACTCTGTACCTGACTTTTCTTTTCTTCATGCTGGGAAAGAACAGCCTCGCATTCCGCAAGTCCGGTCGTGATATATACCGATTTTTCGTTGGTCAGCTCTCCTCCGAGTTCGGTGCATAGTCGGTAATACTCCCTCTCATACGGGTCATTCTGAGCGCCATTTTCGATGCAGAAATATATTTTCGTGCCGAGAAGGAGTATCACAAGCAATATCAGTTTTGATGAAACAAAGATTTTTTTCAGCTCAAACACATAAAGACCGTGCCGCCTTACGCGACGGGGGCTTTTTCTTTTGAGAACTTTTTTTCGCACTGCATCTGTTTTCTCAAGCAGCAGGTTTTCTGCCCTGCACATCCGTTCCCCGAATGAAGTCTGCCGATTCCCGACAAGACAGAACTGCGTACCGAGAAAGGCACCTGTCAAAAGCAAAAGAATTGCGTAAAAAGGCAGCGCATCCACCGCAATACCAAACAAATTCAACGCGCGGTAGCGGGTAAAGATACCTCCAAGGTCAAATCCCGAAAGATACAGGCACGTGCAGACAGTACCGCCGCTGAGAAATGTGAAAATATAGCTTCCGGACAGCTTGCCGACCACCGAGGAAAGCAATGCGACCAAAAAGGTCAGCGTGGAGCTGATTACATACACGGTCAGAATATACCCAATTATGCTCATCGGATACGGACAAAACTCCATGCTTTGCACCGAAACAACCGGCGCTTGCCATCCGGAGAAACCGTGCTTTATGCCGCATACCGTCAGATTCAAAATCGAAAATACC
>FR892212.1 GCA_000433115.1 Ruminococcus sp. CAG:382
CCTTGCGGGCTTTTTCCCGCATTCGCGGCGTGGGGATATGCTCGTCTGTCAGATGGTTTGCAATCTTTTTATAGCCCCAGCCGTCGATATAATAGTTGAATATGCGCCGCACTACCTCGGCGGACGGCTCGTCAACCTCAAAGGTCATTTTCTTGGAGTTGGTGATGACATAGCCGAAGGGAACCGAACATATCCACTCGCCTTTTGACTGCCGTGAGGCAATGACATCGGACACCTTGCGGCTCGTGTCTGTGACGGGCATTTCATTGACGAAGAAGTAGAGCTTGATCTTCATCCAGTCGTCGATGTGATCCTGATAATAATCCACCCCGTCGCCGATGGCGATAATGCGGATATCGCGCTCGGCGAGATCCTCAAATTCGGCAAGTCCTTTGCCCGTTCTGCGTGAGAAACGGCTCAGGTCTTTGATGATCAGTATATCGTATTCGCGCTGCATGAGTTTTTCGCGCATACGCATATAATCGGGGCGTTGCTCAAAGGTGTAGCCCGATTTGTCGCGATCCTCGAAGTAACTTGCCGGTTCGGCGCGAGAAACGGCTCAGGTCCTTGATGATAAGTATATCGTATTCGCGCTGCATGAGCTTTTCGCGCATACGCATGTAATCGGGGCGTTGCTCGAAGGTGTAGCCCGATTTGTCGCGATCCTCGAAGTAATCGACCGTGCTTGTCGGAAAGTGCAGGCGGCAGTATTCGTCTATAATCGCCTTCTGGTTTTCGATACTCGTGTTATCGCGGTCAAGCTCCAGGTCAACGGAGATTCGCGTGTACGCGGCAATGCGGAACCTTTCAACCATATTGACAATCACTCCTTTGATATATTGTTGATAACATTGTATCACAGAACAAGCCCGGTGTCAATGATATATTTGCAAAGACATGAATTGTTATCATTTGCCGTGGAATTTTGAAATTAACAAGGCGCGATTTGCCGGCTTATTTCAATAAAACGCGATTTTTTGAAATTAAAAAGGTTTTCATTTCAACTTTTGCTGACTTTTGAGGTCAACGTGCTATAATAAGCGTAGCATTTTCAATGCTGTAATTCAAAATCTCACGGAATGAATATTCAAAATTATACCGAATGAAATTTCAAAATCTCACGGAATAGACTTGCGAAATATCAAGGAATGGGTTATAATATATGTGAAAAACAATCCGGAGGTATTTTGTTATGAAAAAAATCGCTGAACCATCGAAATACAAACCACGTGTTATCGACAGCGCAGTTTGCAGATATTTGTCCACCTTCGGCGCGGTGTGTATCGAAGGTCCCAAGTGGTGCGGGAAAACATGGACTTCTTCATTTCACAGCAAAAGTGAGTTCTTAATCGGTGATCCTGCAAACAATTTTCAGAACCGTGCATTGGCGGAAATATCTCCGTCCATTGTTCTGGAAGGCGAAACGCCGCGTCTGCTTGACGAGTGGCAGGAGGTTCCCTCAATCTGGGATGCGGTTCGGTACACGGTTGACGGTCGGGCGGAAAAGGGGCAGTTTATTCTGACCGGCTCCTCCACACCAAAACGCAAAGGAGTTCTTCACAGCGGTGCCGGCAGAATCGGAAGATTGCGCATGCGCACAATGTCTCTTTATGAGTCCGGTGAATCCAGTGGCACTGTTTCATTGGAAGAGCTATGCAACGGCAAGATTACTCCGGCAATGACAGGCGAGGTCAGTCTGCGTGACCTTGCATATTATACGGTACGCGGAGGATGGCCCGGGAACTTGAATGTTACGCCGGAAAATGCTTCGCTGTTGCCGCAATCCTACCTTGATGCCATACTTGACGATGATTCACAGAGTATTGACGGCAAAAAATATGATGTGGCAAAAATGCGTCTTCTTCTGCGTTCGCTTGCCCGCAACGAAAGCACGACGGCTACCAAGAAAAAACTGCTGAACGATATCCGCGAATTTGATGATGAAGCAATCGATATGGACACGATAGCCACGTATCTGGATGTTTTCAACCGCCTTTTTCTGCTTGACAACCAACTTCCTTTTTCCGCAAATATCCGTTCTTCCGTTCGCGTGAAGCAAGCCGAAAAAAGACATTTCTGCGATCCCGCGCTCGCCTGTGCCTTGCTGAAAGCCACTCCGGATAAACTAATCGGCGATCTTGAAACCTTTGGATTTCTGTTTGAAGCTCTGGTGGAACGCGATCTGAAGATTTATGCCGAGTCGTTCGGGGCGAATCTGTATCATTATCAGGACTACAACAATAAGGAAATTGACGCGGTGGTTGAATTGAAGGACGGAAAATGGTGCGCGTTTGAGATAAAGCTCGGTGCCAACCAAATCGATAAAGCCGCAACAGAACTTGTTGCACTGCGCAACGATATTGAGAAGAACGGAGGCGTGGCTCCGTCGGTTCTTTGCGTCATCGGCGGGCTCTCCAATGCGGCATATGTCCGCCCGGACGGTGTTTTTGTCGTCCCGATTACGGCTCTGAAAAACTGAAACCGGCGGAATTTTGAGCACAAAAGGTATGCAACAGGGCAGAAGGCATTGCGCCTCCTGCCCCGTTTTTTTACGCCTGAACCTGCTCTGTTGCAGGTTCGGCTTTCATCTG
>FR892213.1:0-1931 GCA_000433115.1 Ruminococcus sp. CAG:382
AAGTAAGGTTGTTGTCTTCCCGTCCTGATTATATTGCGCCCTTCTGCCCGCATATCCTTTCGGCGAGCTTTGTCGCGTTTTCAATGCATTCGTCAATGGGTCTGCCGCGAAGGTAATCATACATGAATCTCGCGGAATAGCCGTCGCCTGCGCCGACGGTGGAAACGACGGTGCTGCGCGGGCGGCGCGAGAAATGGAATTCGCGTGCTTTCGTGTCATAAACAAACGAGCCGTCGCGGTCAAGCGTCACAATGATCAGCTTTATGTTCCTGTGCGCTTCGGCAAGACTGCGGCAAAGAGCATCGAGATCGCCGCCGCCGAGCGCGGAAGCCTCCTCACGGCTGAATTTGAGAATTGTCGTATATTCAAGCAGCTCCGATATGCGTTCCGCGCCGCAGCCGGTCTTGCGTATATTCACGTCGAAGAAGTTTTCTTCTCCGGCACGGCTGCAGAGCAGTGCGTCGAGCGCTGTTTCGGAATCATCCGCGCGCTGTGCGAGGGTGCCGAAATAAAGCATGTTATATGTCTTTTTTATTGCGGGGACTCGGATGTGGTCATAGCTGACATCCTTGCCGAATTCATACGACGGACTGCCGTCTTTCAGCGTCACCCGAACCGTCGCGGTGGGTACGCCGTGCGCCGTGGACACAAAAGCGTCGGAAATGCCGTAACGCCGTGTGTATTCAATCGCTTCCTTGCCGAGCTCGTCATCGCCGACAGCCGAAACCATCACCGCTTCGCCGCCGAGCTGTGCGAAATGCGCCGCGAAATTGAACGGTGCGCCGCCGATACAGCGGTCGTCGCCGAACACATCAAAAAGTATTTCGCCGAAGCAGAGTGCCGATGGATTGTTAATCATGATCACACCTCAGTTCTCAACCGTGCGCTGTGACAGTCCCTTGATGGATGCCAGGCACCAGTCGTAATCGTTTGTGGAAACTATATTGTCGCAATATTCACACTTCGCGGAGCGGTTGATATCAAGCGGCGCGCCGCAGTACGGGCAGCTCTTGCGTACCTTTTCGTCGTCAACTCCGGTTTTTTTGCCCTTTGTACGGACGAGCGTCCATTCATATTCCATGAACCGGTCAGCTGTACGGCTGCCGCGCACAACGTCTCCGGTCGTGTCGTCGGTGACATAGTCAGCCATACGCGCGCTGACACGCGCGATTATCATATCGTTTTTATCGTTCTGATCCCAGCCCGTGAGCGAAACGCCGAGAACCGCAATACGTTCGATCACATTCGTCTGCTTTTTTGTTCTGTATGCGTCAAGCTGACGGTCGGTCTGCGCAAAGAACTCGTCGGTCAGGCAGGTGCGGACATCGGACAGGTCTTTTTTCATCCATGCCGCCTGAAGACGTATGAATACATTGCTGATTTTCGCTTCCATATCAGCCGACGAGAAATTCGGGTCAAGCTCCTTGTAGCTTTCCATGGGTTTCAGCGCCGATGCGGGAGTCGCTGTCGGGACATTCGTTACGGGAGTATTGCCCTTGCCCTTTTTGCCGATCGCGCTGACGATGACACAGAAGACAATTATTCCGGCAACTATCAGAAACGCCGAGCCTGTGGAAAATTCGCCGTCATCGGAACCGAAGCCGAAATAGTATCCGTCGCCGCCTCCGCCGTAATCACCGCCGCCGTAATCAGCACCGCCGCCTCCTCCGCCGTAGTCGCCTCCGCCTCCGAAATCGCCGAAATCAAGCGGGCCGAATACGCCGGCAGATGCACAGATGCCTGTCAGCGACAGGACGGTTATTGCCGTAATTATCATTATGAGAATTTTCTTTTTCATAATTACCTCCGGAAGCACAGCCGACAGCCGTGATATTATATACCTTGATAATATTATAATACAAACGACACGGTTTGTAAAGCGCTATTTTCCGCATGAAACGCAAAATACGAAAAAAACAAAACCGAGCCGA
>FR892213.1:1969-15792 GCA_000433115.1 Ruminococcus sp. CAG:382
GGTGATGATTTTAAATATGTTATCTTGATTTCTTTACGACGATCGCACCGGCTGCCGCAACAGACGCGATTACCGCGAGAGCGATAATGCCGCTGTCAGATGTCGGCTGTGTGGGGTTGTCGGAAACTTCCGAAGCGGACTCCGAAACAGGTTCGGAGGAAGGCTCGGAAACAGGCTCCTCTTTTTTGCCGGAGCAGGTCACGATTGCACATCCGCGAAGATTTTTCGCAGGAAACGCGGAATATGCACCGGCGAAATAGATATAGTTACCTCTGAATTCACCGTTTTCTCCGTCGTCACCGTCGCCGATATCGGTAAGTCCGAGATCGCAGTCAAAGCCGAAAACGGTTCCGTCCACGCCGCTGAGCGCTTCGGGCTGAACCTTTGACTTCATTGCCGACCACGGAATTGCGACTTCATATACATCGTTTTCGCCGTCGGCGGCAGCAGCCTTTGCGGCATGTCTGAAGCCGTTTTCGCTGCTCATGGCAAGGAAATAGTCATAAACTGCGGCTTCGTTTTTCTTGGAATCAAAAATCGAACACCATTCGTAGCAAGCTCCGCTTCCCCAGACAGCGCCCCAGTTGTATCCGGAAGCATCGGGATAGACATATGATTCATCGTCGTTCATTCTTGTCGGATCATCCGGAATGATCATGGACATAAGATGATGAGCGCCGTATGCGTGATGTTCTCCTTCGTCATACGCAACATGAGGGATGTCGCATTTTGCAACAACGGCGTAATAAATATAATCCGCATCGTAGCACATATAAATGCTTACGGGCATATTTTTCGCATAGTCGCCGAGGCTCTGCATAATAGTGTCTGCCGGCCAGACACCGATAGGTTCTCCGTATTCGCCGTCAGTGACGACGCCGTCGACAATGGGCGCGGTTTCAGCCTCGTAGATACTGACCAGACGGTTAATACCGATTTCCGGGTCAACATCGGCGGAAACGATTACGGATGCGAGACACGCCGCCATGATAATGGCAAGCACGAGTGAAACGGTCTTTTTCATTATGGTTCTCCCTGAAAAAATTTTCGGAGCCGATACAGGCGGATAATCTGTGCCGCATACCGTCTTCCGACATGAGCATAACATATTTTATGTATTTTGTCAACACAAAATTAAAAAACAGCCGTAATTTCCCATTGCATAAAAAAGAGCCGACGCAAATCGGCTCGGTTAATATGAATGCGAATTATTCCATTACGGGATATTTTCTGCACATTGCCTCTACTCTCGCGATGACCTCGTCCTTATGCTCCGCGTAATCGGGCAGGGCAACGATACGCATGAGAGCCGCGATTTCCTCCATCTCCGGCTCCCTGAAGCCGCGGGTGGTGACAGCGGGAGTGCCCACTCTGATGCCGCTGGTGACAAAGGGCGATTGAGGATCGGCGGGAATCGTATTCTTGTTGACGGTGATGCGCACCTCGTCAAGGCGGTGTTCCATCTCCTTGCCCGTTATATCGAAGGAACGAAGGTCAACGAGCATAAGGTGGTTATCAGTGCCGCCAGACACGATGTTGAATCCGTTTTTCTGAAGCGCAGCGCAGAGCGTCTTTGCGTTTTTGAGTATCTGCGCCTGATATTCCCTGAATTCGGGTTTCAGAGCTTCGCCGAAGGCGACTGCCTTCGCAGCAATGATATGCATGAGCGGACCGCCCTGCACGCCCGGGAATATTGCCTTGTCTATCGCCTTTGCGTACTGCTCCTTACACATTATCACTCCGCCGCGGGGACCGCGGAGAGTTTTGTGAGTTGTTGTGGTGACAACATCGGCGTAGGGTACGGGGGATTCATGTAGTCCTGCGGCGACAAGACCCGCGATGTGTGCAATATCAACCATCATATATGCCCCGACCTTGTCGCAGATCGCGCGTATGCGTCTGAAATCGAGCCTGCGGCAGTATGCGGACGCACCCGACACGATCATCTTCGGCTTGCATTCAAGCGCGATCTTTTCCATCGCATCGTAATCAAGCACCTGTGTCACCGGGTCAACTCCGTACGGCACGACATTGAAGTACATACCCGAAAAATTGACGGGCGAGCCGTGCGTGAGATGTCCGCCGTCCGAAAGGCTCATTCCCATTATGGTATCGCCCGGCTTGAGAAGGGCAAAGTAGACCGCGATGTTCGCGCTTGAGCCGGAATGCGGCTGTACGTTTGCGTGGTCGCAGCCGAAAAGCTGCTTACAGCGCTCACGTGCGATGTTTTCGACGATGTCAACGCACTGACAGCCTCCGTAATAGCGCTTTGCAGGGTATCCCTCGGCATATTTGTTGGTGAGTACACTTCCTGCGGCGGCAAGCACTGCCTCGGACACGATGTTTTCGCTCGCGATAAGTTCAATATTGTCCTGCTGACGCTTTGTCTCCTGCTGTATGGCTTCGTATACCTCGCTGTCGACGGTTTTCAGTATGTTGATACGTTCTCTGTTGGTCATTGCGGTTCTCCTTTGCTTTTTACGGGTGTTTTACTATAAATGCATAGCTGTTATGATTTTACAACACAGACAGCAATTATGTCAATGGCAAATCGCACAAAAACCCTTGACTTTATCGGTCGGACGTGGTAACATATGAGCATAGCAAAACCGCACACGCCGAAAGACGGGCAGCTGCCGCTCCCGGACTTTGGTTTTGATTTCGCTAATTTCAATTATGTTTCACGGTAAATTATGTTTCGTATTGCAGAATTTTATCACGTTTCTCCGTCGGTTTTCGGCGGAGACGCTTCATCCGTGCCGCTTCCAACCCGCGCCACGTCAGGCTCTGCCGGCTATGATTTTTTCACTCCCGTGCCGATCGAACTTGCGCCGGGCGAAACCGTCACCGTTCCGACAGGCATCAGAGCGCGCATAGCCGAAGGCTGGGTTCTTTTTGTTCTGCCCAAAAGCGGTCTGGGCTTCAGGTACCGCCTGCGGCTCGACAACACCGTCGGCGTTATTGACAGCGACTATTTCGGCTCCGATAACGAGGGGCATATTATCGTGAAGCTCACAAACTGCGGTGACAAGCCTCTTTCGGTGAAGAAGCACGCGCCGTTTTGTCAGGGAGTATTCCTGCCGTTCGGCATAACAGAAAGTGATGCAACCGACGGTATCCGCAACGGCGGCTTCGGCTCCACCTCAAAATAAGATCATTCTGAAAGGATTTTTAATATCATGAAATGTCCCGCCTGTGCCTATACCGACAGCAAGGTCATCGACTCCCGTCCGTCAGCGGACGGTTCCACCATACGCCGCCGCAGAGAATGTCAGGAATGCGGCAAACGCTTCACAACCTATGAGATCATCGAAACAGTGCCGCTCGTTGTTGTCAAAAAGGACAAATCGCGTGAGCCGTTTGACAGAAACAAGATTCTCGGCAGCATAATCCGCGCCTGCGACAAGCGTCAGGTCACCCGTCAGCAGATGGAAAACGCCGTTTCCGAAATCGAATCATATCTCCAGAACACGCTCCAGAGTGAGATCTCGTCCGCCCTCATCGGTCAGCTCGTCATGGAAAAGCTCAAAGCTCTCGACGAGGTTGCCTATATACGTTTCGCTTCTGTCTATCGTCAGTTCAAAGACATAAATGACTTCATGGCTGAACTTCAGAAGCTGCTTGAGGAAAAAATCTGACATATATTCTCTATGAAAAAGCTTCGTTCCTATCTTATCATCACCCTCGGCGCGTTGCTTCTCACTGCCGGGGTGTATTTTTTCAAGTTCCCGAACCATTTCACAACCGGAGGCGTAAGTGCGCTGTCGATTATATTCGGCTTCGTCACCGACGCCATATCACCGGGCACTTTCGTATTCATCATCAATGCGGCGCTGCTTGTCGTGGGATTTATCGTGCTTGGCGGCAGCTTCGGAATCAAGACGGTTTATGCGTCTCTGCTGTTTTCCGTCGGCACAATGGTGCTTGAAAAGGTCGTCCCTCTCGACGCTCCGCTTACCGACCAACCGCTGTTGGAGCTGTTTTTCTCGGTAATGCTGCCCGCCGTCGGCTCCGCGCTTATGTTCAATGAAGGCGCTTCGTCGGGAGGCACGGACATCACCGCAATGATACTGAAAAAATATACGGATATTGATATCGGCAAATCACTTCTTATCTGCGACGGCATAATCGTCGCGTCATCGTTTTTCGTGTTCGGTATCAAAACCGGTCTGTTCTCGGTGCTCGGTCTGGTTCTCAAGGCGTTTGTAGTTGACGACGCTATTGAGAGCTTCAATGTCTGCAAATTCTTTATCATCGTGACAGAGCACTATACTCCCATCTGCGATTTCATCACGTTGAACCTGCACCACGGTGCAACCGTGTCAGACGCTCTGGGTTATTTCACCGCGCATTCAAAGAAGCTGGTGCTTGTGGCGTGCCGCCGTTCCGAAGCGGTCGTTCTCAGGCGTAAGATAAAAGAGATCGACCCGCACGCTTTCATATTCATCACAAATACCAGCGAAATAATAGGAAAGGGATTCAGAAACTAATGAAAAAAAGTCTGAAAATTCTATGTCTCATGCTCTCTCTCATGCTTCTCCTGTGTGCCTGCGCCGATAAGGACGCAGGTACCTCATCCCCCGAAAGCTCAGAACCGGCAAATGCGTCAGCCGTTTCTGACGAGCCGTCCGCAATTCCTTCGGAAGAACCGTCCGACGAGCCCTCCGAAGAACCCTCAGAGCCGGACCTTGACCCCCTTGACGGTTTCGTACCTGTCTTCCGTGCCATTGCCTGCTCCGATACACACGTATCCTCCACAGGTGATGTCACCGCAACAAGGCTTGCAAATCTTTTCAAGTCCGCATACAAATACGCTTCCGCTCATGAAGCGTACAACACCGTTGACGCGATGCTCGTCGCAGGCGACCTGACAAACGCAGGCAAGCCTTCCGAATTAAAGGCATGGAAGTCCATTGCCGACGCCAACATCAAGGAAGAAACCACCCTTATGACCGTCATGGGCAACCATGAGTATTACGACGGCGGCATCGCTTCCTACACCGCAAACATGGACCCCAACCTTGACAAGCACATTGTTGTCAACGGTTATCACTTCATCGGTATCTCCACCCGCGGCGAAGACAGCTACCCCACCGAGGTTCAGAACTGGCTGCGCGAGGAGCTTGAGAAAGCTGCTGCCGATGATCCCGAAAAGCCCATTTTTGTGTTCATGCACCATCATCTTGAAAACACAGTCTATGTCAGCCGCACATGGAATACCGGCTTCTCTTCTCAGATCAGGAACATTCTGAAGAAGTATCCGCAGGTCATTCATTTCTCCGGTCACAGCCACGGCCCGATAAACAACCCGCTTACCATCTGGCAGGATAACTTTACCACCGTCGGCACCGGCACTCTTGCATATTTTGAAATGGAATCCGGCATGACCGAGGGTACAGTTCCGAAGTCCGCCGACCAGGCTGCTCAGTTCCATATCATTGAGGTCGACGCCAATAACCGCGTGCGTATCATGCCCTATAACCTCCTGACCGACAGCTTCTTCAAGACCCCCGCAAACACCGACAACCCCGAAAAGCAGCTTGTTTATTCCATTGACAAGCCCAGCGACAAGTCCGCCTTTATTTATACCAAGGAGCGCTACAAGAACCCTGCGAAGCCCTATTTTGCCGAAGGCGCAAAGCTTACCGTGAGCGACGTAACCACCAACGGCGCACAAATCACTGTTCCCACCGCGTTTGACAGCAGCTGCCTTTACAGCTATCATGTAGTATGCACTCCCGCCGAGGGCAGCGATGCCACCAAGCGCGAATTCAGATACTATGCTCAGTATTATTTCGAGCCGATGCCCGAATCTCAGGTGCTCCCCGCTACCGGCCTTAAGGACAACACCGAATACACCATCGATGTCTATCCCGTCAGCATCTGGAATACCGAGGGCGAGCCTCTCACCGTAAAGGTCACAACCGACAAGAAGGAAGATATTATTTATTCCTCCGTCAACCCCGTAACATATCTCGGCACTTTCTGCGATTTTGAAAGTATCACCGAGCTTACCCGTTCCGACGACTGCCTTGCTTACGGCGGAACCATCGGCGGCGACGTGTTCGGCGGCGACTGGGCAAGCAACACCTCGGACGTCAATGTCGGTCTTGTGCTTTCCACAAACCGCAAGGGCTGGAACAACAGCACAGCGCTCGGTGTAAGCTACAACGGCTCCTCAACCACAAACCGCGGTCTTTATGTATTTGCAACGGATTCCAACGGAAATACCGTCAAATACCCTGATTTCGAATATCTCCGTCTCTGGGTCGATTTCACAGATGTCGACTTCCGCAAGGCATGCTTCGGTCTCGTTGACTCCGACGGCAACCTCTATTCCACCGATGACACCGATAACGACAGCGATTCTCCGTTCTATTATCTCCCCGACGGCGAGACCGAATGGAAAACATATCAGCACGGCGGTGACGGCTGCTTCGGCACCGCTCAGTCCTCTTCCGTGAAGAATTTCAAGGGTTGGATGGCTTTCCCCGTTGAAAAGTTCTCGAAGCGTGGCGGCGGTGGTGTACGCTTCAGCGGCAACTATGTCAAGGGAGTTTATATGTACTGGGACTTCTCCTCTCCTTCCATGCTCGGAAAACAGTTCTATCTTGATGAGTTCCAGCTCGTTGACGATTACACGGTTTTCGAGGAATACAAGAAATAATCCTATGCGCCACAATTCCATACGCAAAACCTATACGGTTTAAGCCTGAAAGGACTGCGGGTTTCCGCAGTCCTTTTTGTCGTGCGCCTCCGCCGAGCCAACGCCGCAGGCTCTTCTTTTGCGCTTTTGCACCGCATTTCCGCAGTTTTTCTTTTTCTGTCCGTCCCGCATATTCCCCAACGCTTCATTGTACACCCATTCCTTCCCACAGGCTGTCACCGCATTTTCGCATTTTTACGCCGCGCCTTTGCACTTGCTTCTAAACAGCTATCCGTTCCACTCCGCCACTCGTATTCGTTATTCTCCTTGCGTATGCAAAAAAGCCGGACGTGATATCGTCCGGCTTCTCTGGTTGCGTTGTATTCTGTTATTTCCGCTTACTTGTTTGCCGCAGCGATGATAACGGCAAAATCGGGAGCCTTAAGGGAAGCGCCGCCGATAAGGCCGCCGTCAACGTTGGTCATGGAAAGCAGCTCTTCAGCATTCTTTGCGTTCATGCTGCCGCCGTACTGAATTGTGGTAGCGGCTGCAACGCTCTCGCTGTAAAGACTTGCGATGACGTTTCTGATGATGCCGCAAACCTCGTCAGCCTGCTCGGAGGTTGCGGTCTTGCCGGTGCCGATAGCCCAGACGGGTTCATAAGCGATGATGATATTCTTCATATCGTCAGCAGTTACGCCGAGAAGGTCGATCTTTGTCTGCATGGAGACGATTTCGGCAGTGATGCCCTGTTCTCTCTGTTCGAGCAGTTCACCGACGCAAAGTATGACCTTGAGGCCTGCTGCAAGTGCGGCATGAACTCTCTTGTTGACGGTGACATCGGTTTCGCCGAAGTACTGACGTCTTTCGCTGTGACCGATGATGACGTATTCAACACCGACAGCCTTGAGCATATCAGCGGAGATTTCACCGGTGAATGCACCGGATTTTTCCCAGTGTACGTTCTCTGCGCCGATCTTTATCGGGCTGCCCTTTGCCGCTTCGATAGCGTTTGTGATATCAACATAAGGCACACAGGCGACGATTTCGCATTCGTCGGTCTTTTTGCCGTTTATTTCAGCTTTGATTGCGTTGATAAGCTCAGTTGCTTCAGCCGGAGTTTTGTTCATTTTCCAGTTGCCGGCAATAACTGTTCTTCTTGTTGCTCTGTTCATTATATTTTACCTTCAAATTCTGTTTTATTTATCGTTAAGACAGGTGATGCCGGGAAGCTGTTTGCCTTCGAGGAATTCGAGGGAAGCGCCGCCGCCGGTGGAGATATGAGTGATCTTATCAGCAAAGCCGAGCTGTTCGACTGCCGCAGCCGAGTCGCCGCCGCCTACAATGGTGGTTGCGCCGGAATCAGCGAGAGCTTTCGCAACAGCGATGGTACCTGCGGCGAGAGTGGGATTTTCGAAAACGCCCATAGGTCCGTTCCAGACAACGGTCTTTGCGTTCTTAATAGCATCAGCAAAAAGCTCACGTGTCTTTTCGCCGATATCAAGACCCATCATATCGGCAGGAATGGAGTCGGAAGACACGGTTTTTACGTCGATTGCAGCATCTATGGGATCGGGGAACGCCTTTGCGACAACGGTATCAACGGGGAGAAGGAGCTTCACGCCGTTCTTTTCAGCCTTTGCGAGCATTTCCTTGCAGTAATCGAGCTTTGTATCATCGAACAGGGAGGTACCGATGCTTTTTCCCTGAGCGGCAAGGAAGGTATATGCCATACCGCCGCCGATAATGAGTGTATCGACCTTGCCAAGCAGATTTTCGATAACGGTAAGCTTGTCGGCAACCTTTGCGCCGCCGAGAATTGCAACGAAGGGTCTGTCGGGGTCGTCAAGAGCCTTGCCCATGACGTCAATTTCTTTCTGGATGAGGAAGCCGCAGACAGCGGGGAGATAATCGGCAACACCGGCGGTGGAAGCGTGCGCTCTGTGTGCGGTGCCGAATGCGTCGTTTACATATATTTCTGCCAGAGAAGCAAGCTGTTTTGCGAATTCGGGATCGTTCTTTTCTTCTTCGGCGTGGAATCTGACGTTTTCAAGGAGCATGACATCGCCGGGCTTGAGCGCTGCAGCCTTTGCCTTCGCGTCCTCGCCGACAACATCCTTTGCCATGATGACGTCTTTGCCGAGAAGTTCGGAAATTCTTGCGGCAACAGGAGCGAGAGTAAGCTTCTTGACGTCCTTCTTTGCCTTTTCGATAAGCTCTGCGGTAGCAGCGTCTCTTTCGTTTTCGGGAAGAGCCTCGATCTTTGCCTTTTCTTTCTTATTCAGCTTGATCTTATCGTTGAAAACATTGTGGGGTTTGCCCATATGCGAGCAGAGAATAACGGCAGCGCCGTTGTCGAGAAGATATTTGATGGTGGGAAGTGCGCCTACGATACGCTTATCGCTGGTGATTACACCGTCCTTCATAGGTACGTTGAAGTCGCATCTTACAAGGACCTTTTTACCGGTCACATTGATGTCGGTAACTGATTTTTTGTTGAGCATGATTTATTATTCCTTTCTGTTTGTTATCTGAAATATTTGTTTGCAATGGTTTCGAGCCGTGTTTTTTCACGTGAAAAGATCTTCCCGAAGGAGGCATCCTTTGTCACGGCTTCGATTATCGCGTTCTGCGATGACGCCGATATAGCCGAATAACCGCCCGAATAGAGAATACCCAAATTTATATATTGAGTATCATATATTTTTCTTATCGACAGCGCGGAATCGTTGTCGCGCAGGTCGAAGTATATGTGGTTTTGTATTTTCGCTTCCGCAATATGCTGATATGATGCGGCTGTGAGAGCCGTAAGAATCAAGCCCGTGCGGTCGCTGTCGGTCTGATCCGACGGCACGGCAATACCGCGTGCGTCGCCGTCAAGAACGCTTCGTGTGTTTCCGTCGTAAGAGGGAAGCGGCAACACGCCGAAGTCATCCGACATATCCTTCAGTTCATCGATAAGATGCAGCGGAGCAAGCAAAAACGCAATCTCTCCGTTTTTAAATGCTTTTTTTGCGTCATCATCACGGCGTGAGTCATAGCTTTGGCTGTTTATCAACGTTTTCACAGCGGAAGCGATGTTATCAAGCGCTTCGACGTTTTCATTCTGTGAAAGCGCGTTTCCGTACCCGCCGGTTACCGGTTCAATGCCCGAGGTGGCGAATGCGGCCGTTATGAGCGAGTTTTTTGTGTCATATGCGGCGAATCCGCCGTTTAAAGCGTTTGCAAGAAACGCATCCCACGTCCACGTCGAGGATTTTGCCATCTGGTACAGCGCAGTCGCATCTGTTTTGGCTTTATTGAAGAACGCGCACCAGGTATATTCCTGCACTTCCGTCAGGTCATCGAAAACCGCATAGCAGGTATGGCCCGCAGTTGCGCCTTTGTGAAGCGATGCGTTGCAGAATTCCGCCGTACCGTCATAATAGGGAAGCGAATACAGATTCGTCAGCGCTCCGTCTGCGGCGAGCTTCGACAACGTCTGCATTGAAGCAGAAACGAGATCTGCGTATTGCAGTCCTGCCGCCGTGCTCTGAAGTATGGCGTTGATCATTTCGCTTTCGCGCACGGATTTTTCCGTTATTTTTATACCGTATTTATTTTCGACAAGGGCGTTTCGTTTGTTTCTTGCCTTTTCGACTTCGTTTTCGGTATTTTCCACGGTTGTGAAGCGCCCCGAGTAGGAAGTCGCAATCGTGAATTCATAGTCTGCATAGTCTGCGCCGCGAACCGTGCTGAGCCATTCCTCCGCAGTCATTTCGTCATATGTGACGGGAGGAGTCTTGCTGACATCTTCGGGCGCGGAGTTCGAGCCGACAGGATCATCGCCCTGTCCGATTCCGCCACACGAGCCAAGCAGCAACGCGGTGCAGATCAATATGACACCGATGCACGAACGTGTCGTATGCGTGTTGTGTCCGATGCGTCTCAAAGCAGTTCTCCTTTCGCTTTGTTTCACGTGAAACATTCCCGGTCAGAGGTAGAACGAAAGCGCCGTTTTGAGGAAGGAAACGGTCTTAATTCTGGCGCGCATTGTTGAACCTGCGCTGTAACGTTCAAGCACGGAATTGCCCATGACAATATCGGCAAGCAGACCCTCCTGCGTTTTTGCGACAAGCGGCACACCGTCGTTGAGCAGTGTCACATTTGCGACAGAATGTTTTTTATAAAGTTTGCAGGCAGCAAGAAGGCGGAGACGACGGTCAAGTTCATCAGCGCGGATACTGCGTTCGGTAAGCTCGGCAGTATCAATAACAGGCGCCTTTTCGTTGCGGATATGAGCGCGGATGAATCTCTGCTGAAGAACCGCATCAAAGTTATTCGTCGGATTTTCAAGAGGCGCATACGCGTTGAGCGCATAAATCGTATCTTTGACAGGTTTGTCGTAATATTCCATGGGAGGCAAGCAGAAATTTATATAACGCGTGAGAAGATCTTTTTGCGTGCTCCGTTCTACCGCGCCGTACGCGGCATTAAAGCGGTTTGCCGCATAAATATCGCAATAAGGAGTGAGCGCTCTGAGATAGAGCGGTATATCGAATTCCGGAGTAAATACCGGAACAGGACGTGATGAATACAGGCATTGAATATTGTTTTTGGAGCAAATGCGTGCAAATGCCGCGCCGACATTGAGCATGAGCTCCGAAAAACAGTTTTCCGTCGGGCCGGCAGCAGCGGAAACAGAGGGAACGGCGTCACAGTAGTAAAGCTTTTCTTTTCTAACCGGCACACCGCCGGCTTCGCGGCGTGTCAGCGCCATACGTTTTGTTATGCCAATCAGGCGGCGGATGTTTTTGTCGGTTTCGGCAGAAACGTCTGCAATCATCGCATTTGCATTGTCAAGCACAGAATACGGGACGGGAACCACCCCGGAAACCATGGATTCTTCAGGTTCGATCGAATAGATATATCCGGCAAGATTCAGCTTGATGTGAAGTGTCAATGTCGGGTGTACACCGGGCGTGACAAGGTTGAACGCCGAGCTGTGAAGTGTCAGCGGCATGAGAGCGTACTTGCTGGCATACGAATTGAGGATGCCGCGAAAACGCTGTGAAGCCTGGACTTCAAGCGGACTTCCTTCGGGTACACAGGCATCCACATCAAGTATGTGGACATCAAGATTACAGCCGTTGTCGTCATACCATACATGAAACGCCGTGTCGCCGTAGCAATGCGGCATTCTGACCGGGCAGAATATGTCCGTGTTGTACATAGCGCGGTCCGAAGAAGAAACGGGCGCACCGTCGCGGATAATGCTTTTGACCTGTTCTACGGCGTCTTCGGAAAATCCGTTTCCGAACGGAGATCCGTCCAGGAAAAACGCAAGCGCCGATTCATATGTTTCGGACTTGCCGTATGATTTCACGGGGCGGACGCGGAGCGCCGAGATCGCTTTTGACGGGTGAATAATTTCCGCCAGCACAAAATCGCCGTCGGAATAGACCGAAGCAAGTTCTGATTTTACGAGTACGCGGAAAGGTATATAGCTGTTCGGGCGCAAATACTGCTTTCCGTCTGCGTCATGGAAAAGCGTGCCTTCAACAAAATTACGCGCGTGCGAAACGACGCGGATCAGCTTTCCGTAGCCGCCGCGTTCAAGATATGCGCCCTCTGGAGGGCAGATAATCTCAACGGTGTCGCCGTCAAAAACGCCGTCTCGCGCCGAAACAACGAGCGGAACCACAAAGGTTTCCTCGTCGGTTTTGGAAACGACATAGCCGAGACCGCTTTTATTATAATGAAATGTTCCGATAATTCTTTTATTACGCATCTGAGGAATTCAACTTAAAAAATCGTTAAAATTTTCAAAAAATCAGGGACCCGACCGCACTGCAGCAGTCCGGCCCCGTTCCGGTCTGAAATAATCCGAATGATTAAATGCCGCACCGTTTGCGGCGGTTCCGTAAAAAGGAATTTGCCTATGCTTCTGCGGAAGCTTCTTCCGAAACAGCGGAAACTTCTTCCGAAACAGCTTCGGATGCCTCGGAAGCCTCTTCGGAGACGTCGGAAGCGGCAGAGCTGTCACTTTCGGAAGCAACGGAAGCGGCGGAAGATGCGGAAGATGTGGAAGCGGTGCTTGAGTTGTTCTTTGAACCGCTTTCAGAGCCGTGATAGGAATAAAGAACGAGAGCAAGAACAGCAAGCGCGACGGAAAAAATCACAGTCAGCTTTTTGAGCATTGCTTCTTTGGACTTGGACTTGTTTCTGCCGTAATAGCTGTCAGTCGTGCCGCCGCCGATCGCTCCGCCAAGTCCGCCCTTTTTGGACTGCTGAAGAGTAATGACGACAACAAGCGCAACGGCGATAAGAAGCAAAATTATGCCGAGGATGATTTCGAGTGTGTTCATGAGATGAGTTCCTCCGAATAATTAGATAGTCAGCGCCGAGCCGTCCTGCGGAAAAAAGCCCAACCGACGGCAATATCACAGCGCACATTTCGACGTACAAATTAATATATCATATATTTCAAAAAAAATCAAGCGTTTTCGGAAATATTTTTACCGCCGCAGGGGCAAAAGGCGAAAAAAGTGCGGTTTTGAGGGAGATTGGCAGTGATATTTCACTTGCCGACGCAGAAATGAGCGAAAATGTCGTTCACAATTTCCATGGAAGCCTGCCTGCCGTCAAGTTCTCCGAGGAAGCCGAGTGCCTCCTCGATCTGCATACCGGCGATGTCCTGTGTGAAGCCGTCAAGAGAGCGTCGCGCTTCAAGCACCGCGTCGGCGGCGTTTTTCAGCATTGCCGACTGGCGCGCCGAAGTGATGAGGGTTTCGGCGCCTTCGCAGTCGGCATATCCGCAGATATCGGCGACGGTCGCCCGCAGTTCATCAAGTCCCTTGCCCGTCACGGCAGAAAACGCTATCTCGCGGCCGAAAATTCCGGGAAGCGGACGGTCTGAAATGTCGGATTTATTCGAAAGCAGAACAGTCACATCCTGCTTTCCGGCAGAATTGATATATCCCGCTATACGTTTTTCCTCGTCGGTTATTTCGCCGTCAACGACAAAAAGAATGAGCGACGCGCGATCCGTCTCCGCAAAAGCGCGTTCCACACCCATGCGCTCCACCGTGTCGGCTGTCTCGCGTATTCCGGCTGTGTCGGACAGATTCAGCACAACGTCGCCGAGTACGACCCTCTCGGTTATCACGTCGCGCGTCGTACCCTCAATGTCGGTCAC
>FR892213.1:15916-20489 GCA_000433115.1 Ruminococcus sp. CAG:382
CGACCGTAGCGCGAGGTTTTCCACATACTGTGCAGAATATTGTAGCATTCCTCCAGCGTTTTTTTCATTTCATCGACGGGCACGTCGGCAAGATCCTCGTCAGGATAGTCGATAAACGCATATGCGGACGCGGCAAGATGCCGCAGAGTGTCATATACCTCACCGACACGCTTGCTGAGCGCGCCGCGAAGACGCCTGAGCCCCGCGCCGAGATGCGCTTCGCTCACCGCGTCTATCATATCGCCTACCGCCTCCGCTTCGGTAAGCGTGAGCTTGCCGTTTATGAATGCGCGGCGGGTGAATTCGCCGGGACCTGCATATGAAGCGCCGGCCTCTATGACCGCTTCAAGCAGCTTTTTCGTGACGAGCAAACCGCCGTGACAGTAAAGCTCCGCAGTGTCCTCGCCCGTAAACGAACGCGGTGCACGGAAAAAAACGCACATTCCGTCGTCAAACTCGCCGTCGGATGACGAAAATACGCCGTGAACGGCGGTATTTGCGGGATAGTCCGACAGCTTTTTCCCCGAAGCGGGTGCAAATACCCGCTCCGCGACCTTCAGCGCCTCGCTGCCCGTGACACGCACCATTGCGACACCGCCCTTGCCGCGCGGAGTGGAGACCGCTGCAACCGTAAGTCCGTAGTTATTCATATCTGCTCCCGTCGGGCAACAGCCCCGTTAAATAATCGCTCGCCTTGCGCATATTATCAAAGCCCGTCTGCCGCAGCCCCTCATAGACGGCAACGGCAACGGAGTTCGAAAGATTCAGACTGCGTATGTCGTCAAGCATGGGAATCCGCACCGCCCTGTCCTCGTTTGCCTTGAGAAGTTCCTCCGGCAGACCCTTTGTCTCCCTGCCGAAAAAGAGAAATTTTTCGCCCGAAAAATCCGCATCGGTATAGCATCTTCCTCCTTTTGTCGTGAAGTAAAGGCAGTCGGCACCGGGGTTTTTGGCGTAAAAGTCGTCAATGTCGCCGTAATACCGCACATCCAGCCGGCGCCAGTAGTCAAGCCCCGCCCGGCGAAGATTGCGGTCGGTTATCCTGAAGCCGAACGGCTCAATCATATGCAATGTAACGCCGGTCGCGGCGCAGGTACGTGCAATGTTGCCCGTGTTCTGCGGTATTTCCGGTTCAAGAAGCACAACATTAAGATGGTTCATAAATATATTCCACGTAAAAGCATAGTGTTTTATATTTATAATAGTATACCGTTGTTTTGCGTTTTTGTCAATCGCAAAAACGTGCGCAAAGCTGAAAAATATTTACAAAAAGCACTGGTATTTTCGCCGGGGATATAGTATAATAGATGCTGAATAATTATGAACGGTGTTTTCACCGTTCACGAAGGAGCAACGAATGTCTTTATTTTCAAAAATATTCGGCACATACAGCGAAAAACAGGTAAAGAAACTGACGCCTGTTGTCAATAAAATAGAAGCGCTTGCAGGCAAGTATTCCGCGATGAGCGATGATGAAATGCAGGCGCAGACTCCCATACTCAAGCAGCGCCTGGCAAACGGCGAAACGCTTGACGACATACTCCCCGATGCGTTCGCGCTGGTACGTGAAGCAGCCGACCGCGTTCTCGGCACACGCCATTACCGCGTCCAGCTCATCGGCGGTATAATAATTCACCAGGGTCGTATCGCCGAAATGAAGACCGGCGAAGGCAAAACGCAGGTGGCAACGCTTCCCGCCTACCTCAACGCACTCACCGGAAAGGGTGTTCATGTCGTCACCGTCAATGACTACCTCGCAAAGCGTGACAGCGAATGGATGGGCAAGCTTTATAATTATCTCGGTCTGTCGGTCGGACTTATCGTCCACGGACTCACAAACGAACAGCGCAAGGCAGCCTATGCCGCAGATATAACCTACGGCACGAATAACGAAATGGGCTTTGACTATCTGCGCGACAATATGGTCATATATAAGGACCGCATCGTTCAGCGCGGACATGAATTCGCAATCGTGGACGAGGTCGACTCCATCCTCATCGACGAAGCGCGTACCCCGCTCATCATTTCCGGCATGGGCGACGAATCCGACGAGCTTTACAAGCGCACGAACGACCTTGTGAAGCGCATGACCTGCTTCCGCATCAAGGAGATCGACGCAAAGGTCGGTCACGACGACATTGACGCCGACTATATCGTCGACGAAAAGGCAAAAACCGCCGTGCTCGGCAAGAGCGGCATCAAAAAGGCGGAGCAGTATTTCGGTATCGAAAATCTTGCCGACGGCGAAAATATGGAATATATGCACTACCTCGACAACGCCATTCGCGCCTACGGCGTAATGCAGCGCGATGTCGATTATGTTGTCAAGGACGGACAGGTGCTCATCGTCGACAGCTTCACCGGACGTATCATGCCCGGCAGACGCTATTCAAACGGTCTGCATCAGGCAATCGAAGCGAAGGAAAACTGCAAGATCGAGCGTGAAAACAAGACTCAGGCGACAATAACCTTCCAGAATTACTTCCGAATGTACAAAAAGCTTTCCGGCATGACCGGTACGGCGCTCACCGAAGAAACGGAGTTTCGTGAGATATACAGCCTCGACGTCGTTGAAATACCCACAAACAAGCCCGTCATGCGCCGTGATATGAACGACCTTGTTTACAAAACCATGGCAGGCAAGTATCACGCGATAATCAACCAGATCCGCGAATGCCACGAAAAAGGCCAGCCCGTGCTTGTCGGCACAGTCTCCATCGACAAATCGGAGCTTCTTTCGGATATGCTGAAGCGAGAGGGCATAAAGCACAACGTGCTGAATGCAAAGCTCCACGAACGCGAGGCTGAGATCGTCGCGCAGGCAGGTATGTTCGGCGCGGTCACGATCTCCACCAACATGGCGGGCAGAGGTACGGATATAAAGCTGGGCGGCAACTCGGAATTCCTCGCAAAGCAGAAAATGCGCGACGAGGGCTGTGACGAGGACGAAATCGCCGAAGCCACCTCATACGCACACACCAACGACCCCGTGAAGCTGGAGCTTCGTGAGAGATTCAGAAAATACGAAGAAGAACTCGACGAAAAAATAAAGCCCGAGGCTGAAAAAGTACGTGCCGCAGGCGGTCTGTTCATAATCGGCACCGAACGCCACGAATCGAGACGTATCGACAATCAGCTCCGCGGACGTTCCGGACGACAGGGCGACCCGGGTGCCAGCCGTTTCTATCTTTCAATGCAGGACGACCTCATGCGTCTGTTCGGCTCCGACCGCATCCTCAGCGTCGTCGAAGCGATGGGACTGCCGGAGGACCAGCCGATCGACGCAAAAATACTTTCATCATCCATCGAATCCGCACAGAAGCGCCTTGAAGGACAGAACTTTGAACGCAGAAAGAACGTGCTCCAGTACGACGATGTCATGAACCGCCAGCGCGAGCTTATCTACGGCGAACGTCAGGCAGTGCTGAACGGCGAGGATCTCAGAGACAAGATTCACAAGATGATGTATGAATACATCGACGACGGCGTTTCGAAATTCTGCTCGTCACATATCCCGGACGAATGGAACATCGAAGGTCTCCGCGGCTATTTCAGAGGCGTACTCTGCGGTGACGACGATTTCCGTTATTCCATCGAAGAGCTTGAAAAGCTGAACACCGAAGCCGTTTCGGATATGCTGAAAAAGCGTGCAGACGAACGCTACGCCGCTCAGGAAGAGCTGTTCGGAAACGAACGCTTCCGCGAGATCGAGCGCATAATTCTGCTTGAAAACGTCGACCGCAAGTGGGTCGATCACATCGACGCGATGGATGACCTGATCTCGGGTGTCGGACTCAATGCGTATGCACAGCGCAACCCGATCTCGGAATACAAGATCGTCGGCTCACAGATGTTCGACGAGATGATCGAAAATATCCGCACGGATACGGTAAGAATGCTGCTTTGCGTAGTACCGCGCCGCCCGATCGAACGCAAGCAGGTTATGACCGCCGCAAACGACATGAATGTCGGCGGTGAAAAGAAGATCACTGTTGTGAAAACCAAGGCTCAGAAGGTGGGACCCAACGACCCCTGCCCCTGCGGAAGCGGTCTGAAATACAAAAAATGCTGCATGGGGAAAGAAAAATAATTGAGCGATTGACAGGGGAAAACGCGAGGATGTTGTCGTCCCCGTCTAAAACAGTAAAGATTCCCGTCGCGACGGCGGACATGCGCCGCCACAGCGACACCTTGAGAGGAGCGCAGCGACGACGAAAACGAGGTTTACGGGGAGAAAACACACGAACGAGCTTCCTGCGAAGTGAGGGTGTTGTCTTCCCGTCATAAATAACTTTTACTTTTAACTTTCTATGCCACAGTACAGAAAAAAAGATTATATTCCAAACACACAAAAAATATTTGTCCTGTTTTCGGCGCTGTTTGTCATTGCGGTTGCGGTGATACTTGCCGTGAACAGCCGTTTTGAGGACAATGCTCCGCCTGTGAGCTCTGCTTCGGACCTTCCGTCGTATACAAGTGTCCCGTCCGTTGATACGTCGCGGGCAGCCGATGAAAGCACCTCATCGGAAGAAAACGGCTCATCAGACGCCGCAAGCGGCGGCGGAGTGTCGGG
>FR892213.1:20519-21435 GCA_000433115.1 Ruminococcus sp. CAG:382
CGACGTGTCGGATGACGAGCCTGTCAGCGAAGAAATTTCCGATGCGCCTGTTGTGACCGACCTGCCGTATGACCCGGCAAAGCTGCTTGACCTGCGCAAGGAGGATATTCTGCCGACGGAGCTTGACAGCTATTTCGAAAATTCGGTGTTCATCGGCAACAGTCTCGTTGTGCATTTCCAGAATTTCTACTACGTTATGCGTGCTGCCGACAAGAATTTTCTCGGCAATCCGAAGTTCTTCTGTGCCTCAGCCTTTTCGGCGCGTCTTGACCTCGGAGACAAGGATCGGTATGCCAAGTATTATCCGCGTTACGACGGCGAGCTGCTTCACACGTGGGAGGCTGTCGCAAAAATGAAGCCCGAAACGGTGTATTACAACCTCATGGGGCTCAACGAGCTCGGTCTTCATCAGTATTCCAAAACAGCCGAGTTGACCTTTGAAAACAACCGCAAAGTGCTTGAAAACATCATGGCGGCGTGTCCCGGCGTCAAAATCGTCGTCCTGTCGAACACATACATGATCGAGAGCTTCAACGGCGAAAAAGAAGGGCTCAACAACTACAACATATCAAAATTCAACAGGCTTGCACTTGAATGGTGCAATGCCAACGGTCACGATTTCATCGATATTTCCACACCGTTCCTTGACGGCAACGTCATGAATGAGGAATATTGCGTCGATCCCGAGCCGCGTCCGAAGGGCTGCGGATGCCACATCAAGATGATGTACTATCCGTCGTGGGCGGCAATGCTCAGAAATTACGCATATCAGAAGCTGAACGGTACATGGAAAAACCCCGACAGTATCGAAATACTGGCTGCGGGAAAGAAAACATATAATTAAAACATATAATTAAATTATAAAAATGCCTTATGACTGTCAGACAAAAAGCATTCATCCTGTTCGCGTTGTTTT
>FR892214.1:0-20019 GCA_000433115.1 Ruminococcus sp. CAG:382
ATGCCATCGCCGCCGCGGGTATTGACATCCGCGCCGTTTCCATCGCCGACACCACCGATTTCGGCATTCTCCGTCTCATCGTCGATAAACCCGACGAAGCGGAAAAGGCACTGAAGTCAATGGGACTCACAGTGAGACTGACCGACGTGATCGCCATAGAAATATCGGACACACCGGGCGGATTCGCATCGGCATTGAATGTCCTCAAAGACAGAGACGTCGAAATAGAATACGCATATGCTTTCATTTCCCGCGACGAGGGCAGAGCATGTGTCATCCTCCGCGTCGACGACAACGATAAAGCAATAAAGCTTTTCGGCGAAAACGGTGTGAAAATTCTCCCCGGCAGCAATATTTATACAATGTAAAAGAACCGGCGCGTTCCCTCAGGGGGTCCGCGCCGGTTTTATGTTATTTCTTTATTATCTCGCTGAAGATAGCGTCTTTGTCATAGGTATTCTCGGTAAATCCCGGGATCTCTTTTATTGCCTTGCAATAGCTGACACTGAATCGACCGTAAATTGCTTTGATATCCTCGTCGGAATAGGGACAGCTGTTGTTCACGATGAGAAGTGCAAGACTGTTTGCGACAAGCCAGAGCGCGTTGTAATAGAGATCCGCCTGCTCTGTCGTCATGTTATATATCTTCATATGCGTATCGCGTATCAGCTCCTGAGTATACTTCACCAGCTCAATCGCACTGTTACCGTCGCTGTATTTGTCAGAGCTGAGGTACAGCAGCTTATAAAGATTCGGCTCATCCTTTGCAAATCCGAGATAACGCATACCGATGCCGAGAAACGGTATATCACTGTTCAGTCCTTCCTTGATGCGTTCTCTGTAAACACACATTGCTCGTGCGTGTACGGCGCGTTTCAGCTCGTCAATCGATTTGAAATATGTGAAAATCGGACGTGTCGAAACTCCAAGCTCGGTAGCCATTTTCCTCGCCGTCACCGTTTCGATACCGCTTCTGCGCGTTATAGCGAGCGCGACATTAATCATTTCGTCCTTTGTAAATTTTGCCTTCGGAGGCATATCGTCACCCTTTCTTTCATGATGCTTCGAGTCAGTTGCATAATCATGATTATACAACAAGATAATTATATACCGTTTTTTCGGAATGTCAATACCCAATTTGAATTTTTATTCACTTCAGAGCACATTTTATTGCAAAAAGCTGAAGTCGTGTCGGCATGATGCCGTAAAGTCTGAGAAGAAAACTCCTGTTTATGCAATGAGCAAAGGCAGACTACATTTTTTCGGGAATTGAGAGCGTTTTTTCGGCAATACGCTCCGGCGGCACGCATTTGGTCTCAACACTGTCAACGATGCGTCTGAATCATTTTGCATTACATCTGTAAAGCTTTGTAGTCCGGCAGAAGAAGCTGTCAAGCACCGCGCCGCCGCATATCCTCCGTGAATCTGCTGCTGTATGCGAGATATATGAGATAAATATACGGCATACCGAGATTCGTTTCCGGCAACGAATTGATGACAAGCGAGAGAAGCTTTTCCGCAATCCCTTCAAAGCCTGCGGGACGTATTCCGCCGAGAAGCAGTCCGGCTTCCCATCCGAACCGAAACAGCACACCGATCGCAAGCAGCCACGGTATGTTTATCCGTGCCTTGTTGTCTCTCTGAAAAAGGTTATATATGATAACGCCGGCATACCCCGCAAAAATAGCGGGAAACGCAACATCCATCCATATGTAAAGCGGCGGAAAATCCCGCCGCGCAATGATCTCTGTCATAAAGCACTTCCTCCGTGTCACTTTTAATCCGCCGCAAAGAAAGCGTTTATAACAGCATTTTGATATGCTCTTCAAGCGCATCCCTGCCCAATATGCCGATATAGGACATATGAATGTTTCCGTCCCTGTCGATGAACACCGTGAGCGGAAGTGCATTTGCCCCGTACTGTTCGGTAGCCGACGATTCCGTATCGAAATAAAGAGGGAACGTGAAGCCGCATATTTCCGCATAATCCTTGACTCCCTGAAACGTATCACTGTAACCGTTCGTCTGATTTATCATCATGAAAACAACCCTGTCTCCGTACTCACGGAACGCTTCTTCAAAGTCGGGCAATTCGTAGACGCATGGCATACACCACGTCGCCCAGAAATTGAGCACGATCGGCTTTCCGAAAAACTGCGACAGAGTGACGGCATTCCCGTCCGTATCGGTGACAACGAAATCGGGCGCGCGGTTTTTCTCTGCCGAACACATGATACCGTCTGCCGAGCCAAAACCCACGCTTGCCGACGGCAGCATGAATGTCAGCGCCAGAAACGCCGCAATAAATGATCTCAGTTTCATAAAAAACACCTCAACGGTATTTTCCCTCACATCAAAAAAACAAACCGAGAAAATTTTTCCCGTTTTCCTTTCTTTTTAGTTTAACTTAAAGTATGGCGGTTATTATTAAGGCACAAAACAAAAACCGCGAAAGGACGGTCAACTATGAAATCACGTAAAATCATTTCAATAACACTCGCACTCATTACCGCACTCTTTGCCGTGATGAGCTGTATACCGACGGCACTTGCAGCCGAATACCAAGCAAACGGCGCAACGTATTTTACCTTCACCGACGGCGGTATAACCGTCAGCGAAGGAACATATGACGGCTACAAGATCGAAGGCACCTCACTCACTATAAACGACTCCGGCACATATGTTCTGAGCGGAAGCTGCGCTGACGGTTCGGTCAAGGTCAAAAGAGGAACAACCGGTGTGACATTGGTGCTAAGCGGTTTGACTCTGACAAGCTCGACCACCGCTCCCATCGCCTGCAACAAATCCACCGAAGTCAGGATAATCGTTGCCTCCGGCAGTGTGAATACCCTCACAGACAGTGCGAAAAACAACGATGACAATTATCCTGACAATACCTATGCCGAAAACGCAGTCATAAAATGCAAGGACGGCTCACAGGTAACTCTTTCCGGCTCCGGCGCACTGAACATCACCGCAAACGGCAAAAGCGGAATAAAATCCGGCGCGACCACCGATGAAGAGGGCGAAGCGCGGATGACCATAAGTGATTTGACGCTTAATATTACCGCTTCGGTCAACGACGCAATAAACGCCGAACAGCTCCTTAACGTCACAAGCGGCAACATCACAATATCCGCAGGCGACGACGCCATTCACAGTGATTACATTCTGAATATCGGCAGTGAAAACGGCGAAGGTCCCGTTATAAATATCAAAAACTGCCATGGCGGACTTGAAGCGGCAACGCTCAACGTATATTCCGGCAACATCACGATACACGCGAGCGACGATTGCCTCAACGCCGCAAACAGCGACCTTTCCGGATATGCATTCTCCATTAACATCTACGGCGGCACTCTCGTCATGGACACGACCTCGGGCGACGGTGTCGATTCTAACGGCAGTCTCACGATTTCGGGCGGTACGCTTGTCGTATGGAGCGCAAACATCGCCGACAATCAGCCTCTTGATGCCGACGGTACAATAACGATCTCCGGCGGCACGGTACTTGCTGCAGGCGGCAGCAACGGCATGGGCATGAATCTCAGCGCTTCTCAGCCCTATGTGATATACGGCTCCGCTTCCGGCATGGGCAGCGGCATGGGCGGCAATTTCCCCGGCGGAGGTCGAGGAAACGGCAACTTCCCCGACAGAAGCGATCAGTCGGGTGATATACCGACTCCTCCGAGCGGCGGCTTCTCCGGCGATACTAACGACACCAAGGGCGGTTTCACCGGCGGAAATCCGTATGGCGGATTCCCGGGCAACGCAGGCAGTTCTGTCAGCATATCCTCCGGCAGCACGATAACACTTAAGGATTCCTCCGGCAATACCGTATACAGCGGTGAAGCTCTCTGCAGCGCTTCTGTTCTCATCTTCTCGTCGTCCGCCCTTGAAAACGGAGAGACCTATACTCTTTACGTAAACAACACCGAAACTGGCACCGCAACAGCCTCCGCCGACGGCAGCGGCAGTACCGGCGGAAACAGCGGAAATCAGCCTTCCGGGAATCAGAGCGGTTCAAATACCACGTCGAACGATCAGACCGACAGCTTCGAAACCGACGCACCGGATAATTCATCAGCAGACAGCACCGCATCATCCTCATCCGACAGCAACACCGGACTCTGGATAGCGATAGGCGTTCTGTCGGCCGCACTTGCGGTGATAATCATTCTACTCTGCAAGACACACAAAAAATAGTGTAAACCTCCTTAAAGCAGTATCCGCTTCCGGAAAGGCACAGCTTTCCGGAAGCGGATAATATAATTATTTACTTTGAATAAAGGCTTCCGATAAGCCTGTTTGTCATGCCGCACGGAAGAAGCTTTGCAAGCACACAAAACAGCTTATATTGAAATCCCACCGCATAAAGCGGCTTGACATGGCGCTTCGTCGCACATCTGACGACGACCCGCGCCACCTTTTCGGGCGAAACGCCGTGCGTTTCGTCCTTTTCCATTTTACGGACAGATCGGCTGACCGCCCCGCCGTATATATCGTCGCCCTTTGTTTCCTTACTCCTTGATGCCGTGAAGCCCGTACTCGTGTCGCCCGGCATGACGGCACAGACGCTTACGCCGAAACGCCTGACCTCGTTCGCAAGTGACATCGTATACGCATTGACAGCCGCCTTCATCGCGCTGTAATACGTCTGAAACGGGACGGGTAAAACAGCGGCGGCGGAGCTGATGCAGACGATGCGTCCCCGTGCCTTTCTGATGTGCGGCAGACAGCAGCGTGTCACGGTGTCCATACCGACAAACAGCGTTTTCACAGAAAATTCGACTTCGATTCCTTCAGTAAATTCAACCGCTCCCGATATACCCGAGCCGGCGTTGTTTATAAGCAGATCGATACCGCCCGACTCAGACACAACACGCCCGACCGCTTCACTCACGGTTTCGGGCTTTGTAATGTCGGCATAGATATGCGTAACTCCGCTTTGCGGAACATCACGTCTGCTGAACTCGAAAACCCTCCAGCCCTCTTTTGCAAGAAGTGCCGCCGTTACCCTGCCGATACCGGAGCTGCCGCCGGTAACGACAGCGGTTTTATTCATTGCAGATAACCGACGCGATTATGCCGACCGCTTCGTCGATAAGCGGCTCTGTGAGCGTCGCCATATAACTCGTACGGAGGAGGCAGGCATCGGGCGGAGTTGCGGGAGGAAGTACGGGATTGAGATAAACGCCCGCATCATAGATGTCCTTTGCCTTCTGAAGCGTGTCGATGGTATCCTTCGTATAAATCGGGATAATCGGAGTGGAAGCCTCGATGATGCCGATTCCTTTTTCCTTGTAGCACTTACGGGCATAATTTGAAAGCGACGCAAGGCGTGTCACGAGCTCGGGATGCGCTTCAAGTTCTTTGAGCGCGGCAAGCGCCGTCGCACAGCTTGCAGGCGTGATCGATGCCGAGAAAATAAACGGACGTGAATTGTGCTTGACATATTCGACGACTTCTTTTTTCGCCGCCATATATCCGCCGAGGCTTGCCAGTGATTTCGAGAACGTACCCATATAGATATCGACCTCTTCCTCAAGTCCGAAATGGCTTGCGGTACCTCTTCCGCCCTCACCGATGACACCGAGACCGTGCGCGTCGTCAACCATGACCCTCGCACCGTATTCCTTTGCCAGACGGCATATCTCGGGGAGATTTGCGATATCGCCGCTCATTGAGAAAACGCCGTCCGTTACGATGAGAATGCCGCCCTTGCCGGACACATTTTGGAGAATGCGCTCCAGATCAGCCATATCGTTATGCTTGAAAAGCAGTCTCTTCGCATAGCTGAGCTGAGAGCCGTCATATATACTCGCGTGATTTTCCTTGTCATTTATTATGTAATCGCCGTGACGCGCGATTGCACTGATTATGCCGAGGTTGGACTGAAATCCGGTCGAAAATGTGCAGACAGCCTCTTTTCTGAGGAACTTTGCAAGCTCGTTTTCAAGTTCAAGATGAAGCTCCAGCGTACCGTTAAGAAAACGCGAGCCGGAACAGCCTGTACCATATTGTTCGATCGCCTTTACTCCGGCTTCAATGACGTTTTCGTTGGTCGTAAGACCGAGATAGTTATTTGAGCCAAGCATGATACGGCGCTTGCCCTCCATGATGACTTCCTTGTCCTGACGCGACTCAAGCGCGTGAAAATAGGGATAAATTCCTCTCGATTTTGCCTCATCGGCAAGAGAAGGTTCAAAGCATTTTGCAAACAGGTCCATATGTCAGTTCCTTTCGGTGTGTTTTTTTCTGTTGGCATATTTGCGCGCGATCATACGCTTCGCAACGGTAAGCGCCGCGATGACGGCAGAAAACGCAATACACCATAATATTATATTGATTCTTACCGTGACCTCCGGTATGTGGTCAATCGGCAGAAAGTCGACTGCAAAATAAGTGAAAAGCAATGAAATGAAATACAGCGTCCAGACAAGCGGCTGTGAGTGATACACACTGCGCCTCACGAAAAACAGCCCGTAAACAACAACGCACGTAACTATGAGATACTTCACCAGAAACACCGTCGTCGCGTAAAGATAAACCGATCTGCTTGACGTGGGCATATATGAAATGAAGAACGACAGAATCCAGACGACGGGGACAAACAGCCCGACAAAACCGAATACCCACCTTGAGCAGTCAAGAACGCGTTCGCCCTTGCTCTGGAACGGCAGGTTCGTGACAAGCTCACGGCAGAACATCGCACAATCACCGATAGCCTCGCCGAAGCTTTCACCGCGCTCTTCATATTCGAGCGCCATTCCGATTATATCTGATATCGTCTGCTCATATTCCATCTCGTTCAGATCATAAGTGCTGAGATTACGCTGCATCTTCAGAATGATCTTTCTGTTCGGCTTTGAAACACGCTTCAACGCCTTTTTCTGTTCGGATGTCATTTGCCGCCACCTGCCTTTCCGTTTATAATACCGTCAACCGCACCGGCAACCTCTTCCCAACTTTTTACGAAATCCGCGAGATACCATTTGCCGGCTTCGGTGATGGTGTAATATTTTCGTTTCGGACCGAGCGGCGAGCTCATCAGCTTCGATGACACGCTTCCCTGCTTTTCAAGGCGGATCAGCATCGGATATATGGTTCCTTCCGACACGTCGCGGAAGCCGCTTTCCTTCAGCAACTCGATTATTTCGTATCCGTATGTCGTCCGCAGGCTGATAATCTTGAGTATACATCCCTCAAGCGACCCGCGCATAAGCTGCGATCTGTCGAATTCCAGCATAACGTTTCCTTCCGTTTGCAGGACAGTGCGGAAAGAGCCGCGCTACCTTGCATCACATAGTACCGTTATTTTAATACAACATTCGTGTTTTGTCAAGAGGCTATTACACAGCGCCCGACAATTTTACAATTCCGTTACTCACATATTACCGCAGGCTGTGTGCAGCGCATCTCCGATAAGGCTATAATAATGGCGTAGAAAAAAGAAGGAGTAAGAGAAAAATGAAAAGGAAAGTAATTGCAATCGCACTCGCGGCAATGACGCTCATATCCTGCGCTGTAATGCAGTCATGTCAGAAGAGCGGCTTTGACGCAGGTAAAAACATCAGCGTAGTGGCACGTGAAGACGGAAGCGGAACAAAATCCGCGTTCATGGAAATAATCGGACTCAAGGGCAAAAGCGACGTTTCCGGCGTAATAATCGCAACCGGAACGGCAGGCGTTCTCGCCGAAGTGAAATCCAATCCTCTCGCCATCGCATACGAAAGCCTCGGCTATGTCACGGACGACGTAAAAAAGCTGAAAATCGACGGTGTCGAAGCCACGGTCGAAAACATCAAAAACGGCACCTACAAGATCGCGCGTCCGCTCCGGGTCGTATACAAGCCCGCAACGGTTGAAAACTCCGTTAACGCAGCATACCTGAAGTTTCTGCAGAGCGACGCGGCGCAGAAGATAGTATCCGCCGAAGGCTATGTCGCCCTCGTCGATAACGCACAGGCGTATTCCCCCGATTCCTCTCTCAGCGGAACGATAAACATTTCCGGCAGCACCTCGCTTCAGCCCCTCATGATAAAGCTTGCGGCAAAGTTCCAGGAGCTTCAGAGCGGCGTAAGCGTAACGGTAGCCGGCGGCGGCAGCGGACAGGGCTATAAGAACGCAGAAGCCGGTGTCAGCGAATTCGGCATGATATCCGAAAGCTTCAACAGCGAAAAAGCTCCCGACTGCGTAAGCTACGAGGTGGCAAAGGACGGTATCGCCGTCATCGTCAACAAGGACAATACACAGGACAGCATCAGCCTGATCGCCCTAAAAAACATCTATGACGCCGAAGCCGGAGAAAACGCCGTGATAACGTGGTCCAAGGCTCAGGGATAAAAAATCATGACAAAAACGCTCCGTGAAAAGGGCATAAAAGGACTCTTCCTTGTTTCCGCCCTGTTTTCAATGGCGGCGCTGGCAACGATAACGGTATTTCTGCTGATAAGCGGAATACCGTTTATCGCGCATACAGGCGTCGCGGAATTTCTGCTCGGCAGGCGCTGGGCTATCCTCGAAAGCCCGCCGTCCTACGGCATACTCCCCATGATAGTCGCCACACTGTACGTGACGGCGCTGTCTGTGATACTCGGCACAATACTTGGACTTTTCACCTCAGTCTGTCTTTTTGCCTTCTGCCCGAAAAAACTCGTGCTTCCGCTCAGGCAGCTGATAAATCTCCTTGCCGGGATCCCGTCCGTAATCTTCGGACTCTTCGGCATGACGACGATTGTTCCGCTTCTGCGTGACTACATTTCGCCGAACGGTGTCGGCTACGGCATACTCGCCGCATCGCTCGTCCTCGCGGTCATGATACTGCCAACGGTCGTGAGCGTCAGCCTTGACTCGCTTTCCGCCGTACCGAAAAGCTATTATGAAGGTGCGCTCGCCCTCGGTGCAACCAAGGAGGAAGCGGTCTTCGGAATCGTGCTTCCTGCCGCAAAAAACGGTATAACGGCGGGCATCGTTCTGGCGACGGGACGTGCGCTCGGCGAGACCATGGCGGTCATGCTTGTGATAGGCGGCAGCCCCGAAATGCCGGGCAGCCTGTTCCAGAGTGTGCGTACCCTCACCGCAAACATCGCAATGGGCGCAATGGAGCTGAAGGACGATGCATTAAGTGCGCTCATCGCCTCCGGCGTCGTGCTTTTCGTTTTCGCACTGCTTCTGAACATCAGCTTCTCGGCGCTCAGATGCGGAAAGAAAAAGGGGTGAGCCATATGGATAAAAAACAGCATTTCCCTCTTCGCCGCCGTATTTTTACGGGAATGAAACTCATAAGCGGTGTCATGACACTGCTATCCGTCGCGGCGCTTTTTGCCGTGATAATATATGTATTTGCCGACGGCACCGACAAGCTGTCGTTCGACCTGCTCTTCGGCTCATATACCGACACGCCGTCGATACTTCCCGCCTTTGTCGGCACCCTTGAACTGATACTCATCGCCGGAGTTATCGCTATTCCTCTCGGTATCGCGACCGCCGTCTTCCTTGCCGAATACACAGACGGCGAAAGCACTCTCGTCCGCCTTATACGCATTGCCGTAGAAACCCTTGCCGCTATACCCAGCATCGTCTACGGTCTGTTCGGCTACCTTGTGTTCGTCGTAGCCTGCGGTTGGGGCTATTCACTGCTGGGCGGCGGCATAACGCTTGCGATAATGATACTCCCCGTCATCGTGCGCTCCACCGAAGAAAGCCTACGCTCCGTCCCCGTATCCTACCGTGAGGGAGCATATGCTCTCGGCGCCGGAAAGGCGAGAGCGATATTCCGCGTCGTGCTTCCCGCCGCATCCGGCGGCATCGTCACTGCGGTCATACTCGCCGTCGGGCGTATAATATCCGAAAGCGCCGTGCTGATTCTCACAATCGGCATGGTCGTCAACAAAATGCCGCAAAGCATACTCTCACCCGGCACAAGTCTCGCGCTTGACATATACTATTTCGCAAGCTACGGCTATCCGAACGAGGCGGCGGCAACCTCCGTCGTACTGCTTGCGTTCGTACTGATAATAAACCTGTCCGCAAGCGCCGTCGGCAGGGCAATCGAAAGAAAGGCAGGTCGTTAATCATGAATAAAGCCGATATATCCGTAAAGGACTGCAATCTCTGGTACGGCGATTTCCATGCGCTGAAGGATATCAGCATCGAAATCCCGGCAAATGAAATAACCGCTCTCATCGGACCGTCCGGCTGCGGCAAATCGACATTTCTGAAAATATTCAATCGTATGAACGATCTTGTACCTGGCTGTCGCATAACCGGCAGCTTTACTGTCGGCGGAAATGATATTTTCGCAAAGAACTGCGATGTGACGCTTCTTCGCAAAAACGTCGGCATGGTCTTCCAGAAACCCAATCCGTTCCCGATGAGCATATACGAAAACATCGCGTTCGCCCCCAAGACCTTCGGTGTGAAAAAGAAATCGGAAATCGATGAAATCGTCGAATGCTCGCTCGTCCGCGCCGGAATATGGGACGAGGTCAAGGACAGGCTCAGAAAAAGCGCTCTCGGGATGAGCGGCGGTCAGCAGCAGCGGCTCTGCATCGCGCGTGCCCTCGCGGCAAGCCCGTCTGTTTTACTGATGGACGAGCCGACCTCCGCACTGGACCCGATATCAACGGGAAAAATCGAGGACCTGATGGAAGAGCTGAAAAGAGACATGACAGTCGTCATCGTGACGCATAATATGCAGCAGGCAACACGTATTTCCGACAAAACCGCCTTTTTCCTCCTCGGCGAGTTGGTTGAATACGGCGACACCGAGCGGATTTTCACCTGTCCTGCCGACAAACGCACCGAAAATTATATTTCCGGCAGATTCGGCTGATTTGCACTTGTAAAAGCAAAGGAGAATTGTTATAATGAGTATAAGGACAAAATACGAGCAGGAGCTTTCGTTTGTTTTCAATAAGCTCGTCTCCATGTGCCGCGCCACCGAGCTTGCGATAGAACGCTCCGTGACCGCCCTCACGACCCGTGACAAAGAGCTTGCACGCCGCGTTATGGCAGAGGATAAGGACATCGACGTGATGGAACGCGAAATCGAGCAGGACTGCCTGAAGATACTGCTCATGGAGCGCCCCGTGGCAGGCGATTTCCGCGACGTTTCGGCGGCGCTGAAAATGATAACCGACCTTGAACGTATTGCCGACCAGGCGGCGGACATATCCGAAATATCGCTCCGGTTCGGCGACGAAAAGTTCATAAAAGAACCCGAGCACATTGCCGAAATGGCACGCTGTGCAATAGCAATGGTAAAAGACAGCGTACAGAGCTATATAAACCGCGATGTGGCGGCGGCGCGTGATCTTGACAACCGCGACGACAGGGTCGATATGCTGTTCGAAACAATAAAAAAGGATCTTGTGGAGCTTATCCGCAGAGATCCGTCAAACGCCGACCAGGCGATACTGTTCATGATGGTTGCGAAATACCTTGAACGTATCGGCGACCACGCCGTGAATATCGGCGAATGGGTCGACTATGCCGTGACCGGACACCATAACTGAGGAGAAAATACGATGAGCGAAAAATATGTCATATACGCTGTGGACGACGAGGAGTCGATACGTGAACTGTACCGCTACGCCCTTGAAAGCGCGGGCTTTGAGGTGAGTACGTTTGACGGCGGGGACGCTCTTTTCGCTCGCCTTTCGGCAAGACTGCCCGACCTGATACTGCTTGATATCATGCTTGACGGCAGCGACGGCTATGAGCTGCTTGACGACATAAGAAAAAATCCCGAAACACGGGAAACGCCCGTGATAATGGTTTCCGCCAAAGGTGCGGAAATCGATAAGGTCAAGGGGCTTGATCTCGGTGCCGACGACTATATATCAAAGCCTTTCGGCGTGCTTGAGCTTATCGCCCGAATAAAGGCGAACCTCCGCCGCCGCACATATCAGCAAAACGAACTGCTGACCTACAAAGGCATTGTGATCGACGACGTGCGGCATGAAATACGGGTAAACGGAAACCGCATTCAGGCGACCGCAAAAGAATATGACCTTGTACGTATGCTTGTGAAAAACCACTCTGCCGTGCTTTCGCGTGACAGGCTTCTCGACGAAATATGGGGCGAGAATTACGGTGAAACACGCACGCTTGATATGCACATAACCCAGGCAAGGCGCATAATCCGCGACTCGGGCGCCGAAATAAAAACAATACGCGGAATCGGGTATATGCTGGAATGAAAAAGAAATATATTGCCTTCAACATCGCGATAATAACCGTAGCGCTTCTGCTGTTTTTCGGCTTCGGAATATCCGTGACGCGTTCCAATCTGTACGACGAAGCGGGACGAATAATAACCGAGATCACCGACGTATATGTGAATAACTACACAACTCCGCAAAACGCCGTGAAGCATACCTCCGGCGACACCCGCGTGACCGTGATAGACAGCACCGGACGGGTGATAGCCGACAGCGTTGAGATCGACGTTTCAGCAATGGAAAACCATATGAACCGTGAGGAGATCCTCAACGCACTTGCCGACACTCCGAAAACCGTGATACGCAAAAGCGAGACCCTCGGCGTCGACATGGTGTACTACGCCAAAAAAGCCGTCACAGGCGACGGCTATGTCTTCATACGGACCGCACTTCCGATCCGATCCGCTCAAAACTACGCGCTCCAGACAGTCCCGTACCTGCTCATGATAATGGCGGGTGTCATCACGATCACCTCAATCGTCAGCATGATTTTCGGCATGAAATTGCTTGACCCCGTCAAAAAGATAGGCGAAAACCTGCGTGAGGTGAAAAACGGAAGCTATAAGCCCATCCTGCCCGACACGGGCGATGACGAACTGAACTCCGTCATATGCGGCATAAACGACGTAAGCGAAGCTCTTCAGCAGACATTGCGCGAAGCCGAAAGCGGCAAGCAGCGCCTTGACTATATACTCAACCATATTATGGACGGAATCGTCGTCCTGAGCGCCGCCGACGGTACCATATCGCTCTGCAACAAAGCTGCCTCCGCCATCTTCGGCGTGACGGAAGCCGAAGGACGCGGATATGCTCTCCTGACCTCCGACAGAACTTGGAACGAAAATGTAAAGGAACTGCTCACCGACGGCGGCAGAATGTCCGGTGAGCTTGAAGACGACGGAAAGATATATTCCTACACCATGAGCCGTCTCGAAAACGGCATAGCCGTGATCGTTCTTTCCGACGTGACCGCGGAAAGAAACAGCGCACGTATGAGAAGCGAATTTTTTGCCAACGCCTCTCACGAGCTGAAAACACCGCTCACCGCCATAAAGGGCTTCAACGAAATGATAGGCATGAAGACGGCCGACTCAGATATACGTGAAATGAGCCGCAAGATAGGCAAGGAAGCCGACAGAATGATAACCCTCATTTCCGATATGCTCGATCTTTCCGAACTTGAAAGCACGAGCGAGCTGCATCCCGAGACGCTCGATGCAAAGCAGATTGCCGAGGAGGTCGCCGACACACTTGCCCCGCTTGCAGCCGAAAAGAACGTGACACTCACAGTAAACGGCAGCGGAAGAGTAAGAGCCGAAAAGGAGCATCTCACCGAGCTTATCAAAAACCTTGCCGAAAACGGAATACGTTACAATCATTCCGCCGGCACTGTAAAAATAACCGTAACCGAATCCGGGAATAAAACCGTGATTTCCGTCGCTGACGACGGCATAGGCATCGACGATGAGCATCAAAGCCGTATTTTCGAACGCTTCTACCGCGTCAGCAAATCGCGTTCCCGCGAAACGGGCGGCACGGGACTCGGTCTTGCCATAGTCAAACACATCTGCTCCCTCTATTCCGCAGAGATCTCACTCCGCTCAAAGCCCGGCGTCGGCACGGAAATAACCGTATCATTTTCGCAATAAAACAGCAAAAACAGAAATGCCGCCTGCAGCTTCTTTGAAAACTGCAGGCGGTATATTTATATTTTCACTTTTCGGCATCAAAACACACAGCCGGAACCGTGTAGCATTGTCTCAGATATATTCCCTTCTTGCCACACGTCCGAGAAGCTCGTTCCATTCAGTCTTTCCGTCCCAGAGAAGCTCCGCAAAGAGCGCTGCCGGAAGCCATATGTGACCGTCGAACAGACTGTCCTCAAGAAGCCCCGAAAGCTTTGCGCTGCCGCCCGTAGCCTTTGCAAGCATGCGGAACATATCGCAGGCAAGATTACCGTTCTGCATCCAATAGCTTTCCTGGAAGCGTATGATGTCGCGTCTGAGCGCCAGCTTTTCTTCGCACTCGGTGCGTTCGCTTTCACCGATGATGAACGGTCCGACCTGATGCTCGAACGCCGCCCAATCCAGCCATGTCATACCTTTCATGACCGCACCGAAGCCCTTTCCGCCTCTGAGTGCCGCGATCTTTTCCGAAAACACCCTGTCAGTGTCATAGCTCTCTGTCTTCATGGGATTGTAATGATACGGGAAAGCACCGCAATCCTCCCAGATTATATCGACACGCGGATCGGTTTTTTCGATCTCGTCAAGATGATTCCTGACCGAGCTTGCGTGCAGACCGAACTCGATGACAAGCCCCGGACATTTTTCAAGCAGCGCGTCAGCCACTTCGTTTACCCATTCGACTGCGGCAGCCGCGCGGTTTTTACCGGCGACCGTCTCCGCTTCTGTTTCGGTGAACGTCTGGAAATATATCCCGTCGCCGCCGAGCGGTGCGTATTCATTGACATATCTGTTTACAATGCTGTTCTTCCATCTTTCGCGTTCAGCCGGATCCGAAAGCACCTTGTCCGGGCTCTCGTCCCATACCCACGAATAGCCCCATATGACCCTGATACCCCACGAATGCGCGTATTCCACGAATTCTTTGCCGTTTATGGGCGCAAAATCGTTCCATACGGTAATTTTGTTGAGCCTCAGCCGCGCCATGTTCCGGATGTATCCGCGATAGTCGAAAATAACGTGTCCCCACGTCCAGAGTCCGCGCTCCGCGATCATCGGCGATGAAATATACTCATATTCCGGCAGAGCATCGACGAACGGCGTTACGAAAAAAGGATGTCCCTCCGCCCTGCGCCTTGCCGAAGGAAGATAATCATCCGCAAAAACCGTCGCCGCATAATAACACGCCGCGGCGTTGCCGCCCGCGATAACAACGCATCCCCCGTCATCCGTTACCCTGACGCAGATTCCGTCGTCCGCCGGCGAAACATCCGCCAGCTTTTCTCCGACAAACGGATTGCTGTCCTTTGTCCCGACATAAACGGTATTCCTTCCGTCGTCCGGCACATTGTCATAACGATAAACAGGCAGAATGTACGGCACAAATCTCTTGATCGCTGCCTGAACGAGGTCAACCGCGTGCGCTTCCATGCCGCAATAATCGCCGTAAACCAGCTTCCAGCGCTTTCCGTCGTAATTCTTCGTAAGTTCCATGATAAAATACCTCTCAGTATTGCAAAAATGCAGTATTTGTGTTAAAATAGGTTAAGACAACCGACAGTTGAGTGAAAAAACAACCGTCGGATGAGAAAAATGTTCCGAAGTAAAAAAACGGTTGCTGGTAAGCACCGCCTTCATCTGCTAAAATAATGCCATCGGGAACGGATGGTACCGCCGTCCCGAACATAATAAGGAGTGAATAATACTATGAAAGAAACCTTCGGACAAAGATTTTCAAGGCTGAGAAAAGCAAAGGGCATGACTCAGGAGGTCATAGCCGAAAAAATGAACATTTCACCTCAGGCGGTCAGCAAGTGGGAAAACGACCTTTCTGCCCCGGATGTATCTCTTCTGCTTCCGCTGGCTGAGCTTCTCGGCGTGACGACAGACACTCTGCTCGGCAAAGAAGACCCCGGTCCAACGCGCATTCTCGCCGAAAAGAAGGACATCGACAAAATGGTGCTCCGCATACTGATAAACGACGGCGGTGACAATGTAAAAATCAATCTGCCGGTCGCACTCGTGCGGGTCTGCCTTGAAACCGGCATTCAGCCCACTGTCACGAGCGGCAACAGCGCCATCGCACATCTCGACTTCAAGCGTATATTCGAGCTTGTTGAACAGGGCATCGTGGGCGAGCTGATCAATATCGACAGCGATGACGGCAGTAACGTCCGCATATTCGTTGAGTGACTCTATGAAAATAGTTATAAAAGCCGGAGCTACACACATGACGCTACGCATTCCGAACATGCTCCTGCTGTCAAAAAGCTTCTGGAGGTCAATCTCGCAAAGCGGAAAAGTCCCATCGCGTATCCGTCTGTATAAAGCCGTACGGCGTCACATAAGAAAAAACGGTCACTTCACTCTCGTCGAAGTGACCGGAAGCGATGGCGAATCGGTGAAAATAACAATATAGAACCGTCACCCGAAATGGCAGCGATATCGCCCGAAAGCGGTATCGCTTTTATTTTTTCATGTAAAGTTTCACATGATTCTTTATTGCTTCAAAGGATTTTTCGCTGATATCATGCTCTATCTTGCAGGCATCCTCAGCCGCCGTTTCTTCGTCAACTCCGAGCATAGTAAGAAGTGATGTAAGCAGTCTGTGCCGTTCATACATACTGTCGGCAACCTCCCTGCCCGCATCGGTCAATTCAATGAAGCCGTTCTTGTCAACGACGATAAATCCGCCGTTTTTGAGAAGCGACACCGCGCGCGACACACTTGGCTTTGAAAAATGCATATATTCCGCAACATCAAGCGAACGTACCGCTCCCCTCCGGGACAATATGAGAATTGTTTCAAGATACATCTCGCCCGATTCCTGAAGCTGCATGGCGAGTCCTCCTTCCTGCGTCAGACGGCGCGGCGGAGCGTCTGCCCCGCATATTGTATATATTGTAACACATTAAAGCGGATAAATCAAGCCCGAAACGCTTATTTGACAACAAATCCGTTCATTATGAACGTCGAAATCTCTGTTCCGAGTTCATCGCGCACGTCAACGCGGTAACAGTTCGTCCTTCTGCCGCGTCTAACGGCAACAGCCTCTGCGACAAGGCGTTTTCCCTTTGCCGTCGTGAGAAATGTGACCGAGCTTGACAGCGTAACGGAAACATCGTCCGATGCATAGCACGCAGCGGCAAACGCAAAGTCCGCCAACGTGAACAGCACACCGCCCATAACGCTTCCTTCGGCATTTTTCATTGCGTCCGTTATGTCGGCAACCGCAACGGCGTGTCCTTCCCCGGCGCTTTCGATCCGTGCCCCGAGAGCCTCGCTCGCAAAGCGATCCCGTGCCAGCTTGCTTCTGATTTCGTCTGTATTCATCAATGCTTCCTCCTGTTTTGAAAGTTAATTTTCTTAATTTTATCATCCCCGCACCTGAAAAATCAATATGGAAAAAATTAAATATCCTGCTTTTTTCGTTAAAACTGTTGACAAAGAGTGAATGATGTGGTATCATACGAATGTAAATAAAATATTTACGAAAGGAAAAAGTTATGAAAAAAATCATTGCACTTCTTCTCAGCTGCCTTCTCTGCGCAACCTGCTTTGCAGTTTTCGCTTCTGCTGAAGAATATGGCGCAGCAAGCCTTCTTCCCAATCCCGATGGCGAAATGACTGCCGAGGGCTGCGAAGTCAAGGTCAACAGCAACGGTTCCGTAACCGTAACACTCACCGCCGCAACCGCAAGCATCAAAATGCTCTATAAGGACGGCACCACTGTTTACGAAGAACCCTATTCCGAAATCGCAGATTATCCCTATATCGCTTACTGGTATGTTTCCGACAGCGCAACCGTCCAGGCTCTCGCTCATTACGACCGCAAGGACAAGACCGCTGATCTCTACCTCGCCGGTATGAGAGCCAACCCCAACTACTATAAAGTAGGCGATGCAAACACTAATTACGGTGCTTGGAACATTTACGAATACCTCAGCAAGGGCAAGGGCGCTGACTTTGTCACCGGCGACTATGCTGTCCTCAGATTTTTCGATATCGAATACACCTTCTCCGGCAATGTCGGTGATGAAGTGACCTTCTATTACTATGGCACCATTGATGAAATTCCCGAAGGCTTCGGTACCGATGTCCCCTCCGACGATCCCGTCGTTGTTGATCCTTCCGAAGAACCCTCCAAAGAAGACTCTTCTGCTGTTGTTGAACCTTCCGTTGAACCCTCCGCAGACGAATCCAAGGGCGGCACAGAGCCCACCTCCGACAGCGGCATCATCGCTCTCGCAGTTGTGGCATCTCTCGCAGTTGCCGGTGCGTTCATCGTCAAGAAATCCCGCTGATCAGCTCATTTAACTGAACATAAACGCCTTTGACCGATGGTCAAAGGCGTTTTTATTATTCGCTTTTTGTTTATTCGGCACACCTGTCCATAACGCCCTTCAGAGCAATGGCGGCGGCGCTCTTTGTCATAACCGCATCGGGGCAAAAGCTGTTCCCGTCCGCAACCATAATTCCCGCTTCAACCGCCGCCGCGGCATAAAAGCGTTCGTTCTCGTCAAACTGCACCATATCCGAAAACTCCGCAGGCTGACGCACACTCATTCCGAGCAGTTTGCCGACCCATTCTGCAGCCACCACTCTCGTAACGCCGCCGTCAGGCGCAAAGCTCTTGTCTGTCAGGCGTATCAACCCCATATCGGCAGCCTTTTCGAGGTATCTCAGCTTTGCCTCGGGAACGTCGTCAAGATCATCGAATTTCAGTGAAACCTGCATGGAAGTATCCGTATTCACCCCTGCCGCCGTAAGCAGCATGACAACGAAATCGATCCTGCTGACACTGTCGGCAGGCGAGAAGAAGTATTCTCCGTCACGCCGCGTAAAAGCCACGACCGATCTCTCCGCAAGCGCAACAGCCGCGGAATGTGCTGCATCGTTTTTCATATCCGCAAACCGTATCGAATATGTGTTCCGCTTTACATTGAATGTAAGCTCCGTCTCAGGCGAGGTGCCGCCATACATATCGCTGACCTCAACCACCATGCTGTCACTGCCGACATAGCCGTCAAACGGCGTATAATAGACCTTTGTGCCGACAATGCGCACACTCCCGTTTTCGGGATACCGCACGACCTGCAAAACCGTGTCGTCGTCGTCGGGGTCATATATCTTCGGCGCCGCAACACAGCAGACTCCGCTGAGCGTCTCAAACGCGCCCGCAGTCATCGTAGGGCATCCGTTTTCGCTGTCACGTATCGCAATACGGCACGGTATAACAACATCGTTCCAGCCGTCGGCAGCGCATTTCACCGAAAACACACCGCCATCCGAACCGTCGGCAGGCACAAACGCAAGACGACTGAGGCTTGCCGCCGTGACCGTCTGCCCTTCAATTACATCGACGCCGTTCAGACAAAGCCTGCCCTCGTTCATCTTCGGCAGACCGATGATCGTGACATAGCCGATCCTTTTCCCGACTGCCTTTTCGAAATCCTTTTCGTCAAGCGCAATACTTCCCCGCCGTGTCCCGCTTTTTTCTATGGCAGTGTTGCGCCTGAGCCAGTCTATGGCAGGTGAAATATCCTCTTCACTCTTTGCCAAAGCGCAAAGCGATGAAACCGCCGCGCTTATGGCGATAAACGATGCGAAAGCCGCCGCAATAATTCTTTTCATCATATTCTGCTCCTTTATCTGATATATCGCTTTGATTATATGCGCATTTGTCGTTCAAAATTCCGCACCGCGCGGGAATAAGGGACATACAATTGGCAAAAATATAAGCAGTGCCCGTTCATGCCGAATATGATGTATAAAAGGATGATTAATTGTGTCAATGAATAATAACGTAAGGCGCGGCGACATATACTATGCAGACCTGTCCCCGGTCGTCGGCTCCGAGCAGGGCGGAGTGCGCCCTGTACTCATAGTGCAAAACGACGTCGGCAACCGATACAGCCCGACCGTCATAGCCGCGGCAATAACAAGCCAGACAGGCAAAGCCAGATTACCGACTCACATAGAGGTGCATACCGACAGCGGGCTGGCAAAAAGCTCAATAGTGCTGCTTGAACAGATACGCACGCTTGATAAACGCCGCCTGAAGGACCGCATGGGTCACCTGGACGACGAGACTATGACTCTCGTCA
>FR892214.1:20119-28504 GCA_000433115.1 Ruminococcus sp. CAG:382
ACGCCGCGTACTTTTTCGGTACGCGGCGTTTGATATTGATATATTATATATGCTCAGAAGCGATTCAATCAATAATTCTTTTTCTTGTTGATTGCCATGATGACGATATAACCGACGGTGAGGAGAATAACAACCGCACCGATGATGAAGAATATCGTCTTGTTGCCGGAGCCGGACTGTTCCTCAGCCTGGGAAGGAGCAGAAGCCTTGCTGTCCTCGGCATCGGAGGATTCGATGGCGGGAACGGATTCTTCCTTGCTTTCCTCTGTGGGAGTAAGCTTTTCAATCATTTCGTTTTCAACCTGACCGCAGCGGGAGCAGGTGTGGCTCTGAACGCCTTCGGAGGTTGTGGTTGCGGGAACTATTACCTGCCATTCACCGAACTCATGACCGAGCTTGGGAGTGACTTCATTTTTAAGTATCTCGCCGCAGGCGGTACACTTCTGAATGACATATCCGTCGGCGGTGCAGGTCGCGTCCTTTGTTTCCTCGGGACCTGCGGTATGCCTTGCGGGTATCTTCGTGTATGAAATAAGCTTGCCGCAGTCCTTGCAGGTCGTGCTGTCATAGCCGTCAGCCGTGCAGGTGGGATCCTTGTGACCGTTTGTCGTGTTGACATGCTTGCAGCCGAGCTTATCGATCTCCTCTGTTTCCTTGGTGCCGCATACGGTGCAGGTGTGTTCACGGGTGCCCTTGTCCTTGACAGTGGCTTCCTTGGTCACTACCCATTCGCCAAAGGTATGCGCAGTCTTCGGGACCTCGATATTTTCTTCAAGCACCTTTCCGCAATCGGCGCAAACAACATTTTTGGAGCCGACTTCCGCGCAGGTAGCTTCTTTTACAATGACATCCTTTTTATTTTCATGCTTGCAGTCAAGTCTGTGAATGACCTCGGTATCCTTTGCGCCGCAGACGGAGCAGACTCTTTCACGTGAGCCGTCTTCGTCGTTTGTCGCTTCCTTGGTCACGACCCATTCACCGTACTTATGGTCGGCAAGCGGAAGTGTCTTTTCACTGCCTGTCTTTGCACCGCAGTTGGGGCATGCGAGCTGTGAAGCGCCCTGTATTGTGCAGGTGGATTCCCTGATGACCTTTTCGGTATATCCGGTGGTATCCTCTGCCCATTCAAATCCCTGTTCCATAGCAAACTTATAAGCTGCGGAATTTTTGCATCCCTTCAGGGTAACGGCTGCATTGCCGTCAAATGCGTCTGAGGGAACAGCGGTAACAGTGCAGGGTATGTATGCGGTTTTTACCGCGGAAAGATCCGCAAAAGCGCCGCCTTCGACGGATGTGACCTTGAGAGTCTTGCCGTTGTAGCTGATCGATGCGGGAATAACGAGATCCGAAATGCTCTTGTTTGCGACGGAAGCGACCGAAGCGGTATCATCGTCAACGAGATAGGTGATGCCGTCAACAGTCGTGGAGACGTCGCTCTTCTTCGCAACGGTGAAATCGACGGGGACTCCTGTAAGATCAATGGATTCAAGGTCGTCGCCGTAAACGATCGAAACATTCTGTGCCTCAATGACAACATCCTGACCTGCCGCGGAAGCGGGAACCGTAAATACGAGTGTCAGAGTCAGATCGTCGGCTTTTTTGAGCGGATTCTTTCCTTCGAAGTCACAAACCATGAAGGTACATGCGCTTGAAGAAACGTTACCCGTAGCTTCCCATCCGTCAAAACCGGTGCCGCCGAGTGTGTCAGTTGAGGTTTCGATAAGAGAATGGTCATATGCGAGATCAAACGATACGGAAACGATGCCCTGTTCGGCAACTGCCGTATCGATTCCCGCGAGCTTCATCGTGAGAGTGAAGGTACTGCCCGCAGTAATTCTGCCGGGCTTGGAGAGCTTGAGCTGTCCGTTATCGGCGGAAACCGCGAGAGCGAGAACGGAAAACAGCATAAGTAGCGCGGCAAATGCGGAAATTATACGTTTTTTCATGAGAAATAAACATTCCTTTCTTTTGATTGTGTTGATAAAAGCCTTGTAACAGTGCTTTTTCGTCCGTTTTCGAGCCATCGGGGGTCATACCTCCGGCAACGGATGCGGTAAGCGCAATACGACCTTGCCATATTACTGCCGTTTACCATACTACAAACGCTATTATAACGTCTCCGCCGCGATTTGTCAATGGTCAATTAAATACATCTCGGAAAAAGGAAGTAAATTTGTAGGAGTGACGAACAAAATTAACACGCTTTTATTGATTTTTGCTCTTTATTATGATATACTAACGTAATCAAAAGGTGTATCATTTTCATAGTAAAGGAAGGAAACCGCAGTGAAGGTAAGAATAATCGCCCACACACCCGAACCCGAAAAGGTAGTTGCCGCAGCGGCAAAACTGTGCTACGCTTCGTCGGATATCGACACACTGTACGCAAACCTGACGCCCGAAAAAACCGCCGCATTCATAGATATGCTTTCCTCCCTCGGGCACGAATCCCCGATTGAGCACGTTTCCTTCACATTTGCGATCGAAGGCGTTTCCCGCTCGCTCCTTGCACAGATAACCCGCCACCGCATAGCGTCCTACTCCGTGCAAAGCCAACGCTACGTCAACAAAAGCAATTTCACATATATAATCCCTCCCGCGATCGAAGCCGACGAAGAAGCCAGAGCGGAATTCCTTTCCGCAATGGAGGAAGACAAGCGGCATTACGACCGCCTCACCGCCATACTCAGAAAAAACCACACCGCAAGGCTGATCTCTGAAGGCAAAACACCCGAGGAAGCCGAAAAAGCGGCATCGAAGATGGCGATCGAAGACGCCCGTGCCGTTCTTCCGAACGCCTGTGACACGCGCATTATCATGACGATGAACGCCCGTGCTCTGCGTAATTTCTTCCGCCAGCGCTGCTGCACCCGCGCCCAGTGGGAAATCCGCGCCCTCGCGACCGCGATGCTTGCCGAGGTGAAGGCGATCGCACCGCATCTTTTCACCCTTGCCGGTCCCGCCTGCGTCGCAGGTCCATGTCCGGAAGGCAAAATGAGTTGCGGAAAAGCAGCCGAAATGAGGGAAAAATTCAGATGAAAAAGTGCCTGATCGCCATTGACGGCATTGACGGAAGCGGCAAAGAAACGCAGACGAAACTGCTCCTGTCGTCGCTTGAATCCGACGGCATACCGCATAAATATCTCTCCTTCCCCACATACCGTGAACCGTGGAGCGATCTCGTGACGCTGTATCTCGGCGGCGGCTTCGGCGACTCGCCGGATAATGTCAACGCATACGCGGCAAGCACCTTTTTTGCCTGCGACCGTTATTGCTCGTATATGCTCGACTGGAAGAAGGAATACGACGCCGGAAGCGTCATCGTCTGCAACAGATATACAACGGGCAACGCCGTCCATCAGCTCTCGAAGCTCCCCGAAAACGAATGGGACGCTTTTCTTGAATGGCTCGAGGATTACGAATACGGCAGACTCGGACTCCCGAAGCCCGATTTTGTGATTTACCTATGTCTCCCGCCCGAAACCGCGCTCGAACACATACGTAAAAGAAGCGAGGAGACCGGACGCGAAATGGATATCCACGAAAAATCCGCCGCCCATCTTGAAAAAAGCCACCGTGCCGCGCTCTTTGCGGCAGAAAAGCTGTTCTGGCACACCGTAAACTGCTCCGACGACAACGGCGGTATGCGGACCCGCAGCGATATACATAACGAAATAACCGCGCTTCTTGAAAAAGGGGGTTTTCTGAAATGAAAAAAGTATATTTCATGCTCGCCGACGGTTTTGAAGAAACCGAATTCACCGCACCGTGGGATCTGCTCCTTCGCGCCGGCGCCGAGGTTACTGTCTTTTCGGTGAGCGGCAACGAATACGTGACCGGCGCACACGGGCTGACAGTCAAAGCCGATAAATCGATAAGCGTACCGGACGCCGACTGTGACCTCATCGTCCTGCCCGGAGGCGGCAAAGGAACGCAGAATCTCGCCGCATCGGAGAAAGTTGCCTCCGCCGTCAGAGCGGTATATGCAAACGGCGGCTTTGTCGCGGCGATCTGTGCCGCACCGACCGTTCTCGCCTCTCTGGGACTCCTTGACGGAGTAGAAGCGATATGTTTTCCCGGCATGGAGGAACAGCTCGGAAAAGCCGTGATTTCAAAGCATAAGGTCGTGCGCTCCGGCAGAATAATAACTGCGGCTGCAATGGGCGTTTCGCTCGAATTCGGCTTGACGCTGATTGCCGCGCTCTTCGGAAGCGACGTTGCCGAAGCGGTCGCAAAGCAGACCGTAATAAGGTAACGCGATGGACGGCAAGCGTAAAGACATACTCTCACTTGCTCCGGTAACCGCACCGCTACTCGTGGCGCTCGTACTGATACTTCTGTCGCTTTCGGGGAAGCTGCTTGAAGGCAGACGGTCAGACGACAATATTTTTCTCCTGATTTCGGTCATACAACTCATCGTTTTCATATTCCCATGCGTTTTGTACTATTTCATAAAAGGCAGAAAGCTGAGCACACCGATGTTCGTTTCGGCAGTGAAGCCGGGGCAGTTTCTGTTCCTGCTTTTCGCATTTCTCGCAATGATAACGGGGACGATCCTCATCAAATTCTTCTATTTCACCGAAACGGGCGCCGCTCCCACCGATGTCAACTTCTTCATTTCGGGAGTGCAGAACGCCGAAAACACGAGTATGCTTGAAATAATAGTCGCATTTGTGCTTGTTCCCGCAGTGTGCGAGGAATTGTTCTTCCGCGGCATAATTCTTTCGGAATACCGTGCGTTCGGTTCGTTTTCGGCTGTGCTTTTCTCGGCGATATGCTTTTCCATGGCACATTTCTCGTTTTCGGCACTCCCGATATATTTCTTCAACGGACTCATTCTCGGAACCGCAGCGATCGCCTGCCGGTCGGTATTCGCGCCGATCCTCATACATATCGGCAGTAATCTTCTGAGTATATACGCAAGCGATCTCTTCCTCCGTGTAACGGTTCAGAAATGCGGCGTATTTTTCGTGTTTTTCGTGCTTACCGTCGCTTTTCTGCTGTCGGTGATACTGATGCTGTCCCGTGCCGAAAGTATTTTCTGGAACCGCAGCGCAAACCCGCCCGAAAGTGAGCTTCCGCCTCGAAGTGCCGGAACACTGAAGACCGTATTTCTCTCACCCGCATTTTTCGTGCTGGTGTTCGTATTCGTGATAATCACAATTCTTGTATAAAGGAGCAACGCAGGATGTCTTTGGACGACAACAACAAAAAGAATACCGGCGGCAATACCGAGGACATCTTTGCCATAATGGAAAAATACCGTGCCGACCAATCAAAATCCAAAACGGCGGCAGCACAGCCGCGCGAGCCGAAACCGGACGCGCCGGTGAAAAATCCCCTGCCCGAATCATACGCCGCAAAGCCCGGGACCGAACGCGACCTACCGCAGACGACCACCCGGACACAGCCCGCAAAAAAGCCCGCCGCAAAGCACGCACCGGCAAGATACGCAAAAAAAAGCCGCTTTTCCGTGTCAGAGTCATTCAAAAAACTGACCTCATCTCTCTCCGCACTGTTTTCACGTAAAAACACAGCCGGAAAGCCCGAAAAAGCGACTCACGCACCCCGCCCGAAGGAAGAGCGGAAAGCTCCCGCCGAGGCACGCATAAACAACACCGCACTTAAAAACCATTTTTCCGACAACGCCTCAATCACCTCCGGCGTCAACGCCGTTTCCGGCGATACCTCGATGAATATCGCCGCACACCTCGCCGACACGGCTCCCGCAGCGCTGACGGACAGCGCGACAATCGGCATAATTCCTCCCGCAGACAGCACATCGTCCGGCAAAGAAAAGGCAAAGCGCGTTTTCGGGAAAATATGGTATGCGATGACTAATATGAGCTTCCTCGCAAAAGCGCTGCTCTATATCGCCGTGGTATGCATAGTCTCGGCATACGTTTCGTATTACGCGATAACGATCGCAAACGACGTGTTCGCTTTTGTCAAGACCGACCGCGAAATTACGGTAAAGGTTCCCGAAAACGCAACGGATAAAGAAATCTCCTATCTGCTCGAAAAAAACGGTCTTATAAAATATGACTGGATGTTTGAGCTCTATCTCATATATAAAACAGACGGTTCAAACAGCTATATCCCGGGCGATAAGACCCTCAATTCCACAATGAACTACAACCAGCTCATCGCCGCACTCACAACGGAGTATGTCGAAAACGAGCAGGTTTCGATCACGATCCCCGAAGGCTACACGGTCGATGAAATAATCGACCTGCTTGTGGGAAAAGGCATCGGCACCCGTGAAGGATATGTCGAAGCCATCAACAGTTATCCCTATCAGCACGAATTCGTTCAGGAGCTTGACAAGAACGGCTACCCCGAATCGCGCAAATACCGCCTTGAAGGATATCTGTACCCGGACACCTATTTCTTCTACAAAACCTCTCCCGAATATCTTGTGATAAACAAGATGCTCAATAACTTTGACGATAAGTTCTGGCGTCACCTCGACGTGTTCAGAGCCGACATCGCAAAGCACAATATGTCTGTCGACGACATCGTGACCCTCGCCTCCATGATACAGGCGGAAGCCAAGCTGTTCATCGACTTCGAAGCCGTTTCCTATGTATTCCATAATCGCCTGACGCACGCCGGTACGTTCCCGTATCTCCAGTCCGACGCAACGATACAATATGTTCTCCCGGAGCATGTCGAGGACTTCACTCAGGAACAGCTTGACCTTGACAATCCCTATAACACCTATAAATACAAGGGGCTCCCTCCCGGAGCGATATGCAACCCGGGCTATGACGCACTTTCAGCCGCCATATACCCCGATGCCCCCGCAAACAGCGACGGCGCTTCCATAAACGCATATTATTTTGTCTCCAACAAGGCGGGCAAGACCTACTATGCAGAAACCCGCGCACAGCATGACAGGAACAAGCTCACCGTCAAAAAGGATAACGAGGAATATGCAAAACAGAACACCTGAAATACTTTCCCCCGCCGGCAATCCCGAAAAGCTGCGCTTTGCGGTAAACTACGGCGCCGATGCCGTATACTGTGCACTGAAGGAATTCGGCATGAGAGCGGCGGCAGACAACTTCACCCTTGAAGAGCTTGACGACGCACTGAAATTTGTCCATGAACGCGGAAAACGGCTTTATCTGACGCTCAATACCCTTCCGACAGACAACGAAATTCCGCGGCTTGAAGAAATTCTGCGCGAGCTTGCCTCTGTAACTCCCGACGCTTTCATCGTCGCCGACCTCGGTGTGATGGAGCTTATAAAAAAGCATATTCCGGATGCCGTCATTCATCTTTCAACTCAGGCGTCGACCGTCAATTCCCTCGGTTGCCGCTTCTGGCACGATTACGGCGTGAAGCGCATCGTGCTGGCACGCGAGCTGACGCTTGAAAACGTAAAGACACTGCGGCAGAAAATCCCCGATGATCTGGAGCTTGAAGCGTTCGTTCACGGAGCGATGTGCGTCGCATATTCCGGCAGATGCATCCTTTCTTCGTATTTCACCGGACGCAGCGGAAACAACGGAAGATGCACACAGCCCTGTCGTTGGAAATATTTCATCCATGAAGAAAAGCGCCCCGACGACGTGATTTCCGCCGAGCAGGACGCAAACGGAACATATATTTTTTCGGGCAAGGATATGTGCATGATAGAACATATCCCCGACCTGCTTGAAGCGGGAATAGACAGTTTCAAAATCGAAGGCAGGATGAAATCCGCCTATTACACTGCCTGCGTCACCAACGCATATAAGCTTGCGCTTCGCGATGCGCAAAGCGGAAACCCGTTCAATCCCGCCTGTATGGACGAGCTTAACGGCGTGAGCCACCGCGAATACTGCACCGGCTTCTGGTACACTTCACCGCATGAGCAGGCGAATATCGTCGAAAAAAACGAATATCTCTGCGAAAAAGCATTCCTTGCGACCGTAACGGAATATGACCCCGTTACCGGACTTGCGAAGTGCTTCCAGCGAAACAAGATGTTCGGCAATTCGGACGTGCAGCTCCTTTCTCCCGGAAAGCTCGGCAGAACGGTTCATGTCTCCGGACTGTATGACATCGAAATGAACCCCATCGATTCAACTCCTCACCCCTGTATGGAATTTTATATGAAAGTGGATAGCGCCCTGCCCGGCGACATTATCCGCGGATGCTGACCAATGAAAAACCTTCTGAACTCCAGACTTATCGTAATATGCGGCTACTACGGCAGCGGAAAGACAAACATCGCCGTCAACCTCGCGCTCACTGCGGCTGACTGCGGCAAAGGCGTCGTGATCGTCGATCTCGACACCGTAAATCCGTATTTCCGTACTGCCGACAATGCCGTTCTGCTCCGCGAACGCGGAGTAATAACACTGATACCCGAATTTGCAAACACAAACGTTGACA
>FR892214.1:28606-31572 GCA_000433115.1 Ruminococcus sp. CAG:382
GCGGAGGGCTCAGCCGTTCTCGGCGGTTTCAGGGACGACTTTGAAAAATGCGGCTATGACATGTACTACGTTTTCAACGCAAACCGCCCCGAAAATACCGACACGGAATCGGCGCTTCTTTCACTGAAGGAAATAGAAATTTCGTCCGGCATGCACTTCACAGGAATCATCAATAACACTCATATGTGTGGTGAAACAGATCAAAAAACCATCGAAAAAGGCGTTGCACAGGCAACGGAATTCGCGTCGGCGGCAGGGCTTCCCATGCTCGCGACAACAGCATTTCACAGCTACCTCCCCAGGGTATCCGTGATGCGGGACGTAACAAAAAAGTTTTTTTAAGCCAAATCTACTCTAATATACACGAGGTACTAACATGAACAGAGTAACATTCAACAAGCAGCTCTGCAAGGGCTGCGGTCTATGTGTTGATGCCTGTCCCAAAAAGATACTGGCACTCAACAAGGATGAGATCAACGCAAAGGGATATCATCCCGCAATGATGACAGATCAGGAAAAATGCATTGCCTGCGCAATGTGCGCAATGATGTGTCCCGACGTCGTCATTAAGGTCGAAAAGGAGGTATGAACATATGAGCGAGAAATTACTTATGAAGGGCAACGAAGCAATCGCCGAGGCGGCAATACGCTCCGGCTGCAAGCTTTTCTTCGGTTACCCCATCACCCCTCAGACCGAGCTTTCCGAATATATGGCAAAGAATATGCCCAAGCGCGGCGGACTTTCGCTTCAGGCTGAATCCGAAATTGCCGCGATAAACATGGTTCTCGGTGCATCCGCTTCCGGCGCAAGAGCAATAACTTCGTCCTCTTCCCCCGGAATAAGTCTCAAATGCGAAGGTATTTCCTACATAGCAGGCAGTGACCTTCCCTGCGTCATCGTCAACGTACAGCGCGGCGGTCCCGGTCTCGGCGGCATCCAGCCCGCACAATCCGATTACAATCAGGCGACAAAAGCCCCCGGGCACGGCGACAGCCCCCGGTCACGGCGACCTTCACATGATCGTCCTCGCGCCCGCTTCCGTTCAGGAAATGGCTTCCCTCACCGGACTTGCCTTCGACCTTGCGGATATATACAGAATGCCCGCAATGATTCTTGCAGACGGCGCACTCGGTCAGATGATGGAACCCGTCGACTTTGAAGAACACAAGGCAAGAGTCATCCCCGAAAAGACATGGGCTTGCAACGGACATGCCGGCAAGCGTCAGCACAATATCATCAACAGCCTTTACATAGAGCCGGAAGTTCTTGAAAAGACCGTGATCGACCGCTTCGAAAAGTATAAATATATCGAAGAAAACGAAGTCATATGCGACAAATACCTCTGCGATGACGCCGATATCGTCGTCGTTGCATACGGCATAACAGCACGCGTTGCAAGAAGCGCCGTCAGACTCGCACGCGAAAACGGTATCAAAGCCGGACTCTTCCGCTGCGTAACGCTCTATCCGTTCCCGAACAAGGAGCTTTGCGAAGTCGCAGACACCGCAAAGAAGTTCCTCTCCGTCGAAATGAACATGGGTCAGATGGTAAACGATGTGAAGATTGCCATCAACTGCAAGGTACCCGTTGAACACTTCGGCAGAACGGGCGGCATGGTACCCACCGTGGACGAAATATACGAACAGCTCGTCCGCATGTCGAAATAAGGGAAAGGAGCAGAAACAACAATGAAAACCGTATTTGAAAAACCCCACGCACTCACCGATATTCCCTTCCACTACTGCCCCGGCTGTACTCACGGCATAGTTCACCGTCTTGTCGCCGAGGTTCTTGACGAACTCGGAATCGAAGGACAGACCGTCGGTATCGCACCCGTCGGCTGCTCGGTTTTTGCATATAACTATTTCAACTGTGATATGATCGAAGCGCCTCACGGCAGAGCACCCGCCGTTGCGACGGGAGTAAAGCGCGCCAACCCCGACAAGACAGTATTCACATATCAGGGCGACGGCGACCTTGCCGCAATCGGCACCGCCGAGACCGTCCACGTCGGCGCAAGAGGCGAAAATATCACCGTAATATTCATCAACAACGCCATTTACGGCATGACCGGCGGTCAGATGGCGCCCACAACCCTGCTCGGTCAGGTCACAACGACCTCCCCCTACGGCAGAAAAAAGGAGATTCAGGGCAACCCTATCCGCGTATGCGAAATGGTTTCCACCCTTGACGGCGCCGCATACGTCGAACGCGTTTCCGTTGACTGCGTGAAAAACGTCGTTGCCGCAAAGAAAGCAATAAAGAAAGCATTTGAAGTGCAGCAGCAGGGTCTCGGACTCTCGCTCATCGAAGTTCTTTCGACCTGCCCGACAAACTGGGGCCTCACTCCTCAGAAGGCTCTCGAATGGCTCAGAGAAAACATGATCGAGCATTATCCGCTCGGTGTTTACAAGGATATCACAAAGGAGGCAAAATAACATGGCAGCAATTCTTTTGGCAGGCTTCGGCGGTCAGGGCATTCTGTTCGCCGGAAAGCAGCTCGTTTCAGCCGGCATGAAGGTCGGCAAAGAGGTAAGCTGGCTCCCCTCCTACGGTCCCGAAATGCGCGGCGGCACGTGCAACTGCTCAGTAAATATTGAAGACGAGCCTATCGGTTCCCCGCTCGTCACCGCTCCCGACATACTCATCGCGATGAACAAGCCTTCTCTCACCAAGTTCATGGACAAGGTCAAGGCAGGCGGCCTCATCATGGCTGATTCCTCCCTCATTGACATCGTTCCCGACCGTACCGACATAAAAACCGTCTGTGTCCCCGCAACGGATATTGCAGACAAAAACGGACTCGGCGGTCTTGCGAACGTAATCATGCTCGGCGCTCTCATAAAACAGACCGGCATGTTTGAACCGGAATTTTTCCGCGAATGCATCAGAGCGGCATCCCCGAAGTCAAAGCCCCAGCTCGGCGAGCTGAACGCAAAGGCGTTCGACCTCGGATACGGCTAAG
>FR892214.1:31713-32672 GCA_000433115.1 Ruminococcus sp. CAG:382
CCCGTTTCCGCCGCGGAAACGGTTGACGACATTGTTCTCGTCTGCCGTAAAAGCAATGAAATTGACACCATCGTGTCACGTTGTAAAAAGCCGATCAAAACGGTCGAAGGCGGCGCGACACGCACGGAATCCGTGAGAAACGGCGCAATGGCAGCAAAAAGCGATTTTCTCTGCTTCCATGACTGCGCCCGCCCATTTATAAAGAGCGAAGACATCGACAGAGTGGTCAACGCGGCGCTTTCCTGCGGCGCGGCTTCCGCCTGCGCTCCCGAGTACAATACGGTAAAGTATCTTGACACAGACCGAAAGGTTCTTTTCACTCCCGAAAGGGATCGCCTGATCGTCGTACAGACACCGCAGGTGTTCAAGCGCGATATATACCTTATCTCGCTTGCGGCTGCGCTGAAAAAAGACATCCGTTCCACCGACGAAACGACGATTGCAGAGCTTGCGGGTTTCAGAGTCGACTACGTTGATATCGGCACGTATAATTTCAAGCTGACAGACGCCGCCGACGTAAAACGCGCCAAAGCGATGATATTCCTTGAAAGCAGAGGTATGCTATGAGAATCGGTCACGGCTATGACGTACACCGCCTTGTCACGGGGAGAAAACTGATCGTCGGCGGTGTTGAAATACAACACGAAAAAGGGCTTCTCGGTACACGAAAAAGTGCTTCTCGGTCATTCCGATGCCGACGTGTTGCTTCACGCCATTGCTGACGCGCTTCTCGGCGCGGCTGGCGAAAAGGACATCGGACATCAGTTCCCGGATAGTTCCCCCGAATATGAAAACATCTCCAGCCTGCTTCTTCTGGAGCGTGTCGGCGACATGATCCGTTCCGACGGCTTCATTATCGAATATATAGACAGCACAATTCTCGCGCAGGCGCCGAAAATGTCACCCCATCTTGAAAGCATGAAGAAAAATATTGCCGCCGCCTTGAAAACCGACGCGGC
>FR892214.1:32716-36281 GCA_000433115.1 Ruminococcus sp. CAG:382
AACAACAGAGGAAGGTCTGGGCTTTACCGGGAGCGGCGAGGGTATCGCGGCTCACGCAGTCTGCCTTCTCGGAAAGGCATAAGTATGAAAATCAAGCTACGCGGCAAAATCGTGACTCCGTCACGTATCATAGAAAACGGCGATGTCTGTGCCGAAAACGGTATAATTACCTACGTCGGCACCCACAGAAACGATGACGCGCTGTATGAAACTGCCGATTACGGCGACCGCTATATTTCCCCCGGCTTCATAGATATGCATCTGCACGGCGGCGGCGGTGCCGATTTCATGGACGGCACAAAGCAGGCATTTGAAACAATTTCCGAAACACATCTGAAGCACGGTACAACGACCATGCTCGCCACGACTCTGACCTGCCCCGATGAAGAGCTTTTCAATATATTCGATGTTTTCGGCAAAATCGCATCGGAGGGCAAAAACACCAATCTCTACGGTCTGCACCTTGAGGGACCGTATTTCGCCGTAAGTCAGAAAGGCGCACAGGACGAAAAATATATCGTTGCCCCGAAAAAAGAACACTACGAAAAAATTCTCGAAAAGGGCGGAAAATATATAAAACGCTGGTCTATCGCTCCCGAACGCGAGGGCGCGATGGAGCTTGGCAGAAAGCTTTCCGCAATGGGAATACTGCCGTCTATGGGTCACAGCGAAGCCGAGTACGAAACGGCTCTTGAAGCGTACGATAACGGTTACACTCATCTCACTCATTTTTACAGCGGAATGTCCACAATAACCCGCCGAAGCGGCTTCCGCCATCTCGGGCTCATCGAAAGCGGATATATAATCGACGGTCTCACTGTTGAAATCATCGCCGACGGCTGTCATCTGCCGCCCGAGCTTCTCCGCTATATATACAGAGCAAAGGGACCGTACCGCACCGCACTGGTCACCGATTCGCTCCGCGCCGCCGGAACAGATGCAAAGACGATGTTCATCGGCTCAAAGGAAAACGGCTACGAAGTAATAATTGAGGACGGAGTCGCAAAGTTGCCCGACCGTTCCGCGTTTGCCGGTTCTATCGCCACCGCCGACCGTCTGGTGCGCAATATGCTGAAATACGCCGACTGCGGCATATGCGATGCAGTGCGTATGATGACCGCCACCCCTGCCGCAATTATGAAAATAAACGACCGCGGCACACTGACCGAAGGAAAAATCGCCGACATATGCGTGTTCGACGACAATGTAAATATAACAGACGTATATCTGAAAGGACAGAAAGTATGCTTATAAAACAGGCAAAATGCGACAAGCTGACCTACAAGGTCTTTGACAACCGTACCGCAATGGGCGAGGATGCCGCAAAGGACGTCGCCGCCGCGATCAAAAAGCTCCTTGCCGAAAAGGATGAGATAAATATGATCTTTGCCGCAGCGCCCAGCCAGAACGATTTTCTTTCCGCTTTCATCGCCGACAGCTCCGTTGATTTCACACGTATCAATGCCTTCCATATGGACGAGTACATCGGTCTTGACGGCAACGCTCCGCAGGCATTCGGAAGATTCCTGCGCGACAGACTTTTCTCGAAGGTACCCTTCAAATCAGTCAACTATATCAACGGCAACGCACCCGATATCAACGCCGAATGCGACCGGTATGCAAAGCTCCTTGCCGAGCACAAGTGCGACATCGTCTGCATGGGTATCGGAGAAAACGGTCATATCGCGTTCAACGACCCCGCTTTCGCAAAATTTGACGACGAAAAAGCAGTCAAAACAGTCGAACTCGATCAGATATGCCGCCATCAGCAGGTAAATGACGGCTGCTTCGATTCCATCGATAAGGTGCCTACCCACGCCGTGACACTCACGATTCCCACACTTGTCGCCCCTGAATACGTGTTCTGCATCGTACCCGCCCCCACAAAGGCAAAGGCAGTACATACAATGCTGAACGGCGAGATCGGCGAATACTGCCCCTGCACAATTCTCAGACGTCACAGCAACGCCGTACTGTACACCGACAGTGACAGCTTCTCCCTCTGCGACTGAAACACGCAAAATAAAAATCAGGAGGAAATCCGACCATGACAAGCACAATCAGCTTTCCCGGTCTGGGGATCGGTGAATTCACGATCAACCGCACCGCTTTCACTATTTTCGGTATCAATGTGCAGTGGTACGGTCTGATTCTCACGACCGGTATACTCGTTGCATTCATACTGTTTTACAGACGCGCCATAAAAACCGAACGTCTCACCGAGGACGACGTTCTGAACGTGACGCTCCTCACTGTTCCGATAAGCATAATCGGCGCCCGTATCGTATACGTACTGACAACATGGAGCGACGGAAAATACAAAACTTTTTATGACGTGATCGCCATCTGGGAGGGCGGCATCGCCATCTACGGTGCTATTCTGTTCGGACTTGCCACGGTCATCATCTATTGCAGGATCCGCAAGCTGAGCACCCTTTCCCTCCTTGATGCGTTAGCCCCCGCCGTGATGATGGGTCAGATAATCGGCAGATGGGGCAACTTCGTCAACGCCGAAGCATACGGTTGGTCGGAGGGCGTTGAAAAGTTGCCGTGGCGTATGACTGTCGGCAACGTGTATATCGACAACAAGCTCCGCCCCGATATACAGTTCGTCCACCCGACCTTCCTTTACGAATCGCTGTGGAACCTCGTCGGCTTCATAATTATTCAGCTCATTTACCGCAAAAAGAAGGCAAACGGCGAGATATTCTCGCTCTATATGCTGTGGTACGGCTTCGGCAGAGGTTTCATCGAAATGCTCCGTACCGACAGCCTGTACCTGTTCAACACAAGCATCAAATTCTCCGTATTCACGGGCTTTGTCTGCTTTGTCGGCGGTACGGCACTTCTCATCTACCTTCTCAAAAAGAGCAAAAAATCGAATGCCGAGCTTGCCGAATACGAAAAGGCATACAGCGCCGTCGATACCTATAACACCGTCGATGTAAAAAACGAAGCGGACGACAAAGAGCTGTCCGAAAAGCTCGATAAACTTGAAAATGCCAAGAACGACGAATCTTCAGATAAATCAGTCGAAGAAACAATCGACAAAAACAACGACGGAGAAATCGAAAAATGACCCTGCTTGACGGAAAACTCACATCATCCAAGGTAAAAGCCGAAATTGCCGCAAAAATCGCTTCCGATGTCGCCGGAGGAAAGCGTGCCCCGGGGCTTGCAGTGATCCTTGTCGGCGAAAACCCGGCTTCACAGGTATATGTGCGTAATAAGATAAAGGACTGCGAGGAAATCGGCATAATTTCAAAGCCGTTCATCCTCCCGGAAAACACTCCCGAGGATGAACTTATAAGCCTCGTGAAGCGCCTGAACGGAGACAAAACTGTCGACGGCATACTTGTTCAGCTTCCGCTCCCGAAAAGCATCGACGAGCGCAAGGTCATCGAAACGATATCGCCGTCGAAGGACGTTGACGCATTCCATCCGGCAAACGTCGGCAGAATAACTCTCGGTCTTAACGGCTTCGCCCCCTGCACTCCCGCCGGAGTCATGCGTCTGCTCGCCGAATACGGCATAAGCACCGACGGTAAAAACTGCGTTGTCGTCG
>FR892214.1:36307-37783 GCA_000433115.1 Ruminococcus sp. CAG:382
ACACCGCCGGCAAGCCGATGGCACTGCTTCTCCTCGCGCAAAACGGCACCGTAACGATCTGCCATTCAAAAACGCCCGACCTCGCCCGCCATACCAAAAATGCCGATATTCTTGTTGTAGCCGTCGGCAGAGCAAAAATGATCACCGCGGATATGATAAAGGACGGTGCGATCGTCGTCGATGTCGGCATGAATCGCGTTGACGGAAAGCTCTGCGGCGATGTCGATTTCGAAGGATGCAGTGAAAAGGCTGCATATATAACGCCCGTACCCGGCGGTGTCGGTCCCATGACCCGCGCAAAGCTCATGGAAAACACATATAAAAGCTATTCCTCGAAAGCGTGAAACCATGAAAAAAATTCTATTCATCGGAAACAGCTTTACATATTTCAACGACCTTCCCGCAATGACGGAAACGCTGCTGAAAAACGCAGGGATTTCCTGCCGTGCCGCCTCGGTGACAAAAGGCGGCGCATATCTCCATGAATACGCCGACCGGGAGCACGAACTGAACAGGCTCTTTGAGGAAGCATACGGCAACGAAAACTATGATTTTGTCGTTCTCCAGGACCAGAGCTTCAATCCCGCAGGAGACAAGGCGGATTTCATGGCTGCTGTCCACACGCTTTCGACAGCCGTCCGCGCCGGCGGAAAGAACCCGTGCCTTCTGTTCTACCAGACATGGGCATACCGCTACGGCTCAGAAAAGCTGTCCGGCACCGGCATCGATTACGAAACGATGCGCCTCCGCCTGAAGGCGGCATATGAGGAAGCGGCAGCACGCTTTGACGGACGCTGCGTACCTGTCGGTACGGCATTCGCCGCATCATGTGCGCTTTATCCCGACATTGTGCTGTATAACGACGACGCATACCATCCGACGCCCGCCGGGACCTATCTTGCCGCGCTGCTTTTTACAAACGCCGTCGCCGGTGTTGATATAAGCGCTCTTTCGGATATCGATGCTCTTGCTGCAAACGACTGCGCAAGACTGCGATATATCGCATCTGCTCTCTGCCGCTGATCCGGAGATTCGACGATATGTCAGATTGACGCTTGACTTTTGTCCTGTTATAGTGTATAGTAAACATATCAACAAAAGGAGTAGCGCCATGACTGACATCGACAAAAACGAACACAACATCTGCGAAAGTACAACGAGAGCCTGTCCGTGCACCTTTGACTGCCCGCATCACGGAAAATGCTGTGATTGCGTGGCACACCACAGAGACCATAACGAAGGGGTTCCCGGTTGCTTCTTTTCCGAGGAGGCAGAAGCTACCTACGACAGAAGTATTGAAGCCCTCTGCCGCGACCGCGGAATAAAACTCGCCGATGAATAACGGCAAGCCGCCAAAGCGCAAAGCGCCCACGAATATCACCGCATAAAAAATTTCGCGTACCGTTTTGAAGCGGCACGCGTTTTTTTATGCCGTTGTCGAAGCAAGCTCTGCTTTTACGGCTTTTTTATATGCGA
>FR892214.1:37811-49634 GCA_000433115.1 Ruminococcus sp. CAG:382
TCCCCCCCCACCCCCCCCCGCCGTTATCGTCCACGAAAAAGCATAGAGCAAATACAGTGACGGGATGGTGTGAAAATGAGCAAATACAGTGTATATCCATGCGACACGGAACACGCATGAACCGAATATCACAATGATCGTCGGCGCAAAGCTCTTGCCGATACCGCGCGACGCGGCAATCGTGCAGTCCATGAATGCCGAAATGGCGTAGGAATACGCCATGATGCGGAGCCGCTGCATACCTGCCTCAACGACCTCGCGCTCGTTCGTGAACAAACCGAGGAACAAATCGCCCGCCAAAAGGAGCGACAACCCGAGAACGGCGCCCGCGACAAACGAATAAAACAGACTGATGAAATAGCTTTTCAGAACTCTGTCATGCTTCTTTGCACCCCAGTTTTGTCCCATGAAGCTGGAGCAGGCGGTATAAAACGCAGCCATGACGTTGTATATCAGCGTATCCGAGTTGGCTGCGGCTGAATTGCCCTCCACCATCGTGGAATCAAACGAATTGACCGCACGCTGGATAAACAGATTTGCCACCGCGAAAACAGCGTTCTGAAATCCCGCGGGAACTCCCAGCATAAGAATAGGCTTTGCCCTTCCCTTATATATCTTCAGCTCCCTGAAGCTCAGCCCGCAGGAATCCTTTTCACGCGTCATGTGGATGATTACAAGTATCGCCGAAACATACTGAGAAATTATACTCGCCCACGCAACACCGTCGGCAGCCATCCCGCAGATTATGACAAAAAACAGATTCAGGATAACATTGAGAATACCCGCGACAAACAGATAAACAAGCGGTCTCTTTGTATCGCCGTTGGCACTCAGAACACCGTTGCCGAAGTTGAAAATGCCGAGCGCAGGCATACCGAGCGCATATATCCTGAAATACAGCACGGCGCCGTCGATCAGGTCATCCTTCGTGTCGATGAGCTCCAGCATCTGCCTTGCAAGCAGAAGACAAAGCACCGTAATTATCGCACCTGCGGCAGTGCATATGATGAGCGACGTGTGAACCGTCTGCTTCGCCTCTTTTTCCTGCTTTGCTCCGAGCTGTTGGGCGACCTTTACGTTTACGCCGCTGCCCAGACCGATAAGAAAGCCGGTAAACAGCGTGACAAGTATGCTCGTTGAGCCGACGGAGCCCATCGCCTGTGAGCTTGAAAAAGTACCCACCACCGCAATGTCCGCCATATTGAAAAGCACCTGCAGTATCTGCGACGCCATGAGCGGCATGCTGAACAGAAATATCTTCTTCCAGAGAGAGCCTGTCGTCATGTCCATGCTCTCCGCAATACCTTTTTTCTTTATCGCTTCCTCCATAACAGAGACCTCATAATTGATAGTATCATGCATTCTATCACAAAACCCAAATGAAGTCAATTGATATTAGTTTACAGCATTGCCTTGACAAAATGAAGGAAATGCGATACAATACACAATAGATAATTATAATATGATAAAGGAGTCTGAAAACAATGAACACCGCAATTGTAACCGGAGCCTCCTCCGGACTCGGACGCGAATTTTTCAGAGCCATAGTCGCATACTATCCGGAGCTTGACGATATATGGATAATCGCCCGCCGCAAGGACCGCCTTGAAGCGCTTGCAGCCGAAACAACTGGCAGAAAGGTACGTGTGCTTCCGCTTGATCTCACAAACGAGGACGATATCGCGGCATACGCCGCACTGCTGAAGCAGGAAAAACCGCCTGTCAGACTGCTTATCAATAACGCCGGAGCCGGCACCATAGGCAACGTCTGGGAGCTTGACTATCTGAGGCAGGGTCAGAGTGTCAGCCTGAACTGCCGCTCTATGGTCGAGGTCTCGGCTCTCACGGTTCCCTATATGACCGCCGGCAGCTCGATAATCAACACCTGTTCGATTGCCGCCTTTGTCCCGACTCCCCGTATGACGACCTACTCCGCGACTAAAGCATTCGTATACGCCTTCTCGAAGGGACTGCGCTTTGAGCTGAAACCAAAAAAAATAAACTGTCTTGCCGTCTGTCCCTGCCCGATGGAGACCGAATTCCTTGAAGCGGGCAATATTCCCGGCAGATCGAAAACCTTCGACAGCCTGCCGCGCTGCAATCCGACAAAGGTAGCGAAGACCTCGCTGAAAAAAGCCTTTGCCGGCAGGGGGATTTACACTCCAAAGGCATTCTACAAATTTTACCGTTTCATTGCAAAGGCACTGCCGCACGGCTTTGTCATGCACATGAGCAAACTCTGAGGTGTCGCATATGAGTGATACAGCCGTTTTCACAAAAGAGCGCAAGGGATATTCCTGTGCCGAAGTCGATAAATTTCTCCTTGAGCAGAATGCCCGTCACAACGAAGTGCTTGCCGAAAAGGACGCCGAAATAAAGCGTATGTTCTCCGAAAACGAGGATCTGAAATCCCGTCTCGAAGCATCGGAAAAGCGAACCAACAGCCTGCTTGCCGAGTTTGACGAGTTCAAGAAGCACTCCACAGACGATGCGGAACGTATGAACGCACGGCTCGGTGAAAAGCTGAGCGCAGCCGAGGAAGCCTCCCGCGATATGCTGAAAAAAGCCGAAGCGGAATGTGAGGAACTGAAGCGCAAATGCCGCATTCAGATTGCCGAAGATGTCGCAGCTGCTCACAGGAAAGCCGAGGAATACTGCGACCGCGCCCGCCGCGTCGCCGATATCTATGTCGAAAAACAGCAGCTCGTGACCGCCGGTCTTGAGCAGGCGCGCCGCCACCTTGACGATGCCGTCCGCAGTGTGGACAGCATTCTTGACGAAACGAAATGAAAAGCATAAACGTAACCGATCTGCGCAGTGCGGCGAAGGAGCTTAGCGCAGGCGACAGCATATTACTTTCCGGAATCGTATATACGGCGCGTGATGCCGCGCACAAGCGTCTGACAGCGCTGATCGCCGACGGAGGAGAGCTTCCGTTTCCGCTTGAAGGCTCCTGCATTTATTATGCCGGACCGACTCCACCCATGCCAGGCAGAGTATGCGGTTCGTTCGGACCGACGACCTCCTGCCGTATGGACGCTTTCGCGCCGCTGCTCTATGATCTCGGCATGACCGCAACAATCGGCAAAGGCGGAAGAAGCAATGAAGTGAAAGAAGCCATAGTGCGCAACGGCGGACTGTACCTTCTCGCGATAGGCGGCGCCGGCGCCGTTGCAGCCAGTCATATAACATCAATGGAAGAAATCGCGTTTGCCGAGCTGGGCTGTGAATCGGTGAAAAAGCTTGTTTTCGACGATTTCCCGCTCATAGTCGGCACAGACGCATACGGAAACGACATTTTCGAAAGGAACCGATGACCATGAAACGACTTATCGTAGCCCTTCTCGCCATCGCACTAATGATGCCCCTTGCCTCCTGCGGAAAAACGCCGTCCGAGACCGGATCGGATACAAGCACCGCAGGCACTTCGGAAATATCTTCGCAAACAAAATCAGACGAGCCGTCCTCGGATGAATCCGGCGCTGTCTCGGAGGAGGTCAGTAAAACAATGCCGACAGAAAAGAATTTCCCGCACGTAACGGGAACGTTTTTGCAGCCCTACGCTTTCACATCATACACCGACGCGCAATGGAAAAAACATTTTGAAGGCCTTCTTGAGGTAGGGATTAACCTGCTTGTCATCCAGTGGACCTCAACAACACCGTATTCGAAATTTCTCAACGCCTACTATCCGTCCGAGTACGCCAAAACACATAACACCGGCGCATTTGAGGATCAGTCACAGATGCTTGAACGCTGTCTCAGAGCAGCCGAAAACCTGGGAGTGAAGGTGTATGTCGGTCTCAATATCGCCGACGAATGGTGGGATGTTTCCGTTCTGACGGAAAACTGGCTCACCTCTCAGGCTGAACTCGGCATCATTTCCGCAAAGGAAATATACAATCTTTACAAGGAAAAATATCCGAACGCCCTCGCCGGCTGGTATTTCGCGTGGGAACTTTATAACGGCATGATGGGACTTGAAGCCAAGGCGGGCGAATTCCTGAACGGCTATCTCGAACCTCTCACCGATATCGACCCGACAATGCCGCTCATGTTGTCGCCGTTCGTACGTTCCGCCGGCGGAGATGCGGTGAAGGCAGGCGAAGAATGGACGCGTGTTTTCGAAGTAGCAAACTTCCGCGAAGGCGATATATTCTGCTGTCAGGACGCAGTCGGCGCCGGATGGATAACGATAGACGAACTCGATGCGTATTTCCGCGAGCTGAAAAAAGCCGTTGATACCGAAAAAGGTCTGCGCTTCTGGGCAAACAACGAGGACTTCACCAAAGACGGCAAAACCGCTCCCCTTGCCCGTTTTGTCCGCCAGATGGAAATCTCGCACCCATATGTCGAAAACCACATCACCTTTGCCTATTCCCATTACTGCGCCAAGGATATCCCCGGAAAAGCGGTATATCACGCGCTTTACAAGCAGTATTACGACACCGGCAAGCTCCCTTCGACCGATATACCCGAGCCGACGGTCAGCTTCAAGCCCGGCAGAACCGATGACAAGGTTATCCTCACAGTCGACGTAATCCAGAAGGGCAATGTTTTCACCACGGTCGCGATTCTTGACGCAGACGGAAAAGAGCTGAAACGCACCTCGACAACCGAAACGATGCAGGCGCGTGAGAAACTGTCGCTCAGCTTTTCGCTCGATATTTTCGATAAATATATCATAAGCATAACCGATATTTACGGAAATACAGCCTCGTTCCCCGTCGAAAACAAGTGATTTACGCACGATAATTGGTAAAACTGCACAAATCGGCACTCCGATTTTTGTGCATAAAAGAAAATTACCCGCTTTAGCTTTTTACGGATTGAAATTTCGGAACTAAAGTGATATAATGTAGAAAGTAATCTTATGCACTTGCTCACTCCGAGCAAAAAGGAAGGAACATTCTCATATGAAAAAGTTTGTCGCCCTTTTATTGGTACTGTTCGTATGTCTCCCTGTTGTTGCAGCGTGCTCAACGCTCCAGGGCGATAACGACAAGGGTGCTACCATCAGTATGTACCTCACTGATTTTCCCCAGACGCTTGATCCCGCCGCGGTACAGCTCCAGGCAGACACCGCGATGATCTTCAGCCTCATCTATCAGCCGCTCACCACTATCGACGAAAAGGGCAAAGTAAAGCCCGGTCTCGCATATGAGTGGTACAGCTATTACGATAACCGCGACGAAGAATACAAGATGTATTTCAAGCTCAACGAAACCATGTGGAGCGACGGCATTTCCGTTTCCGCCGACGACGTTGTCTATGCTTGGAAGCGCATCCTCAGCCCCGATTCCGAAAGCCCCTATGCTTCGCTTCTTTTCCCGATAAAGAACGCACGTCAGGTCAAATCCGGCATCATGACAAGCGACGACCTCGGTCTCGTTGCAGAGGACGACAAGCTCCTCTCGATCACCTTTGAAAATGATTATGACACCGGGCTCTTTGCGGAAGCAGTGTCATGCATCGCGCTCTCTCCTCTCCGCGAAGATATAATCACCCGTGCCATCAAAAACAACACCGATAACTCCCGTGAACAGGATTGGGACAAGAACGCCGCGATCATGGTATGTAACGGTCCGTTCAGAGTTCAGGGTCTTGAAGAAGGCGTGAAGCTCTCCCTCGAAAGAAACCAGTATTATTACCGTGACGACGAAGAAGACAAGCTTGACCGGAGTGTAATCCCCTTCCGTCTCGTATGCTACTACGAAAACGAAAAGATTGACAAAAAGGATACCGCCGAAGCAACGGAACAGCAGTTCCAGGCTGACAAGTTCGATGCAGGCAAGTCCTTCTATCTCGGCAGCTTTGACAAGACAACATTCGCGAAGTATGCCTCCTCCGTCACAACAAACAAGCTTCTCTCCACCTATACATACTACTTCAACACCAAAAACGATATTCTGAAGGACGCAAAGGTCCGTCAGGCACTGTCCGCAGCACTTGACAGACAGGCGATCGTCAATGCAATCGGAAAGAATTATATCGCATCCACCGGTTTCGTCCCCTCCGGCGTGTTTGACACCGCATCCGGCACCGATTTCCGCAAGGCAGGCGGCGATATATATTCCACCACAGCAGACACCGCAAAAGCTGCTTCGCTCCTGAACGAAGCAGGCGTAAAGGGCGGCACTCTCCGTCTCGCATACCTCGTTCCCGTGACAAAGAATGTCGCAAACGGTCTCACCGATACGTTCGGCAAGATCAGCTACGAGCTTGCATCCCAAATCGCTGCGGAATCCGCAAAGGCATCGTGGGAGTCTCTCGGCTTCACAATCGAGCTTGTTCCTGTTTACGCCGAAGAATTCCAGAGCACACTTTCCTCCGGCAACTTCGATATCATTGGTGTTGACTACGCTGTCAATTCCACCGACGCTATTGCATACCTCGCTCCCTTTGCAACCAAGTACAGCGGAAATAAGGTTTCCATCAGCCTTGATGCCGAAACCTACACTCCTCACTACACCGGTCTCAGCGACGAAGAATACGATACTCTCCTTGACGAAGTCATTTATCTGAAAGACAGAACCGAAAGAGCGACAAAGCTTCACGCAATCGAAACAAAGCTTGCAGAGCTCTGCCCCGCGACCGCCGTCTTCCAGTACACAACAAGCTACACATATAACGAAAAGATTCTGAAGAAGATCTCTTCAAACTATTACGGCTATAACGATTTCTCCGACCTCAGAATGGCGGACTACATCGAGACCAACTCCCGCGAAAACGAGGAAAGCCTCAACGAAGCAAAGACTCGCTCCACCGAAGACGAGTCCGAAGGCTGAAAGATTTTCTTCTCAAATCATCAAAAAAAAGCAGCGTTTCCGCCTTAACCGACAGAAACGCTGTTGTAATATATTCCATTGTTTGTGCTGCCTGTACCCCGACAGACAGTCCGATTTCAATTTACTTACGAAAGGAACGCCATGAAGAAACCAATCTGCATTGCACTCACATTTATGCTTATTTCCTCATCATTTTTCTCCTGCTCAAACCATGAGTCAAACACATCTTCAGATATCGTTGCCACCGAAAGTACGGCAGTCTCGGAACAAACCTCGAACGAAACCGTAACCTCATCCGAAGAAAGTGATATGTCCGACGAAATGTTTGCCCCGGAATATGAAACTCCGGTTTCGATCGGAAAACCCTACTCCGGAACAAAAGCCGATGCCGCATATGAAGACACCTTCGGCACAGAGCTGACCGACGGTTTGTATGCCGAAGACGATAAAGGCTACGGTGACCCCAAATGGTCAAACTACAGCAGACCGGATCCCGTGACCTTTACAATCGATCTCGGCGAGAACTGCGAAAGGCTGTACAAGTTCGAAGTTTCGTACTATCATGAGCTCGGTCCCGGCATCGGAGCTCCGCAGAATATAACCGTCTACGGCTCGGACGACAACAACGAAAAAACATCCGGCTGGAATCGTCTCTGCCGTATGAGCGCTGACGCGACAGCCGAAACCGGTGCATACCGAATATCGGCAACCCTCGACGCCCCTGTCAGTTATCGTTACATACGCTTTACCATGAACCACTATTCCGCGAATCTGTTTCTGGACGAGCTGACCGTGTATGCCGATGTCAAGGGCGACAGCGCGTCATTTTCGCTCGAACAAGATGTTGATGATTCATACGTCAATGACACATATTCATTCACTGAAATCGCAGCCTCACTGAAATATGGCGAAGTTAAACGCGCTTTGGACCCGCGGAATATTGCATTGTCCAAGAACTGTCGTCTCTCCCGCTCTGCCGATTCAAATTTCCCGGATACAAGCAAGCTTACCGACGGAAAAAAGATCGGCGCGACCTATGAAAGCGGCAACTGGGTTGGATTTGCCGGAAGTGCGGCACTCGATATGACCGTAAACCTTGGAACAGTCGCAACCGATATAAGCCGCTTCACGCTTTCGGCACATTCAAACCCGCAGATAGGAATAGTCCTCCCCAAATATGTCGATTTCTTCATCTCTGACAACGGCAAAAACTTCACAAAACTCGGCAGAGTATATGCTCCCACGGCAGCATCTTCATATTATTATAACTATATTCTTTCTCTCCCCTTCACGGTAAAGGCTAAGTACATCCGCTTTACTGTCCCTGAGCAGGAACGCAAAATGCTGCTTATCGAAGAAATCGGTGTTTTTGCCTACCGCGAAGCGGACAACAAACCCGAAGCCACATACTATGCCGAAAAAACTGTGCCGGTTATCAAAACTCCGACATATTTCGATAGCAATTCTCCGGATTACAATGATACGGTCAACCTTATAAGCGGCAAAACACAACGCATATATTCCTATGTTCCGCTTTACAAATCGACGAACCCCCACGGCAACACACCCGAAAGCAGCACCCTCATGACAGACGGCAAGTTCGCCGAAAACGCAGATTATACCGACCCGGGATTCTTCAAATTCGGAAGCTGTCACGGCAGAGATGTCGTTTACGACCTTGGTGCAACCGCAACCGTAACAGGCTTTTCCGTCAGTTTTCTGAGACAGGATAACGTCGGTATCAACGTCGTTTCCGGAGCGCTGCTCTGGCTGTCGGAAGACGGCGACAACTGGTATCCCGTGGGTTCTGCAACCCTTCCTTCCTCTCAGCCGACCGAAATACTCCGCGGCACCTTTGAACTTGACAAACCGTACAGAGCACGCTACGCACGTTTTTCATTCAAGGTATGGCCGAACGCCTACTGTGATGAGCTTGAGGTCTTCGGCACCAAAAAGGTGGATTCGGCGAGCGCCCCTCTCTCGGAAAGCGGGAAGAAACCTTCTAAGCTGAATATCAACAGCTACACAGAACGAAATGACACCCTGCTTGGCGGTGCAAAGGATATCGTACTCGTTCCGAATTACTGTGCCGAGGATGAGAAACAGGGCAAAAAAGTCGGATACACCGCAGAAGAGCTTATGCCCTATGTCGCGTATCTCGACGAAAACGGAAATGTAAAAGACACAATGTTTGACGGTTTCCTCTTCTGCCCGACAGGTTCCCTGCTTGACGGCAATCAGGCATATAAGAACGCCAATATGCGTGAAACAAAGGATCAGACAGACAAACTGTTCGGTGCCGGACGTGACCTCGCGGCGCTTGAAGAGGCGGTAGGCAGAGTAAAAAAGCAGCTCGGAAACGATGATTACCGTGTGAGCTTCTATTTCACACTCTTCTACCCGGGCGACAACATAGCTTTCGGCGACATCAACGGTGACGGAAAAACCGAAACCCTGAACACCCCCGAAATGCGTATTGCCGCAATAAAATGGGCAATTGACGATTTTCTTTTCCGCCTTGACGGAATGAAGCTCGACAATGTGAAATTCGCCGGTTTTTATTGGATAAATGAATCCGCAACAGATAACGCCAATGATGCGTATATAATCAATTCCGTTGCAGATTATTGCCATGAAAAAGGCTACGGACTGTTCTGGATTCCGTTTTTCACTGCATACGGTTTTGATCAGTGGCAGTATTTCGGCTTTGATGCCGCATGTATGCAGCCAAACTACGCCTTTGATGCCCGCGTTAGCGACAGTCAGGTAAGAGACTGTGCGGAAATGGCAAAACGGCTCGGCATGTGTGTTGAAATGGAAATTACGGGAGCTGCGCTGACCGACAGCGTGTTCTTCGACAAGTATATGGAATACCTTACCGGTGGTGTGCGCTACGGCTATATGAAAGACACCATCCATATGTACTATCAGGACATTTATCTCTATTACAACTCATGTATGTCCACCGACCCGAAGGCAAGATTGATATATGATTATACCTACGGTTTCATAAAGGGAACGCTTCCCATGACCCCCGATGCACCCGAAGATATGAGCTTCGACGTAACGGCGTCGAAAAAGTTTTCTGCAAGAGTCTCTGACGGAAATACCATAGGCGAATACATCACTGACGTTTCACCGTCGCACGGCGTGCTGACGCTTTCGCCTGACGGTACATTTGCATATTACCCCGAAAAGGGTTATACCGGTCAGGATTCATTTTTCGTAACATATTCAAACTACCTCGGTGAAAGCACCCCGTTTGAAGTAACGCTGAATATCAGCTGACAAAAGTCCGCTGAGGGAAAAGATCCGAATCCACAGGCGGTACGGCAAACAAAATACAATTAAGGCTTCACCGCGTAATTCCGGTGGTGCAATTGCGCCGTCAGATTTTTCGTCAGATGAAACAAAAATCCGCAGGCGGTAGTGGAGACTACCGACAAGAATTTTTTTGAAATATGACGGAAAAGATGCAAGCAAGTGTGCCGCTCGGAATTACGGCGGTGATGCCTTAAATCAAAAAAACAGCGTTTCCGCCTTAACCGGCAGAAACGCTGTTTTGCATTGCATTTTCATTTTTCGCTGTGCGCTTTTCCGACTATCTTTCCGCCAGCTTCCCGTTCACCCTGAGGCAAGCCGCGAAATATTGTTTCCATTTTTTTGAAGCGCCGATGTAAATATACATGACAATCTGAATCAGCGAAACCACCGCAAGGACCGCCATATAGGCATTGAAAGCGACGTCTCTCTGCGTTGTTATGTAGCGGATGACCGTTTCGCTTGCAAAATTTGTAACAAGCGAATAAGCACCGCCGAGCGCCGTGAGGAACGTCAGCGTTGAAGCACCGTTATATATCGCATAGGACAGGAATGCGGTAAGCGCGGTAAGGCAAAGATTCGAAATTATGAAAGAAAGGTCAGCCTCTTTAAGTACGATATAAACCGTTTCATAAACCGAAAAAGCGACCCTGCAGACAATAAACGCTATAAAGCACACCGCCAGCTTTTTTCTCATATTCATAAGCTCCGGCGATGAAAACTCTTCGGCAACAGCCTTTTTCCTAAGCTCCTTGTAACTGCCGCTCATAATGACGACCTCCAACAGTCAATTTGTGTTTATATTTTATCACAAAGCCCATCCGATTTCAATATTCTTTTGTTGACAAATCCGCCGAATCCGATTATAATTATTTTATTATAAAGCACAGTGAGGTTTGCATATGTACGATATAGTAATAATAGGCGCAGGTCCGGCAGGGTTGACCGCCGCAACATATTCGCTCAGAGCAGGAAAAACCGTTCTCGTAATCGAAAAATCAGGCTTCGGCGGACAGGTCGCCTTTTCCCCGAAAATTGAAAACTTCCCCGGGATTGTGTCGGTCTCGGGCGGCGAACTCGCCGAAAGACTTGTTGAACAGCCGCTTGAACTGGGTGCCGAAACCGTATTCGGCGAGGTCACGGGCATACACGGCACTCCCGGCAGCTTCACAGTGACGACCGAGGATGAGGAATACGCCTGCAAGGCGATAATCATTGCGTCCGGCGCAAAACACCGCCGACTGAACGTCGAAGGCGAAGATACCTTCGCCGGAAACGGCATTTCATACTGCGCTGTATGCGACGGCGCGTTCTTCGCATCACAGAATGTGGCGATCGTCGGAGGCGGCAATTCCGCCTTACAGGAAGCCGTTCTCCTTTCCGACATATGCGAAAGCGTCACAATAATACAAAATCTTCCCTTCCTGACCGGTGAAGCAAGGCTGCAGGAGATACTTAACGAACGCAAAAACGTCAGAATAATCACCTCCGTCACCGTAGACAGGCTCTTCGGCGGCGAAGCGCTCGAAGGCGCGGTTATCCGCCATGCCGAAACGGGCGAAACCGAAACCGTTAGTTGTACGGGGCTTTTCGTCGCGATAGGCCTTGAACCGCAAAACGCCGCCTTTGCCGATGTCGTTGCCCTGGACGAACAGGGCTATATCATCGCAGGCGAGGACTGCCGCACAAGCGCCGACGGCATCTGCGCCGCGGG